>CAIXXP010000299.1 GCA_903923465.1 uncultured Sphingomonadales bacterium | reverse complement strand
CGCACCCCCACCCAACCACCCCTCAGTATACGCTCGTGGGTGGTTGGGTGGGGGTGCGGGCTTGGGGAAGCAAGGCAAACCCGGAGGGGTTTGCCGCACCCATCAACCACTCACGCCCAACAAAAACGCGATGCCGCGCGTCAATCCATCGCGCGCAGCAATTTGGCCGTCTCCATATCCTCAAATGCGGTCATCACCCGCAGATGGGCCAGCACGCAGATCTCCCAGCCATAGTTGGTGATGTCGGTGGTCAGCCAGCCGATATAGACGTTCCACACCATCGCCCGGCGATATTCCAGCCACAGCTGCTCGGCCGAAGGCGCCTCGCGAACTCCCGCCTCCACCAGACACTCGCGATAAAACGCCAGCAGTTCCCGCTCATGCTTGCGCCGCATCTCCACCGGCAGGGCCGTGGCGATGATATAGCTCACGTCATGCATGCAATAGCCGCGCACCGACAGTTGCCAGTCCAGCAGCCCCATCTTGTCGCCCGGCAGCAGATAGGTGTTGCCGATATGGGTGTCGCCATGCAGCAGCGTCTGCGGCAACCGCGCCTGATGGTGCTGCACCTTCTTGAAGCTGTCGAACAGCTCATCCACGCTCATGCCCAGCCGCTGCACCATCTCGCGCTTGAACTGTATGGTCTCCACCAGATGGGCGATATGCCCGGGCGTGCCGTCAGGGCTGTGAAACAGCGTGTGCAGGTCGCCGGCCACATGGCTTTCCACCCAGCTCAAATCCCCGGCAAAGCGCGGCGATTGCCAGTAATGCCCGTGCAGCCGCGCCAGCATCGCCAGCATGTTGCGCAATTGCGGCAGGGTCAGGCTGGTGCGCACGCTGGGGAAGATCACCCCGCGCTGGCCCAGGTCCTCCAGCACCAGCGCATAGGTGCCGCTGGCCGCATCATAGTCCCCGCCCACGCACAGCGGCGTTTCGATCTCCAGCCCGGGCCCAGAAAACGCAGAACTGGCAAGCTCGGGCTGCAACTGGCGGTAGAATCGCACCTCATTGGCATAGAGCGCCTCGGCCGAACTCACCGTCTGCGCGATCTTGCAGATCGCCCGCGCCGGCAGCTTGTCCGCCTCCGCCCCGGCATAGCGCAGATCCAGCGCCAGCCGGCCGGAGGTGGATGCCTGCTCGCTGCCATAGAACCAGCCGTCCACCACGGTGCAGTCGGTCACGCTGGTTCCCGGGTGGATGCGCTCCACCAGGCCGGTCAACAGCTCCGGCGTCCAGCCTTCCTTGCCCAGCGGATATTTTCCTTCGGTGATGGCCATGCATTCTCTCCCGCACATTGTTTTGTGCGGGCAGTCTAGCGCCAGAATCGCTCATGCCAAGGGCATCATCACCGCTGCCAAGGGCATGGCGCGCCGCCGACGAATCGGGGCCCCGCCAGGGGGAGAGTAGTCCGGAGAAAGGGGAGAAATATCGTGGTGCTGCTGGGGAGGATTGAACTCCCGACCTCAGCCTTACCAAGGATGCGCTCTACCACTGAGCTACAGCAGCCAACCACGAAATCGCCCGCTGTCCTGTCGCGCGCAAATGCGAGCGGAAGGGCCCCGGGCAGGCGCGGGCTATTGTCCGGCGCGGGCCTGCTTGTCAAGCACAGCTTGCCCGCCCCGGCTTAATCTGCCCCAGTCCCCCCGCACAGCCCGCCCCGCACAGGCCGCCCCGCACAGGCCACCCCGCACAGCCGTCCCGCACAGGCCGCCCACCACAGGCCACCCGCCCGGAAAGCCGGGCTTGAGCATTTCGCCAGTTCGCGCCACACTCTCCGCCCCATGACCAACCAACCGCCCAACCCTTCCCGCGAAGCCGATCCTTCCCGCGAAGCCAGCCTTTCCCGCGAAGAACGCCTCGCCGCCAAGCTGCGCGAGAACCTGCGCCGCCGAAAAGCGCAGGCCCGCGCCCAAATCCCATCGGCCAATCCGCCCGGTGAATCCCCCACCCTTCCCAAAACCCCGCCAAATAGCTAGGGGCGGTAAAGCCCATCCCGCGGCACCGTCCGCGCCCGTTACATCCCAGGGGGAGCCTGCCACCTTGCCTCGTCTCATTCTCGTTCGTCACGGCCAAAGTCAGTGGAATCTCGAAAACCGCTTCACCGGCTGGTGGGATGTCGATCTCACGGCCAAGGGCGAGGAAGAGGCCCGCGCCGCCGGCACGCTGCTGCGCGAAAAGGGCATGCTGCCCACCATCGCCTTCACCTCGGTGCAAACCCGCGCCATCCGCACGCTGCACCTCGCGCTGGAAGCGGCCGGCCGCGTGTGGATTCCCGAAACGAAAGACTGGCGCCTGAACGAGCGCCACTACGGCGGCCTCACCGGGCTGGACAAAGCCGAGACGGCGGCCAAGCACGGCGACGATCAGGTGAAGATCTGGCGCCGCAGCTTCGACATCCCGCCCCCCGTGCTGGAAGACGGCAGCGCCTTCGATCTCAAGGCCGACCCGCGCTATGCCGGCATTGCCATCCCCAATACCGAAAGCCTGAAAGACACCATCGCCCGCGTCCTGCCCTATTACGAGGCCGCCATCACCCCGGCGCTGCGGGCGGGCGAGACCGTGCTCATCGCCGCCCACGGCAACAGCTTGCGCGCGCTGGTCAAGCACCTGTCGGGCATTTCCGATGACGAGATCACCGGCCTCGAAATCCCCACCGGCCAGCCCATCGTCTACGAGCTGGACGCCGACCTCGCCGCCACCGACCGCTACTACCTCTCGGAACGGTAAAGCGATGACCGCGCCCGCCCCCCTCGTCGCCCCCGCCCCCCAGCCCCCCGTCGCCATCGTCATGGGCAGCCAGTCCGACTGGCCGACCATGAGCCGCGCCGCCGAGGCGCTCGACAAGCTCGGCGTGGCCTACGACGCGCGCATCGTCTCGGCCCACCGCACGCCAGACCGGCTGGTGAATTTCGCCAAGGGCGCGGCTGACGAGGGCTTCCGCGTCATCATCGCCGGGGCCGGCGGCGCCGCCCACCTGCCCGGCATGGTCGCCAGCATGACGCATCTGCCGGTGCTCGGCGTGCCGGTGCAGTCAAAGGAGCTGTCGGGGCAAGACAGCCTGCTGTCCATCGTCCAGATGCCGGCGGGCATTCCCGTCGGCACGCTGGCCATCGGTGAGGCGGGCGCGACCAACGCCGGCCTGCTCGCCGCCGCCATCCTCGCCATCACCGACCCGGCCCTCGCCGACCGCCTGAAAGCCTACCGCGCCGCCCAATCCGCCGCGGTTGCCGAAAGGCCCGCAACGGCATGATGGCCCGCCAATGATAGCGCCGGGCGAAACCATCGGCATCCTCGGCGGCGGCCAGCTTGGCCGCATGCTGGCGATGGCCGCCGCGCAACTGGGCTACCGCGTCCACATCTTCGCGCCAGAGCCCGACGCCATCGCCGCCGAGGTCGCCGCCGCCTTCACCTGCGCCGCCTGGGACGATACCCCCGCCCTCGCCCGCTTCGCCGCCGATTGCGCGGTCGTCACCTATGAGTTCGAGAATGTCCCCGTCACCCCGCTGGCGGCGCTGGGCACCACGCCCATTCTCCCCCATCCAAAAGCGCTGGAAACCGGACAGGACCGCCTCGCCGAAAAGCACTTCGTCACCGCCCTCGGTGGCCGCACCGCCCGTTTTGCTCCGGTCGATTCGCCCGACGACCTCGCCGCCGCCATCGCGCAAGTCGGCGCGCCCGGCATCCTGAAAACCCGCCGCGACGGCTACGACGGCAAGGGCCAGTGGCGCATCGGCGCCTCGGGCGACACGCGCGGGCTGAAGCTGCCGGCCAAGCCCCTCATCTACGAGGGCCTCGTCCGCTTCTCCGCCGAATTCTCGGTCATCCTCGCCCGCCGCGCCCCCAAGAGCAGCGCCAAGAACAGCGATACCAAAAACAGTGACAGGGGCGACATCCGCTTCTGGGATTCGCCGCTCAACGAGCACGAGGGCGGCATCCTCGCCCGCTCCTCCCTGCCCGCCCCCGCCGCCGTGCGCGAGCAGGTCGCCGCAGCCCGCGCCCTCGCGCAAAAGGTAGCCGAGGCGCTGGATTACGTCGGCGTGCTCACCTGCGAATTCTTCGCGACGCAAGACGGCCCGGTGTTCAACGAGATCGCCCCCCGCGTCCACAACTCCGGCCACTGGACCATCGAGGGCGCGATCACCTCGCAGTTCGAGAACCACATCCGCGCCATCTGCGGCCTGCCGCTGGGCGACACCACCCTCATCGCCAAGGGCGTGGAGATGCGCAACATCATCGGCGCCAATCAAACCGGCCCCAAAACCGGAAAATGGGCAGCGGAAGACTGGGACAAGATCCTGTCCGACCCCGCCAACCACCTCCATCTCTATGGCAAGGCCGCCTCGCGCCCCGGCCGCAAGATGGGCCACGTCACCCGTCTCACCCTCGCCTGATCCGGGCCCGGCGCGCATGACCAGCCAGATCGCGCTGCCCCGGATCGTGCGGCCCCACATCGTGCTGATCGCCGCCATGGCCCGCAATCGCGTCATCGGTGCCGATGGCCGCCTGCCCTGGCACATCCCGGCGGATCTCAAGCACTTCAAGGCCCTCACCACTGGCCGCCCCATGATCATGGGCCGCAAGACCTTCGCCTCGCTGCCCGGCCTGCTGCCCGGCCGCCGCCACATCGTCCTCACCCGAGACACCCGGTGGTCCGCCCCCGGCGCCGAACCCGCCCACTCCATCGAGGCCGCCCTCGCGCTTGCCAGTAACCCGGGGGCCAGTAATACGGGGGCCGGCAATACGGGGGCCGGCAATACGGGGGCCGGCGATGCCGAGGCCAACAATGCCGGCAACGCCCCCGAGGTCGCCATCATCGGCGGCGCCGAAATCTACGCCCTCGCCCTGCCCCACGCCACCCGCATCGAGCTCACCGAGGTCCACGCCGAGGTCCACGGCGACACCCACATGCCCCCCCTCGGCCCCGGCTGGCACGAGACCGCCCGCGAGGAACACGGCCCCCAGGGCACCACCCCCGGCTTCGCTTTCGTCACCCTCGCCCGCAGCCTATAGAGCCCCACGATGATTCGCCTCGATTCCCGCCACCCCCTCCCGCCCGAAATGCACGGCGCCATTCTCGCGCTGGGCAATTTCGATGGCTTCCACCTCGGCCATCAGGCGGTGGTCGGCGAAGCCATCCGCTGGGCCCGCGCGGAAGGGCGCCCGGCCATCGTCGCCACCTTCGATCCGCACCCGATTCGCTACTTTGTGCCCGATGCCCCCCCGTTCCGCATCACCACCATCGCGCAGCGGGGCGATCTCTTCGCCGCCGCCGGGGCCGATGCCATGCTGGTGTTCCACTTCGACGCCGCCATGGCCGACATGCCCGCGGACCGCTGGATCAGCGAGATCCTCGGGGCACAGCTCGGCGTCGCCGGCGTCGTCACCGGCGATGATTTCACCTTCGGCAAGGGGCGCGGCGGCTCGGTCGCCCTGCTGCAAAGCGAAGGCGCCAAATTCGGCATCGCCGCCCGCCATGTCGGCGCGGTGGACGACGGCCACGGCACCATCTCCTCCACCCGCATCCGCGCCGCGCTGAAAGCCGGCGATTGCGAAACCGCCACCGCCCTGCTCTCGCGCCCCTTCACCATCCGCGGCGAAGTGCAACACGGCGACAAGCTCGGCCGCACCATCGGCTTCCCCACCGCCAACATGGCCCTCACCGGCTACCTGCGCCCGCGCTACGGCATCTACGCCGTCACCGCCCTGCTGCCCGGCGGCCAGCGCCTGAAAGGCGCCGCCAACATCGGCATCCGCCCCAGCTTCGATCCCCCCAAGGAACTGCTCGAACCCCACTTCTTCGATTTCTCCGGCGATCTCTACGGCCAGGAAATCGAGGTCGCCTTCCACCACTTCCTCCGCCCCGAAGCCAGGTTCGATTCGCTGGGCGATCTGACCGCGCAGATGAAACTGGATTGCGATGAGGCGAAGCGGTTGCTCAGCGGGGTAGAATAAGGGGTTTCAAGGTGAAGGTGCGAGGGGCGTTTAATGTGCCGATTTGCCGATGCAAATCGGTTGGGCCCTCGCGCCCCCGGAACTGTCATTGTCGCGCCAAGGGTTCGACCTTACGCCACGCCGCCGCGCCGCAGGCATGAAAAGCCGCTGCGCGGAAAAGCGCCACGCCGCAGACCACCCGCAAGGCCGACAAGTATCGGGAGCGCGAGGGGGTGCCCTGTAGGTCGCATCGCGTAAAGCGCGATACTCCCGGCCCCTCGCACCTACCGCTTAACCCCTCAAACCTCCCCATTTGCAGTAACGCCCCAGCATCGCTAAGGCCCACCCATCATGACCGACAAGCCCGACACCCCCGAGAAGCCGGATTACCGGAGCACTGTCTTCCTGCCGAAGACCGATTTCCCCATGAAGGCCGGCCTCCCGCAAAAGGAGCCGGGCATTCTGTCGCGCTGGCAGGATCAGGATCTCTACCGCACCCTGCGCGACCATCGCGCCGGCCGCGAGAAATTCATCCTCCACGACGGCCCGCCCTATGCGAATGGCAACATCCACGTCGGCCACGCGCTGAACCACATCCTCAAGGACATGGTCGTCCGCACCCAGAGCCTCTTGGGCAAGGACGCGCCCTACGTCCCCGGCTGGGATTGCCACGGCCTGCCGATCGAATGGAAGGTGGAAGAGGAATACCGCAAGAAGAAGCGCAACAAGGACGAGGTTCCCCCCAAGGAATTCCGCGCCGAATGCCGCGCCTATGCGCAAACATGGGTCAATGCCCAGCGCGAGCAGTTGAAACGCCTCGGCGTTAACGCCGACTGGGACCACCCCTACCTGACGATGGACCCACAGGCCGAGGGCACCATCGTCGCCGAACTGCTGAAATTCGCCGAATCCGGCCAACTCTATCGCGGCTCCAAACCGGTGATGTGGAGCCCCGTCGAAAAGACCGCTCTGGCCGAAGCCGAAGTCGAATACGAGGACATCACCTCCACGCAAATCGACGTCGCCTTCGAAATCATCGACAGCCCGATCCCCGAACTCATCGGCGCCCACGCCGTCATCTGGACGACCACCCCCTGGACCATCCCCACCAATCAGGCCATCGCCTATGGGCCGGAGGTTGATTATGTGGTAGTGGATACGACATGCGGCAGTGTGGGATTTGAGACCGAAAAGCTGGTGCGGGCGGCCGAGATCCTCGGCGGTCGCCGCTTCTTGATTGTAGCTAAGCTTTTAGATGAATGGTCTCGGAGGCTGTCGGCATATTTTTCGGCGAACCTCGGTGCCGTCCAAGTCCACACACATGAAGTTTGGTCGGGCAAAGGCTCCGTCCTCTTTGGCACCCTCGCCCGCCACCCCATGCACGCGCTCGGCGGCTTCTTCGCCGCCCCCCGCCATTTCCTGCCCGGCGAGTTCGTCACCACCGACAGCGGCACCGGCCTCGTCCACATGGCGCCAGACCACGGCGAGGACGACTTCGCCCTGTGCAAGCAATGGGCCCCCACCCTCGGCACCCCAGACCTCCCCCTCGCCCCCGTCTTCGCGGTGGAGGCCGACGGCAAATACCGCGCCAACTGGCCATGGCTCGGCGGCGAAGGCTCGGTCATCAACCCCAAGTTCAACGCGCCCGACGGCCCCATCCTCACCGCCCTGCGCGACGCCGGCGGCCTCCTCGCGGCCAGCGCCGATTACAAACACTCCTACCCCCACTCGTGGCGCTCCAAGGCCAAGGTCATCTACCGCTGCACCCCGCAATGGTTCGTGCCGATGGACAAAGCCATCGACCGCCAGACGCCCCTGTGCGCCACCGAAGCCACCATCCGCAGCGAACAACACGCCGGCGCCACCCTCCGCGAAACCGCCCTCGCCGCCATTAGCGCCACCCGCTGGGTCCCCGAAAAGGGCGAAAACCGCATCCGCTCCATGGTGGAAGGCCGCCCGGATTGGGTGCTCTCCCGCCAGCGCGCCTGGGGCGTCCCCATCGCCCTGTTCGTCAACCGCGCCACCGGCCAATACCTCGCGGACCCCGCCGTAAACGCCCGCATCATCGCCGCCATCAGCACCGAAGGCGTCGACGCCTGGGAAGAATCCCGCGCCCAGGAATTCCTCGGCCCCGATTACAACGCGGCGGATTACGAACGCGTCACCGACATCCTCGACGTCTGGTTCGACAGCGGCTCCACCCACGCCTTCGTCCTCACCTCGGGCCGCTGGCCAGACCTCACCCGCCCCGCCGATTACCAGGCCCCCCCCGCCGATCTCTACCTCGAAGGCAGCGACCAGCACCGCGGCTGGTTCCAGTCCTCCCTGCTCGAATCCTGCGCCACCCGCGGCCACGCCCCCTACAAGGCGGTGCTCACCCACGGCTTCACCATGGATGCCAAGGGCATGAAAATGTCCAAGTCGCTCGGCAACACCGTCGATCCCTTGAAGGTGATGGAAACCTACGGCGCCGACATCGTCCGCCTCTGGGCGCTCAGCGTGGATTACACCGAAGACCACCGCATCGGCGACGAGATCCTCAAGGGCGTGGCGGATCAATACCGCAAACTGCGCAACACCTTCCGCTACCTCCTCGGCGCCCTCGACGGCTTCACCGAGGCCGAACGCGTCACCGATGTCGCGCAAATGCCCGAACTGGAACGCTACATCCTCGCCCTGCTGGCCCGGCTGGACGGCACCCTGCGCCAAGCCACGGCCGATTTCGACTTCAACACCTACATCCGCAGCCTGACGGACTTCTGCAACGAGGACCTCTCGGCCTTCTTCTTCGACATCCGCAAAGACAGCCTCTACTGCGACGCCCCAACGGACTCGAAGCGGATGGCCTACCGCACCGTCCTCGACACCCTGTTCCACGCCCTCATCCGCTACATCGCCCCCGTGCTGGTCTTCACGGCAGAAGAAGTCTGGGGCACCCGCTTCCCCGAAGCCGGCAGCGTGCATCTGCTGGAATGGCCGGAGCTTCCTAACCAGTCGGAAATCTTCCCAATCGACCATCCCGCTGAGATCGAAGTCTGGTTTGGCCGGTGGAGTGAGCGCCGAGCAGACATCAGAGATTTCGTCTTCAGGATTATGGAGGGCCTTCGTCGGGACAAGGTGATTGGCTCATCCCTCGAAGCAGAAGTCACTTTTCACCGTCCAAGCGGATCGCCTGCCGCATATGACGGAATGGATTTCGCCGAGGTGCTTATTGTTTCGCGCTTTGGGTTCTCAGACGATCCGCTGCCGTCTGGAGGACATCCATTTGGCGATGACCCAAACATCGGAGTGGTCGTCACCCGCACCACCCACCACAAATGCGGCCGCTGCTGGCGCCACCTCCCCGAGGTCACCTCCGACGGCGCCCTGTGTTCACGCTGCAATCATGTCGTCGCCGGCATAGGCGCCGCATGAGCCACCCCGCCCCCCGCCCCGTCTCTGGCCCGGGGCCCGCCCGCATCCGCGCGGCGGGCCTCGCCCTCGCCGCGCTCACCTGCGCGGTGGATCAGGCGGTGAAGGCGTGGATGCTCGGCCCCCTCGCGCTGCCGCAGGTGGGCCAGATCACCCTTGCCCCGATCTTCAACCTCACCTTCGCCGGCAACCCCGGCGTCTCGCTCAGCCTGCTGGCCGCCAGTTCAGACAACGGCCGCTGGGCCCTCGTCGCCCTCACCGCCGCCATTGCGCTGGGCGTGCTGGTGTGGCTGTGGCGAGAGCGCCGCGTGGCCGATGCCCTGCCGCTCGGCCTCATCCTCGGCGGGGCACTGGGCAACATCGTGGATCGCATCCGCTTCGGCTTCGTGGTCGATTACGCCGATCTTCACTTCGGCGACTTCCGCCCGTTTCTGGTGTTCAACCTGGCCGACGCGGCGATCACCCTGGGCGTGGTGATTATCCTTGCCCGTTCTTTCCTTTCGCGCGAAAAGCGCGCAATGCCGGCGGCGGGCCTATCCGATGCCGACCCGGCCACAACCGCTCCGGAGAGCTGACTCGATGCGTAATTTCACTGTTCCCGTTCTGGCTATCAGTGCCACCCTCATGCTCTCTGGCTGCGGGCAAAGCGGGCTGTTCAACCGGGTTCGGCCCGACGAGTTCGCCGTGCAGCGTCAGGCCCCGCTGGTGGTGCCGCCCGATTTCGCGCTGACCCCGCCGCAGCCGGGCGCCCCGCGCCCCTCCAGCCACTCCGGCCAGCAAGACGCGCTGGAGGCCATGTTCGGCCCCCCCGCCCGCAGTGATGTGGAAAAGTCCGCCGTCGGCCGCGCCGGCCCGGCGGAAACCAGCATCCGCTCCACCGTCGCCGACCCCAAGACCAACACCGTGTCGAAAAGCGATGTCACCCGCGACATCCTCAACGCCCCCTCCGGCGATGGCCGCGAGGCACAGACCCACGCGGGGAACTGAGGTTTAAGAGAGGTAAAGGGGTAAGGGGATAAGTCTTGGGGCCTCAGGCCCCAAACCCCTTTACTGTCGGCGTCGCGCCCCACCTCGCCGTCGCGCCCCGCCGCGCGGCGGCATTAATAGCCTGCGACGCGGTGAGGTTGGGCGCAACCAGACCCATCGGCGCTCCCCATCGCCGGAAGACGTGCCTGGGGGTCTGGCCGGGGGTTTGGGCCGGGGGGTTTGGGGGTATAACACCCCCAAGACTATCGCTCCCTAAGCCCCTTCCTCCGCCACTTTCTCCACCCGGCAAACCCGCAACCGCTCGATTCGCCGCCCATCCATTTCGATCACCTCGAAATGCCAGTCCTGATCGACAAAACAGTCCCCCACATCGGGCAGCCGCTTCAGCACAGAGAGCACGAAGCCGGCGGCCGTCGCGTAATCGCGCGTGTCGGGCAGGTCCAGCCCCAGCCGCTCGCCCAGCGCGTCGGCGGGCAGGGCGCCAGAAACCAGCAGCGTGCCGTCCTCGGCCTCCTCGATCAGCGGCGCATCGCCCTCGTCCTGGTGGCTGGCGAAATTGCCGACGATGGCGGTCAGCAGGTCGGCCGGGGTAACGATGCCCTCCAGATGGCCATATTCGTCATGCACCAGCCCCATGGAGACGCCCGATTGCTGCAAGGTGCGCAGCGCGTCCATCGCGTCGATCTGGTCGGGGATGACCTCGGCCTTGCGCATCAGCGCGCGGATGTCCGGCACCTGCCCGCCCAGCATCGCCGCCAGCAGCTCGCGCACCTTCACCACGCCGATGATGGTGTCCGGCGCCCCGTCGGCCACGGCCAGCAGCGAATGCGGCGTCTGGGCGATCACCTCGCGGATATGGGCCTCGTCGGCATCCACGTCGATCCAGTCGAGTTCGGTGCGCGGCGTCATCATCTCGCGCACGGGCCGGTCGGCCAGCCGCATGATGCCGCTGATGATCGCCCGCTCGTCCTCCTCGATCACGCCAGACCGGCTGGCCTCATGCATGATCATGTGCAGCTCCTCGGCGGTCACCTGCGGGCGCGAAATGCCCCGCGCGCCCAGCAGCACCAGCAGCCCGTCGGTCGAGGCATCGAGCAGCCACACCAGCGGCGCGGTCACCTTGGCGAAAACCGCCATCGGCCGGGCGGCGGCCACGGCAATCAGCTCCGGGTGCCCCAGCGCCATCCGCTTGGGCACCAGCTCGCCCACCACCAGGTTGAAATAGGAGGTGACGACAATGGCGATCGCAAACCCGGCCGTCGCCGCCCAATGCGCCGGCACGCCCAGCAGCACCAGCCGCTCGCCAATCGGCGCGCCCAGGCTGGCCCCGGAAAAGGCGCCGGCGACAATGCTGATCAGCGTAATGCCGGTCTGCACGGTGGAAAGGAAGCGCCCCGGGTCCTCGGTCAGGGCCAGGGCCATGGCAGCGCCCCGGCTGCCGCGCTCGGCGGCACCGCGCAGGCGGGCGGGCCGCGACGAGATGATCGCCAGCTCCGACATTGCAAACAGGCCGTTCAGCACGACCAGGCCCGCAATCACCGCGACGTCGATCCAGGGAAATATTGTCACACCCGCCCCCTAGCACCTTTGCACGCCCGCGCGAAGAGGGCGCGCGCGCCTGTCACCACACGCCAAACAGTGCATCCGCCGCCAACGGCACCCCCACAGCTCCCCCCCACCGCGCCACAGGCTTTAAAGCCGCTTCGCGGCAACACACCCCGCCGCAGACCATGCGCTAAACAATGCAGTATTGGGGGTTTGGGGTGCCAACCGATTTGCAATGGCAAATCGGCACATCAAGCGTCACCCCCAAGACTCCAGCCTTAAACCCCTTGAATCCCCCCTAAACCCCTCAAGCCAACCGGGCCGCCCGCTCCGCCAGCCGCTCCACGGCCGCCCCGTGAATCGCCGGCGCCGTCACCAGCACGCCAAAGGCGCGGGGGTCATGCTTGTTATAGTTCAGCGGGTGGCCAAAGGCGTCGGTCACGGCGGCCCCGGCCTCGCGAGCGATCAGCGCGGCGGCGCCGATGTCCCATTCATAGCCCCAGCGCACGGTGGCCAGCAGGTCGGCCTCCCCGGCGGCCACCATGGCGATGCGCAGGGCGATGGAGTTGGGCTGGTCCACACTAACCAGATCGGCGTCCTCATGGCTGAGAAACCGGGCGGGCACCCGGGCCCCGGGCAGCGTGTCGCGCTGGCTGGCCACCAGCCTTTCGCCATTGCGCCAGCTGCCGCGCCCGGCCTCGGCATACCAGAACTCGCCCCGCGCCGGCGCGCACAGCAGCCCCAGCAGCGGCCGTTTGGTATTGATCAGCGCCACCGAGACGGCCCAGCCCTTGCGCCCATGGATATAGTCGCGCGTGCCGTCGATCGGGTCGACCAGCCAGATCAGGTCGCGCTTCCGCTGGGCCGGGTCGTCCACCGTTTCCTCGGAGAGCCAGCCGGCGGCGGGCAACAGCGCACCCAGCTCCCCGCGCAGAAATTCATCGACCGCCAGATCGGCCGCACTCACCGGGCTGCTGTCCGCCTTGCCCCACACATCCAGCGCATCATTCCCGGCATGGCCCGGCCAGCTGGCCATGGCGATATCGCCCGCCGCGCGCACAATGGCATGCAACCGCTGGCGATCGATCACGCGGCGCGTTCCGCTGTCGGTGCCATCGCCAAATTCGGGGTCATCCGCGGGCCAGTTCCTCTCTCTTGCGAACCACTCGCAAACCATGAGAACAAAATCGTGCTTGGCGCAGTTTCAGGCACTTTTCAAGGCCACCCGAAACGCCTATGCGCCGCCCCAACCTCTTCCAAAACCTGCCCCGGCGGGGCGCTAACCAAGGGCTCATCTCCTCATGAACATCCATGAATATCAGGGCAAGGAACTTCTGGCCAAGTTCGGCGTCGCCATCCCCGCGGGCGTTGCCGCCTTCAGCGTGGAGGAGGCCGTTGCCGCCGCCAAGTCGCTGCCCGGCCCGCTCTATGTGGTGAAGTCGCAGATCCACGCCGGTGGCCGTGGCAAGGGCAAGTTCAAGGAACTGCCGGCCGATGCCAAGGGCGGCGTCCGCCTCGCCAAGGATCTGGCCGAGGTCGAATCGCACGCCCGCGAGATGCTGGGCAATACGCTGGTCACCATCCAGACCGGTGAGGCCGGCAAGCAGGTGAACCGCCTCTACGTCACCGACGGCGTCGACATCGCCAAGGAATACTACCTGTCGATGCTGGTGGATCGCGCCAGTGGCCGCGTCGCCATCATCGCCTCGACGGAAGGCGGCATGGACATCGAGGAGGTCGCCCACAGCACCCCCGAGAAGATCACCACCATCACCATCGACCCGGCGCAGGGCTTCCAGCCGCACCACGGCCGCGCCGTCGCCTTCGCGCTGAAGCTGAAGGGCGACCTGAACAAGCAGTGCCAGTTGCTGGTCCGCCAGGTCTATGAAGCCTTCATGGCGCTCGACGCCTCGATGCTCGAAATCAACCCGCTGGTCGAGGAAAAGCCGGATTCGTCCGGGCACGCCAAGCTGCTGGTGCTCGACACCAAGATGAGCTTCGATCCGAACGCCCTCTATCGCCACCCCGACGTCTTCGCCCTGCGCGACGAGACCGAGGAAGACCCCGCCGAGATCGAGGCCTCCAAGTACGACCTCGCCTACATCAAGCTCGATGGCGACATCGGCTGCATGGTCAACGGCGCGGGCCTCGCCATGGCGACGATGGACATCATCAAGCTGAACGGCATGTTCCCGGCCAACTTCCTCGACGTGGGCGGCGGCGCCACCACCGAGAAGGTGACGGCGGCGTTCAAGATCATCCTGTCG
>CAIXXP010000298.1 GCA_903923465.1 uncultured Sphingomonadales bacterium | reverse complement strand
TGTCGTCCGCCGCACGGCGGAGGTCTGCTTCATGCCGCTCACCGTCGGCGGCGGCGTGCGCTCCGTGGAGGACGCGCGCGCGCTCCTGCTGGCCGGCGCCGACAAGGTCGCGGTCAACTCCGCCGCCGTTTCCCGCCCGGAAGTCGTCTCCGACATCGCCGAGAAAATGGGCAGCCAGTGCATCGTCGCCAGCGTCGATGCGCGCCGCGTCGCTCCGGGCAAATGGGAAATCTTCACCCACGGCGGCCGCAAACCCACCGGCATCGATGCGCTCGAACACGCGATCAAACTCGCCGCCCTCGGCGCCGGCGAACTCCTCGTCACCAGCATGGACGGCGACGGCACGCAAGCAGGCTACGACCTCGCCCTCACCCGCGCCATCGCCGATGCGGTCAGCGTCCCCGTCATCGCCAGCGGCGGCGTCGGCACGCTCGATCACCTCGTCGCCGGCGTCACCGAAGGCCACGCCAGCGCGGTGCTCGCCGCCAGCATCTTCCACTTCGGCAAACACACCATCGCAGAGGCCCACGCCGCCCTGCGCGCCGCCGGTTTGCCAGCGCGGGGGTTGTAAAGAGTTAGGGACAGGGCAGGGGGAAGACTTGGGGGTGACGCTTGATGTGCCGATTTGCCGCTGCAAATCGGTTGGCACCCCAAACCCCCAATACGTCTCCCGGCGCTAGGGCAGGGGAGCACGCCCCCCGCGAGCCAAAGCCCCGCCGCGCAGCGGCCATAAAAGCCTGCGGCGCGGTGAGTTTGTACCCTGCCGCTGCCCACCACCCTACCTCTCGCCGGGAGACGTCATGGGGTGCAGGGGGGTAACCCCCCTGCTTGCTTCAACCTTCCCTCCTCCACCCCCCAAAAAAACCGTCGGGTTTCTTGACAACTTCCTCCGGGCAAACCCGCATCCGTTAACGGCTTCTTCAAGGTTTACCGGCATAAATACGGGATTGGCACAAGTATTGCTAAACCATGTGCGCAATGAGGAGTCTTCCAGTCATGCGTCTTGTTATGAAAATTGTCGCCGCGGTTGTCGTCGGCGGGTTCGTGGTAGAGCCGGCCATGGCGCAGAGCGCGGTGGCGCTGGCCTCGTCGTCTGATCTTTCGCTGTTCGGCCTCGGGCTGTTCGGCCTGGTTCTCGGGCAGCGCGGCGGCCGCAAGCCGGCCTGATCGTTTCCGAATCGTCACGCTCCCCGGCGGCGCAGGCTGCGGGGAGGGGGGCGGATTCGGCTTGTTGGAGGCTCTGGGGTCCCGCTGGTGGATTCGGGGCCTTTGTGCTGTTCGGCAAGGTTAACGCCGCGCCCGGCCCCCGCGCGACAGGGTTAACACCCCGCCACCGTTTAGCCCCTTGACCACGCCGCGCATCGGTCGCATCGCTCGGTCATGAGCACTCCCCCCGCCCCCCCTGAAACCGACGGCCCCGGCCCCCCGCTGCCCGACACGCTGCCCGACACGCTGCCGGAAACAATGGCCGAAACAATGGCCGAAACACTGGCCGGAACACTGGCCGAAACACTGGCCGGCACCCTGGAGCGCCTTGAGGCCACCATCGCCCATCGCCGCCAGGCCGATCCCGAAACCTCCTATGTCGCCCGCCTTTTCGCCAAGGGCCTGGGCAAGATCGCGCAGAAGCTGGGCGAGGAGGGCGTGGAAACCGTCATCGCCGCCCTGTCCGAAAGCCGCGAGGCGCTGGTCGGCGAGGCGGCGGACCTGCTGTTCCATCTGGCCGTGGTGCTGGCCGCCCGCGACATCCGCTTCGCCGACGTTCTGGCCGAGCTGGACCGGCGCGAGGGCGTCTCCGGAATCGCCGAAAAGGCCAGCCGGGCCGCAAAGGCCGGCCGCAAAGGCTGACCCGCGCCCACAGTTCCCCCAACCACCAGAGGCCGCCATGCCGATCGACCCGCGCGCAGCTTACGATCCCGCCAACATCTTCGCCCGCATCCTGCGCGGCGAGATCCCCTGCAACAGGGTCTATGAGGACGACTTCGCCCTCGCGTTCCACGATATCAACCCACAGGCGCCGGTGCATGTGCTGGTCATCCCGAAGGGCCCCTACGTCAGTTGGGACGACTTCTCCGCCAAGGCCCCGGCCGACGAGATCGCCGGCTTCGTCCGCGCCGTGGGCACCGTCACGCGCCAGCTGGAGCTGGACGGCCCCGGCTATCGCCTGCTGGTGAACATGGGGCAGCACGGCCATCAGGAAGTGCC
>CAIXXP010000297.1 GCA_903923465.1 uncultured Sphingomonadales bacterium | reverse complement strand
CGAAAGGATCAAGCGACAGACCATCGAACATCGGCGCTTGCAACACCGTAAGCTCGCCGCCTAAAACCCAACCCCAGACGAGGCCCGCCCTCCGCTAATTTACGCCGCGATCTGTGCCGAATGTTCTGACGACGGACAGCTGGTTATTAATGATTTTCTTGCCCGATTTTGGCAGCGTATCGAAATAGGGCCGGGGGGTGACTGCCGGAGTCACGACAATCCCCCGCAAGGCCTGAACCCAATGCGGGCTCTGGCCGGGCGCGGGTTTGATCTCGCCGCCGGCCATGAAGCTTTCCTCGGCCTCGATGGCGTAGCGGCGGAAGAATTCGCCAGCTTGCGGGAAGATGCGGTGCTGCACCACCGACAAGCCCACGCATAGCGCCGCCGTAAGGAGCATATAGCGCAGGAAGCGGGAGAGCGGCCAGCGCGTCGCCGACAGGGCAATGCCCAGGGTCCAGTTGGTCACCACCATGCTCATCGACAGGATGGTGGCCAGAATGGTGGTGCGGGGGCTCACTGTGGGGCGGCGCAGAAACAGCCAGGTGGTGCCGATGGCGGTGAAGCTGCTGGCGGCATAGGTCTCGACAATGCCGAACCAGTGCAGATAGGTGGCGCTGGTGATGAAGGCCACGCCGCCCAGCACGGCGGAGAGGCGGGCAAGGCCCATGCGGCGCAGCACCAGATAGAGCAGGCTGGCGCTGCCAAAGCCGCAGGCCAGGATGATCGCTTGCCCGGCCTGCAACGGCGAAGCACCCAAATGGCGCAGCACATCGGCCACGGGAAACAGCAACAGCGAATAGAGCGGATGAACATTGTCGCGGCCATGCAGCGGGCTGAGGCGATCGGTCAGCGCGCCCAGGGCACGGGGCTGGTCCGCCTGAAACCAGATGTCGAAGCCGGTGAGGGAATAAAGGCCGCGCGGCATCTGGGCCATCACCCACAGTGATACCAGCACCGCAGCAAGGCCCAGCAGCAGGCCAATCGCCCGGTCAACGGCGGTGACGGGAGCATTGGGTTCGGCGGCGGGGGAAAGCGCGCCGAGAATGGCCGCGTACAGTCGTCCGGCAAGCGAGGCATCCAGCCAGCGGTCAAAGCGCTCGAAAACGCCGGTTTCGGTTGTCATGCTCCGCTTCCTCGCTGCTTTGCGTGGCGGCCGGCCTATGCCGCCTGACCCAGCCCCACCATGGCCACCCCGACCAGAATGCAGGCAATGCCGCCCAGGCGCAACAGCGGCAGGCTTTCGCCCAGCACGCTCCACGCCAGCACCGAAACAAACACAAAACCCAGCGACACCAGCGGATAGGCCATCGACAGCGGCACGCGGGCCAGCACCGCCAGCCACAGCACCGCGCCCACCCCATACATCGCCAGCCCGCCGATAACATGCGGCGAAAGCGCGATTTTCCCCACCAATGCGGGGCCCTCCACATGGGCCTCGCGGATACGCGTCATGCCGATTTTCATCGACAGCTGGGCCAGTGCCGAAAGCGCGATGCTGGCAAGGGCATAGGCCCAGATGATCAGAGGCATGGCAAATCCTGTGCTGGTGGCCGAAGGACGGCGTCGCCAACCGTTTAGGGCAGGGGCATTAAAGAGTTTTTACCGATTATGCGGCAAATGTGTGCCGACAGGGCGCCGGCAAACCCGGCCGCCCCTGCCGCAGGAGAAGCAGCGTGTCCATCATCGTTCCAGTAGCCAAATGGCAGGCAGCCGAATTGCCGGCGGGTGCGGCCGCTCTCGGCGGGGCGGAAGTGCGCCCGCTGGTGGTCGATCTGGACGGAACGCTGCTGAAAACCGACCTGCTGGTGGAGAGCTTTCTGCACCTTCTGGCCTGCAACTCCCGGGCGGCGCTGCGCTCGCTGGGGGCGTTGCGCCACGGCAAGGCGGCGTTGAAGGCGGCACTGGCCCAGCGGGCGGCGCTGAATGTGGAGACCATGCCCACCGATCCCGCCGTGCTGGAGCTCATTACCGAGAGGCGCGCCGCTGGTGGGCAGGTGGTGCTGGCTTCCGCCTCGGACGAGAGCTATGTGCAGGCCGTGGCCGACCACATCGGTGGCTTCGACTTGGTGATGGGCAGCAAGGACGGACACAATCTTTCTGGCCCCCACAAGGCGGCGGCACTTGTGGAATGTTTTGGTGAGGGCGGCTTCGACTATGTCGGCAATGCCCGCGCCGATTTGCCGATCTGGGAAAAGGTGCACACCGCCTATCTCGCCGGGGGCAGCCGCAGCCTGGCCCGCGCATTGAAGTCTCGCCACACCAACGCGCAGGTGCTGGCCTATGAGGGTGGCGGGCCCCGATCCTATCTGAAGGCGATGCGGCCGCACCAATGGCTGAAGAACCTATTGGTGTTCGCGCCCGCCGCTGCCGGGCATGCGCTGTTTGCCCATATCGGCGCGCTGATGGTGGCATTTGTCGCCTTCAGCCTTTGCGCCTCCAGCGTCTATATCACCAACGATCTGCTTGATCTGGCGGGTGATCGGGCACATCCCCGCAAGCGCTATCGTCCCTTTGCCTCGGGTGATGTGCCGGCGGTGAGCGGCATATTTATGGCGGCAGGGCTGTTGCTGGCCAGCTTTGGCCTTGGCGCGGCGCTGCCGGGCGATTTTGTCTGGGTGATGGGCGCCTATTACCTGCTGACCACCGCCTATACCTTCTATCTCAAGCGCAAGCCTGTGGTGGATGTGATCACGCTGGCCGTGCTGTATGGGCTGAGGATGGTGGCGGGCGGCCATGCCAGCCACACGCCGCTGTCGCTGTGGATGGAGGCGCTGGCGATCTTTATCTTCCTCAGCCTCGCATTGCTGAAGCGTTCTGCCGAGCTGGTCAGCCGCGTGCAGGCCGGGCGGGCCGATACCACGGCCGAGATCGCCGGGCGAGGCTATATGCTGGCCGATCTGCCGGTGATCGAGGCGATGTCGGCGGCGGCCGGGTATAATGCCGTGCTGGTGCTGGCGCTGTATATCAACACCGCGCAGCAGCGCGGGGCCTATGCCCACCCCGACCGCCTGTTCTTCCTGTGCGTGCTGCTGCTCTCGTGGATCAGCCGGATGCTGGTGATCACCCGGCGCGGATGGATGAATGACGACCCCATCGTCTTCGCCGTGCGCGACAAGTGGAGCCAGGTGATCGGCGCGGCCTGCGCGGCGGTGATTGTCGCCGCCACGCTGTAAGGCGCGCGCCTTGGCGCTTAGCGCGCGTCCACCATCACCACCTCGGCATCTTCCAGCGCGGTGAGGGTGATTTCGCTCTCGCCGGTGATGGCAATGCCATCGCGCGGCTGTGCCTCCTGACCATTGACCCGGATGCGGCCCAGTGGCGCCACCAGATATTGGTGACGGGCGGGATCGGCGGGGTAGGTCACCGATTCGCCCGCCGCCAGCGTGGCGGCCAGCACCTTGGCATCGGCGCGGATGGGGAGGGCGTCATCCTGCTCCGGCGTGCCCGAGGCGACGATGACCCAGCGGCCGGCGCGGTCGCCCCGGGGGAAGGCGCGCTGGTCCCAGAAGGGAGCGCCGCCGGCAGTATCCGGGATGATCCAGATCTGGAACAGGGTGGTGGTCTCGTCCTCCAGATTGTGCTCCGAATGACGGATGCCGGCGCCCGCGCTCATCACCTGCACGTCGCCAGCGGGCGTCACCCCGCGATTGCCGAGGCTGTCCTGATGGGTGATCGCTCCAGAGCGCACGAAGGTGACGATTTCCATATCGGCATGGGGGTGGGGATCGAAGCCGGTGCGCGGGGCGATGGCGTCATCGTTCCACACGCGGATGGCGCCCCAGCCCATGCGGGCGGGGTCGCGATAGGAGGCGAAGCTGAAGTGGTGGTGCGCATCCAGCCAGCCGTGGTTGGCGGCGCCAAGCGTGGCGAAGGGGCGGATATCGATCATGGCATGCGGCCTTTCCGAAAGAGGTTCGGGCTTATTGCAAAGGGTTCGCACGGCAAAATGGGGTGCGGCACGTCTTTCCGCAAGGGTCGGGTCTGGATGCCGGTCGCGCCGCTAGTCCTCGCCATGCCCGAGGGCGAGATAGTCGAGGCTCTGCATCTCGACGAGGCGGCTGACGGTGCGCTCGAACTCGAATCGCCCGCCCTCATTGCCTTTCGGGCCGGTGTCGTAGAGCTCCTCCGGAATGGTGGCCGCGGCGGCGAAGAGCTTGACCTTGTGCTCGTAGAGCGCATCGACCAGCGTGACGAAGCGGGCGGTCTCGTTGCGCAATTCCGGCCCGAGGCGGGGGATGCCCATGATGATGACCGTGTGATAGGCGCGGGCCAGGGTGAGGTAATCGGCCGCACCGCGCGCCTCGCCGCATAGGCGCCTGAAGCTGAACACGCCGACGCCCTTCAGGCTTTTGGGCACATGCAGCAGGCGCCCGCCACCCAGATCGAGGTCTGCCGAGGGAACATGGGCGGCGTCTTCGGGCGGGTAATCGGTGAGGCGGAAGAAGGCCTCGCGGCACTGAGCGGTGGCGGTATCCCCCAGCGGCGTGTGCCAACTGGCGAGGCCTCCGAGGCGCTGCAGCCGGTAATCCACCGGGCCGTTGAGCGGCAACACGTCCAGTGCCTGCTCGATCAAGGCGATGAAGGGCAGGAAATGCTCGCGGTTCAGCCCGTCCTTATACAGCTGGGATGGCGCGCGGTTGCTGGTGGTGACGATGGTGACGCCGCAGTCGCGGATGAGCGCGGTGAAGAGCCGGCTCATGATCATCGCGTCGGCGGAATTGTTGACCACCATCTCATCGAAGGCCAGCACTTTCAGGCCGCGGGCGATGATGGCGGCCACCTGGGGGATAGGATCGCCGGTCTCGCTTTTGCGCACCTCGCGCATCACCCCATGCACCTCCAGCATGAAGGCGTGGAAGTGCGCGCGGCGCTTTTCGGCGATATCCAGCGTGTCATGGAACAGGTCCATCAACATGGATTTGCCGCGCCCGACGCCGCCCCACAGATAGACGCCGCGCGGGGAGGGCTGGGCCTTGGCGCGGAGCAGCCGCGAGAGGAAGCCGGATGCGGCGCCAGAAGACTTCGGCACGGCCTCCAGTTCCGATTGCAGCCGGGCGAGGCGGGCGGCGGCGGCGGCCTGTTCGTCGTCTGGGCGCAGTTCGCCGGCGGCCAGCAATTCGCGATAGCGCGCCAGCAGCCCACTCATGCCGTCGGACTCATACTCTGGACGGCTTGCGCAGCGTGCCCGTGAACGAGGCCACCAGGTGATCGCCCTGTTCCACCAGCCCGCGCACAAAGACCAGGCGCTTGGTCTCTTTCAGTATCTCGGTGACGATATCGACGGGAATGCCCAACTGGCCGGCGCCAATGAACTGGGCCGAGAGATCCAGCGTGACCGCATCCACCAGCTCCTGCCCCAGCACCATGGCGGATGCGCCGAACAACGACACGTCAACCAGCCCGAGGATGACGCCGCCGTGCAGCGTGTTGTGCAGATTGGAATGCTGGTGGCCGGGCACAAGGCGCATGCGGGCACTGCGCGCGCCTTCCCGCCGGATGATGATATGGCCCATCGCGTGGCCATTGAACCGGGTGGGATCCGACAGATTCCACGTGAACCAGCCCGGATTTTCCGGGTCTGGGGCGGAATCAAACAGGGGATTGTCGCTCATTTGCACGGCGGGTGCCTGCCCGCCGCTTTAGACGTGCCGCTCGGCCTGCATCTTCTTGATCTCGCCGATGGCGCGGGCGGGGCTGAGGCCCTTCGGGCAGACATTGGCGCAGTTCATGATGGTGTGGCAGCGATAGAGGCGGAAGGGATCCTCCAGCTCGTCAAGCCGCTCGCCCGTCGCCTCGTCGCGGCTGTCGGCCAGCCAGCGATAGGCCTGCAGCAGGATGGCCGGGCCCAGGAACTTGTCGGAATTCCACCAGTAGCTGGGGCACGAGGTGGAGCAGCAGGCGCACAGAATGCACTCATACAGCCCATCCAGCTTCTCGCGCTGCTCCGGCGACTGCAGCCGCTCCTTGCCCGAGGGGGTGGTGGAGACGGTTTGCAGCCAGGGGCGGATGCTCGCGTATTGTGCGTAGAAATGGGTGAAGTCCGGCACCAGGTCCTTGATGACCTCCATATGCGGCAGCGGGGTGATACGGATGTCGCCCGGCAGGTCCTCGATGGCGGTGGTGCAGGCCAGGCCATTGCGGCCATTCATGTTCATCGCGCAGGACCCGCAGATACCCTCGCGGCAAGAGCGGCGGAAGGTGAGGCTCGGGTCGGCCTCGCTCTTCATCTTGATCAGCGCGTCCAGCACCATCGGGCCGCACTTGTCGAGGTCGATCTCGAAGGTGTCGTAGCGCGGGTTCTGGCCGGAGTCAGGGTCGTAGCGGTAGACGGTGAATTTCTTCACCTTGGCGGCGCCTTCTGCCCCAACACTAACGGCGTGGTGCTTGCCCTGCTTGCTGATCTTGCTGTTGGCGGGGAGGGTGAAGGTGGCCATGTCTGCTGCTTCCGGTTTGAAGAACGAAAGGTAGGCGCCCGGCCCATAAAATGGTGCGCGCCCCGTGTGCCGGCTCTCTCTAGCGGTTTGATCGGCGGGGGCAAGGGGTGTTTGCGCGAGCGAAGGCTCGCATAATCACCGGCATCTGTTCCGCGCAGGCTCCCGCCTTCCCTTTACGCCTGGGCCGGGCTAGCCTGCGGGGATGGCCGAGATGAACGACGACACCGCTGCCGCCCAGTTGCCCCGATCGATCCTGTCGCAAACGGTGCGGGCGGGGCGGGTCGCGGAGGTGCGGGCGCTGGGTTTGCCACGGCGCTTTGGGCAGGATGCGTTTCACCGCATCATGGTGCTCAGCTGGCGGCGGATGGTGGGGATGTTCGTCGGCGTGTTCCTGGCGTTCAATCTGCTGTTCGCCGCGCTGTACCGGCTCGATCAGGAGGGGCTGGCGGTGACGCGGGGGCTTGAGGGCATCTCGCCGTTCTGGCGCGATTTTTTCTTTTCGGTCCATACGGTTGCCACGATTGGTTACGGCAACATCTATCCCGCCTCGCTCTATGCCAATGTGGTGGTGGTGGTGGAAATCACCCTGGGCATCGTCTATTTCGCGCTGGCCACGGGCATTGCCTTTGCGCGGTTCTCGCGGCCGACGGCGCGCATTCTGTTCAGCCACACGCTGGTGCTGCGCGATGTGGATGGCGTGCCGACGCTGATGTTGCGCGCCGCCAACCAGCGGCACAACATGATTTTCTCCGCCGAGGCCCGGCTCAGCTTGCTGGTGGACGCCGACGTGGGTGGCATCCGGCTGAAGCGCTTTGTCGACCTGAAGCTGGCGCGCGCGAGCAACCCGACCTTCGCGCTGACCTGGATGTTGCTGCACCCGGTGGATGCCGAAAGCCCGCTGCTGCCCTGGGTGGAGGACGAGAGCGCGATGAATATCGAAATCATCGTGCTGCTCTCCGGCGTGGACGAGATGAGCGGGCAGGTGATCCATGGCCGCTGGTCCTATGGTTCGGAGGATGTGCGGCGCGGCGGGCGCTTTGCTGATATTCTGGGCGTGGCCGAGGACGGCGCGCGCACCGTGGATTACACAAGATTTCACGAGGTTTTGGAGGAGTGAGCGAAATGGAACAGAGCTATGCCGGCAAGACGGCGGTGATAACGGGCGCGGCGCGCGGGTTCGGGCTGGCCTTTGGCCGGGCGCTGGCGGAGCGGGGCGCGCATGTGGTGCTGGTCGATATCGACGAGCCGGCCGTGCAGGAGGCCGCCGCCGCCATCCGCGCCGAGGGCGGGCAGGCCACCGGCATCGAGGGCGATGTGACCGACGCTACCCGCATCGACGCCATCATGGAAGTGGCCGCGCGGCACACCGGCGGGATCGACATCCTCATCAACAATGCCGGGCTGCACTCGCATGAATACAACAAGCCGATGCAGGAACTGGGTGTCGCCAAGGTGCGGCGCCTGTTCGATGTGAACGCGATGGGGCAGGTGACCTGTACGCTGGCGGCCGTGGCCCATATGCGCGGGCGCGAGGGGGCGAGCATTGTCAGCATCGCCTCGGCGGCGGCGCATCTGGGGCGCAATGCCTATGGCATTTCCAAGCTGGCGGTGGCCGGGCTGACCGTGGCCTTTGCCGATGAGCTGGGCAGCGACGGCATCCGCGTCAATGCCATCTCGCCCGGGCTGATCCTGACCGACACCATCCGCGCCGAACTGCCCGAGGCCACCAAGGTGCAGGCACGCTCGCTCCAGATGATCCCGCGCTTTGGCGAGGAGCGCGACATTGTCGAGGCGATGCTGTGGCTGACCGGCGACAAGGCGCGCTTCGTGACCGGCGAGGTGCTGCGCGTGGGCGGCGGCATGGGCGCGGGGGTCTAGGGGCGCGGGGGTCTAGGGGCGCGGGGGGTATAGCGCGGGCTGGCCGGCGCCGCGCTGGCGCCGGTTTTGATTGAGGCCCGGCGACACCCTTGGCGATGCCACGAAAAAGGCCCCTCCCGCCGTGGCGGAAGGGACCTTTTTTTTGGGTTTGGGGGCAAGGGCGCCCCCGTTTAACGCCTATTCCCCGAAGGTGCGCTGCCACCAGCCACTGCGGCGGGGGGCGGGTGCCTCCTCGCTCGCTGGCGCCGGGGCGGGCCCGGGTTCCGCAACGGGCGCGGGCTCCATGGTGGCGACCGGGGCGGGTTCCTCGGCCCATGCTTCAGGCGCAGCGGGTTCGGGCGCGGCGGCGGGTTCCGTGGCCTCCGCAAGGGCCGTCACTGCGGCCGCTTCCGGCGCTTCAGCGTTGACCGCGGCTTCAGCCGGGACGTCGGTTGCCTCGGCCTTTTTCCGGCGGGTGCGCTTCGGCTTCTCGGCGACCGGTTCAGCGGCGGCCTCGATCTCCCGGGCTTCACCCTCGGCTTCGGCGGCGGGCTCGGCCTTCTTGCGGCGGGCGCGCTTTTTCGGCGCCTCCGCTTCGGCTTCGCCTTCGGCGGATGCTTCGACCGCGACGGGCGTTTCGTCCGCTACCACCGCAATGTCGTCGGCATCAGCGGGCTTCTTGCGACGGCGGCTGCGCGGCTTGGGTGCGGGTTCTTCCGCTTCCGGCAGCGCCGGCTCGGCCGAGTCCCCGGCGTCCGAGTCACCGTCGCTGTCGGATTCGGCATAGCTGCCGTCCTCGTTCAGGCCGTCCTCGTTCTGGTTATCGCCAAAGCCTTCGCCGCCTTCCTCGCGGTTGCGGCCACCACGGCGGCGGCGACCACGGCGACGGCGCTTGCGCGGGGCCTCGCCCTCGACCACCTCGTCGCCCGTCTGGCGCGGCTGGTCGGCGCGGTCTTCGTCGCCTTCGTCCCCATCGCCTTCGTAGGCGTCGCCTTCCTCGCCGTCATAATCCTCGGCAGAGGTGGCCCCTTCGGTTTCGGCGCGGGGCTCGGTGCTGCCGTCCTCGCGGCCATCCTCACGGCGACCACGCCGGCGCTTGCGGCGCTTGCGACGGCCGGAGCCGCCTTCGCCATCACCGTCATCGCCCCGTTCGCGGCGCGACTGTTCCTCGGCGGCGGTTTCCTCGCCCTCTTCCTCGTCCTCTTCCTCGTAAGGCAGGTCGTCCTCCTCTTCCTCGGCGAAGGTGATCGCCTCGAAGCGGGGGACGAATTCGTTGCGCGGGCCAGAGGAGGCGACGCGCATCTTGGCGCCCTCGTTCTCGCCCTCGGGGATGACCTCGACCGTGACGCCATAGCGCTCCTCGATCTCGGCGAGATCGGCGCGCTTGGTGTTCAGCACATAGATCGCGGCTTCCTGGCTGGCGAACAGGGTGATGGTGGTACCCTTGCCCTTGGCCGCCTCGTCCTCGATCATGCGCAGGGCCGAAAGACCAGCCGAGGCCGCCGTGCGGACCAGGCCGGTGCCATCACAATGCGGGCACGAGCGGGTGGTGGCTTCCAGCACGCCGGTGCGCAGGCGCTGGCGGCTCATTTCCATCAGGCCAAAGCCCGAGATGCGGCCGACCTGAATGCGGGCGCGGTCGTTTTTCAGCGCGTCCTTCATGGCCTTCTCGACCTTGCGGACGTTCGAGCCATATTCCATGTCGATGAAGTCGATGACGACCAGGCCGGCCATGTCGCGCAGGCGCAACTGGCGGGCGATCTCGCGCGCGGCCTCAAGGTTGGTGTTCACCGCCGTCGCCTCGATGCCATGCTCCTTGGTGGAGCGGCCCGAGTTGATGTCGATGGAGACCAGCGCCTCGGTCGGGTTGATGACGATATAGCCACCGCTCTTCAGCTGCACCACCGGATCGTACATCGCGGAGAGCTGATCCTCGGCGCCATAGCGCTGGAACAGCGGCACGGGATCGATATAGGCCTTCACCCGGCGGGCGTGGCTGGGCATCAGCAGCTTCATGAAGTCGCGGGCGGCGCGGAAGCCCGCTTCACCCTCGACGACCACTTCCTCGATCTCGCGATTATAAATGTCGCGGATGGCGCGCTTGAGGAGATCGCTGTCGGAATGGATCAGCGCCGGGGCGCTGGAGCCGAGCGTGGTTTCGCGGATCTCGTCCCACAGGCGGGCGAGATAGTCGAAGTCGCGCTTGATCTCGACCTTGGTGCGCGAGAGCCCGGCGGTGCGCACGATGCAGCCCATCGATTTGGGCAGGTCCATCTCGGAGATGATGGACTTCAGGCGCTTGCGATCAGTGACCGAGCTGATCTTGCGCGAAATGCCGCCGCCGTGGCTGCTGTTGGGCATCAGCACGCAATAGCGGCCGGCCAGCGACAGATAGGTGGTGAGGGCCGCGCCCTTGTTGCCGCGCTCCTCCTTTACCACCTGCACCAGCAGCACCTGACGGCGATGGATGACGTCCTGAATCTTGTAACGGCGGCGCAGTTCCATGCGCTTGGCGCGCAGTT
>CAIXXP010000296.1 GCA_903923465.1 uncultured Sphingomonadales bacterium | reverse complement strand
CCTAGCGTCGAGACGTCGCCTTCGGCGATCTTGCGCAGGATGCGGCGCATGATTTTGCCGCTGCGGGTTTTGGGCAGGGCGGGGGTGAAGTGGATGGCGTCTGGGGTGGCGATGGGGCCGATTTCGGTGCGGACCCATTTGACCAGTTCGGCGCGGATGGTTTCGTCGCCGTCCACCCCGGCGTTGAGCGTGACATAGGCGTAGATGCCCTGCCCCTTGATCTCGTGCGGCATGCCGACGACGGCGGCTTCGGCCACATGCGCGTGGGCGACGAGGGCGCTTTCGACCTCTGCCGTGCCCATGCGGTGGCCCGAGACGTTGATGACATCGTCCACCCGGCCGGTGATCCAGTAGTAGCCGTCCTCGTCCCGCCTACAGCCATCGCCGGTGAAGTATTTGCCGCGATAGGTGGTGAAATAGGTGGCGAAGAAGCGGTCCTTGTCGCCCCAGACGCCGCGCATCTGGCCGGGCCAGCTTTGGATGATGCAGAGGTTGCCCTCGGCGGCGCCCTCTAGCACCGCGCCCTCGCTATCCACCAGTTGCGGGACGACGCCGAACATCGGGAAGGAGGCGCTGCCCGGTTTGAGGGCGGTGGCGCCGGGCAGCGGGGTGATCATCGCGCCGCCGGTTTCCGTCTGCCACCAGGTGTCGACGATGGGGCAGCGGCCATCGCCGACGACGCGCCAGTACCATTCCCAGGCCTCGGGGTTGATCGGTTCGCCGACGCTGCCCAAGAGGCGCAAGCTGGAACGGGACGTGCGGTTCACCCACTCGTCGCCCTCGCGCATCAGCGCGCGCAGGGCGGTGGGGGCGCCGTAGAAGATGTTCACCTTGTGGCGGTCGACGATCTGCCAGAAGCGGCTGAAATCGGGCCAGTTGGGCACGCCTTCGAACATGAGTGTGGTGGCGCCATTGGCCAGCGGGCCATAGACGACGTAGCTGTGGCCCGTCACCCAGCCGATATCCGCCGCGCACCAGTAGATTTCGCCGGGCTTGTAATCGAACACGTAGTGGTGGGTCATCGCCGCCCAGGTGAGGTAGCCGCCGGTGGTGTGGAGCACGCCCTTGGGCTTGCCGGTGCTGCCGCTGGTGTAGAGGATGAACAGCGGGTCCTCGGCGGACATTTCCTCGGCTGCGCAGTCTGGCGAGGCGGCGGCGCGTTCGTCGTGCCACCAGTGCTCGCGGCCCGGGGCCATGGTGACGGGGTTTTCGGCGTGGCGGATTACCAGCACCGCCTCCACGCCGGGGCAGCTTTCCAGCGCGGCATCGACATTGGCCTTGAGCGGGACCAGCTTGCCGCCGCGCATGCCGCCATCGGCGGTGATGACCAGCCGCGAGTCGCAATCCTGAATGCGGCCGGCCAGCGCCTCCGGGCTGAAGCCGCCGAAGACGATGGAGTGGATCGCGCCGATGCGGGTGCAGGCGAGCATCGCCACCGCCGCCTCGGGGATCATCGGCAGGTAGAGGGTGATCCGGTCGCCGCGTTTTGCCCCCAGCCGTTTCAGCGCGTTGGCCATGAGGCAGACTTCGCCGTGCAGCTCGGCATAGGTGATGTGGCGCTGGCGGGTGGCGTCATCGCCTTCCCAGATGATGGCGACCTGCTCGCCGCGTTCGGCCAGATGGCGGTCGAGGCAGTTGGCGGAGACGTTGAGCGTGCCATCGGCGAACCAGCGGATGCCGAAATCGGCTTCGCCGTAGGAGCAGCGGCTGAGTTCGGTCCAGGGTTTCATCCAGGTGAGGCGGGCGGTTTCCTCGCGCCAGAAGGCTTCCGGCGTTTCGATGGAGGCGCGGTATTTCTCGGCATAGGTGGCGGCATCGACATAGGCGCGGGCGGCCCATTCGGGGGTGACGGGGTGGAGGGTCGACACGGGCTTCACTGCTCCCTGGGCTCGGCTCGCCGGTTCCGGCAAGTTCGCGGAATCGGCGGCAAATGGCGTTGTATGCCAAGGCATAGGGCAAAGCGCCGGCTTTGCGAAGGCTGGGGACGCAAAGCCGCTCGCGCGGCGCGGGTTGCCCTTGCCACCGGGGCGTGGCGCGCGGGGGTGCGGGGCGGACGGGGTCATGGCGGCTTTATGCACAAGCTTGCCAGCCCGGCGGCGGGCCGGTGGACTGGGCCGGTGGGCTGGGCCGGTGGGCTGGGCCGGTGGGCTGGGCCGGTGGGCTGGGCCGGTGGGCTGGGCCGGTGGGCTGGGCCGGTGGGCTGGGCCGGTGGGCTGGGCCGGTGGGCTGGGCCGGT
>CAIXXP010000295.1 GCA_903923465.1 uncultured Sphingomonadales bacterium | reverse complement strand
TGTGGGCGGCGCGGCCTGGCGCAAGCATGGTCATCCCCTGCCGCCGCAAACGCTGGAGATCGCGCGCCGCTGCGGGGCCATCCTGTTTGGCGCGGTGGGCGATTTCACCTGCGATTCGCTGGAGCGGCACCTGCGCCCCGAGCAGGCGATCCTGGGCTTGCGCAAGGAACTGGGCCTGTTTGCCAATCTGCGCCCCGCCCGGATGTTCGCCGGGCTGGAGGATTGCTCCGCGCTGCGCCCCGAAGTCGCCAGCCAGATCGACCTGCTCATCGTGCGCGAGCTGAACGGCGATGTTTATTTCGGCGAGAAGGGCACGAAAATCCTGCCCGACGGCCGCCGCCAGGGCTGGGACATGATGTCCTACGCCGAGGATGAAGTGCGCCGCATCGCCCATGTCGCGTTCAAGGCGGCACAGGGGCGGCGCCGCCTGCTGTGCAGCGTCGACAAGGCCAATGTGCTGGAAACCAGCCAGTTGTGGCGCGATGTGGTGATCGAGGTTTCCGCGCAATATCCCGATGTCGCGCTCAGCCATATGTATGTTGATAATGCCGCGATGCAGCTGGTGCGTAATCCCGGCCAGTTCGATGTGATCGTCACCGGCAACCTCTTCGGCGACATCCTGTCCGATCAGGCCAGCATGTGCGTGGGCTCGATCGGGCTGCTGGCCTCGGCGGCACTCGCGGAGACCAGCTTTGGCCTGTACGAGCCGATCCATGGTTCGGCGCCCGATATTGCCGGGCAGGGCAAGGCCAATCCGATGGCAACCATCCTGTCGGTGGCGATGCTGCTGCGCCATTCCTTCGGAGCGGAGGCACCCGCCGCGCGGATCGAGGCGGCGGTGGCCAAGGCGCTGGCCGATGGCATTCGCGGCGGCGATCTGGGCGGCAGCCACTCCACCAGCGAAATCGGCGACGCGGTGCTCGCCCGGCTGTAGGGCGGCGGCGCGCGCCTACCGGGTGGTGGCGGGTTTCATCCGCCACCCGCCCGGCGCGTGGATGCGGGATTACCCCCATCCTGTTGTTATTTTGGCCAGTTGTTATTTTGGGGTGATCGGGCGATATCCCCATAGTTTCATTAACCAAATGCCTGTATCGGTGTCGCCCATGAGCCTGCAACTTGCTGTCATCCTGCCCACCCTCAACGAGCGCAAGAATTTGCGCCGTCTGGTTGACCGACTGGACGCCGCGCTTGCCGGCCTCGCGTGGGAGGCGATTTTCGTCGACGACAACAGCCCCGATGGCACCTCTGACGAGGCCCGCGCCATCAGCCTTGCCGATCCGCGCATTCGCGTGATCCAGCGCATCGGGCGCCGGGGCCTGGCCAGCGCGGCGATCGAGGGCATGTGCGCCACCGCGGCGCCGGTGGTTGCGGTGATGGATGCCGACCACCAGCACGACCCCGCCTTGTTGCCCGGCATGCTGGCCGCGATCGACAGCGGTGATTACGATCTCGCCTATGCCAGTCGCTTTGCGGAGGGCGCCAGCACCGAAGCCTGGGGCCGCCCGGACCGGGTGAGGGCCAGCGGCGTTGCCAACGCCATCGCCCGCAAAGTCACCGGCGTCGACCTGACCGACCCGATGAGCGGCTATTTCATGCTGCGCGCCGAAACGCTGCGGGCCGATGCCGCCCGCCTTTCCGGCGTCGGCTTCAAGATACTGCTCGACATCCTCGCCACCGTGGAACACCCTCTGCGTGTGAAGGAATTCCCCCTTGCCTTTGCCGCTCGCGCGGAAGGCGAAAGCAAACTGGATCGCACCGTGGTGTTTGAATTCCTCGTGGGCCTTTACGACAAGTGGCTCGGCCGCATCATCCCCACCCGCTTTGCCCTGTTCGGCACGGTGGGCGCGATGGGTGCGGTGCTGCATATGGGGGTGCTGGCACTGGTGCTGCACCTGTTTGGCGCCAAATTCGCCGTCAGCCATTACCCGAAGGAAACCGCCTTCATCGTCGGACAGACGGTTGCCGCCACCACGGCGATGACCTTCAACTTCGTGCTCAACAACGAATTGACCTATGCCGACAAGCGGCTGCGAGGCTTCCTGCCGCTGTTCAATGGCTGGGCCAAGTTTGCCTTCACCTGCCTGTTCGGCATGCTGGCCAATATCGGCGTTTCCACCGCCCTGGTGCGGGTGGGCTTCCACCCCTATCCTTCGGCGATTGCCGGCATCATCCTCGCCTCGGTGTGGAACTTTGCCCTGTCGAGCAAGTTCGTGTGGGGCAAATACGGGAACTAAACCCGTTCATCAATTTCGGCAGTTTTCTGAACGAGAGCTGCCGATGGCTCTCAGAACCCATTCAGGCGAATCAGGCTAGACATCTCCTTACCGGCCCATCACGCAGACCGGGCCAGCCCAGGGATTGGGAACGGAGACACGCCATGAAATTCGCCTCGAAATTCATTATCGCCCTTGCCACCGTCGCTTCGGTGGCCGGAATTTCCACCACCGCCTCGGCAGACCCGTGGCATGGGGAAGGCCGCTGGGGTCATCACCACCCGCGTCAGCACGAGGTGCTGGTGCGCGAGCATCACCAGCTTGCCCGCATCCGCCACGAACGCCGCGAGGGCGATATCAGCCGCGGTGAGGCCCGGCATCTGCGCCAGCAGGATCGGGCGATTGCCCGCGAGGACCACGCCGATGCCCGTGCCAACGGCGGCTACATCACACGCGGCGAGCAGCGCTAGATCAACGCCCAGGAAAATGCCCAGAGCCGCGCCATCGGCCGCTGAACCCTTGGCAAGGACCGAAACCACGAGAAGGCGCCCCGCAACGGGCGCCTTCATCGCTGGTGAGCGGCCCGGCCGATGCCGCGCATGGGCAGGCAATTCCCGCCCCAACTGTCATCACAGGTTCAGACTGGCAGGGATAGGTGAGTTGCACCGGGCCTATCGCCCGAGCCTCTCGGGAGAGATTTTATGAGAATCGCAGGAAAGACGTTGATTGCGCTGGGCGCCGTCGCAGCCGTCACAGGGTTTGCCGGCACCGCCTCCGCCGACGATTGGCACAACAACCATCACCATCGGCACTTTGTCGTCTATCATCGCCATCATCCGGTCGTGATTTTCCATCGTCACCACGATGACCGCATGGCCGGGCATCACGACGACCACATGGACATGCACCACGACGACCACATGGACATGCACCACGACGATCACCGCTGATCGGTTGTCGGTCACGACGTGAGCAAAAGGCGCTTCCCCCCGGGAGGCGCCTTTTCCGCTGGTGCCGAGCGGCGGCACGCCCGGAATTAGCGTGTCAGTGCCAGCCGCGCAGCCACAGCCAGGCCTTGTAGCTGTCGACCCCCTGGTCCAGCTTCAACGCGGCGATAATCGGGAAGCACAGGCCAAACATCCCCACGGCCAGCACCAGCGCGCCCGGCGCCGCCCAGCGCCACGGCGACGGCATCCGCCACAGCGCATCCAGAGCCAGCGCCAGACAGCCCATCAGGAAGGCGGCCGGTAGCAGATAGTGATAGTAGAACTGCACCGGCTTGCCATCCACCGCCCACAACCCCAGGCACAGCGCATAAAGCAGCACCAGCGCCAAGGCGTCTGCCCGCTGGCGCTTTGCCGCCGCCCAAAGGCACCAGCCCAGCGCCGGCAGCCCGGCCAGCATGGTGAAGGGGTTACCCACCAGCCAGATGCCACGCTGGCCGCCATCCACCACCTCATACATGTACCAGATTGGCTGCCAATTCTCCATCCATTGCCACCACACGCTTTGATAGGGATGGTGCTTCACCACGCTGGCCTGCAGGCGGATCATCTCGCGATGCCAACCGATAATGGCCGAGGGACTGACCGCGCCCTGATGATAGAACAGGATCGGCGCAAAGCTGAGGAAATAGACCGCCAGCGGCACCGACCCCAGCCAGAACAGGCCCTCCATCAGCGGAATGCCGCGCACGGGCGGCACATTGGTGGCCTCCAGGCAGGCGCGACCGCTGGCGATCACCCGCACCACCACAAACCCCGCCCCCACCAGCGCCACCGCCGGCAGAATGCTCCATTTTGCCCCCATCGCCAGCCCGAAACAGACCCCCGCCAGCGCCAGCCGGGCGCGGATAAGCGACAGGCTCTCCGCCCCGGTACCGGATTGTCGGACAGCGGCGGCCACCTGCCACAGGCCCACCATGCCGAAGCCGGCCATCACCATGTCCAGCATGGCGATGCGGCTCTGCACGAACCACGAGAAATCGGTGAACAGCAGCACCGATGCCGCCTGCGTGGCAAAGGCCCGCCCGCTGGCGAACCACATGGCCCGGCAGAAAGCGTAGAAGCCGATGCAGCCCATCAGCGCGGAAGGAATGCGCCACACCATCGGGGCATCGCCCCAAATGGCAATCGCCGCCGCGATCATCTCCTTGCCCACCAGCGGGTGCTCCGCATTGGCCGGCATCAGTTGCAGCAGCTTTCGTGCCGCGTTCACATAGTGCACCTCGTCGAAATAGATCTTCGAGGGAATGCCCAGCCGCCACCACACCAGCGCGGCAAAGGCCAGCGCGATGCCGATGCACCAGGCGAGCGGATCTTTTTCGGTGGCGGTGGGGTAGGGGGCGTGGATCATCGCTGGCCCTGATAATGGTGCGCTGCGGCAAGGGCAATGGTGGGGAGGGGGCAGGGAAGGCGGAACGGATAAGGTGCGAGGGCTGAGTCTAATGTGCCGATCGACCCGGTAAATCGGTTGGCCCTCGCGCTCCCATTACTGTCGGCGTTGCCGCATCACCTGCGGCGCGGTGAGTTTGTGCCCGCCGCCGCCCTCGGCACATCCTCTCGCCGGAAGACGTTCCGGGGTGCAGGGGCTAGCCTCTGCAATCTTCCCCTTCCTTCCCCTCCCCCGCGAATTTTTCCAAAAAAACCGTCTCCCCCCCGCGCCTGCGATGCTTTAGAGCGACCCTTATGAAACGTTCGACCGGACAGGATCGCAAGATCACATCGAAATGGCGCGCCGCTACCCGTGCGGTGCGCGGTGGCACCTGGCGCTCTGAGCAGGGCGAGACCAGCGAGGCGATTTATCTCACCTCCGGCTATTGCTACGACGACGCCCATACCCCCGCCGCCCGCTTTGCCGGGCAAGAGCCGGGGATGACCTATGGCCGCACGCAAAATCCCACGGTGCAGATGCTGGAAGAACGAATCGCCCTGATGGAAGGCGCCGAGGCTTGCCGGGCGCAGGCCAGCGGCATGGCGGCGATGAGCACCGCGCTGCTGTGCCAGCTTTCCGTGGGCGACCACATGGTGGTGGCGCGCGCCGCCTTTGGCCCGACTCGCTGGGTGACGGACAATCTGCTGCCGCGCTTTGGCATTTCGGCCACGGCGGTGGATGGGCGCGATCTCGACGCGTGGAAGGCGGCGATCAAGCCCAATACCAAGGTGTTCTTCTTCGAAACGCCCGCGAACCCCACCATGGATATCGTTGATATCGCAGCAGTATGTGGTCTGGCCCGCGAGCATGGCATCATCAGCGTGGTGGATAATGCCTTTGCCACCAGCGCGCTGCAACGCCCGCTGGAACTGGGCGCGGATGTCGTTGCCTATTCCGCCACCAAGCTGATGGACGGGCAGGGCCGCGTGCTGGCCGGCGCCGTCTGCGGCAGCGCGGAGTGGATCAATGGCGTGCTGCTGCCCTATCAGCGCAACACCGGCGCCACCCTCTCGCCGTTCAACGCCTGGGTGGTGCTGAAGGGGCTGGAGACGCTGGACCTGCGCGCCAATGCCCAGGCCGATGCCGCGTTGGTCGTGGCCAATTTCCTCGAAGCCCGCGTGCCCCGTGTGCTGCACCCCGGCCTTGCCAGCCACCCCCAGCACGAACTGGTGGCCCGGCAAATGCACAAGCCCGGCTCGATCTTCTCCTTCGAGATCGAGGGCGGCCGCGCCGAAGCGCATGCCATTCTCGACGCGCTGGAGCTGATCGATATCTCGAACAATATCGGCGACACCAAAACGCTGATGACCCACCCGGCCTCCACCACCCACTCCAGCCTCACGCCGCAAGTGCGGGCCGATATGGGTGTGGGCGAGAACATGCTGCGCATCAGCGTGGGGCTGGAAGACCCGCAGGACCTGATCGACGATCTGGATGCGGCGCTGCGCAAGGTGGGGCTTTAAGCGGGGCTTAAGAGAGCCTTAAGAGGGGCTTAAGAGGGGAAGATGCGAGGGCCATCGCCCTCGCGCTCCCGTGACTGTCGGCTTACCGCTTTGTTCGCCACGTTGCGCCCTGCCGCGCAGCGGTTTTGTGGCCTGCGGCGCCGCGACGTGGCGCCAAGGCCGAATTGTGGCACGACAACGACATGGATGGGGCGCGAGGGCGATGGCCCTCGCATCTTCCCCTCAATC
>CAIXXP010000294.1 GCA_903923465.1 uncultured Sphingomonadales bacterium | reverse complement strand
GGCCTTGGATGTTGACGCCGATGGAGGGGTGCAGGTCTGGCCCGATGATCGGGCGATCCAGCAGGCGGGTGGCGCGGACGTGCATGGCCTTATCCTCCCACCACGTCGCGCCACATTTTCGGTCGGGCCCGCACCGGGTCCAGCAACGACCAGTCGCCTTGTTCCAGCACGTTGCCTTTCGGAAAAGGCGGGCGGGCTTCGCGGCCCAACGCGCGCACCACCCGATCATCACGGTAATAGCATTGCAGGATGACGCGGCGCAGGGTGGCGAGGGCCGGGCGCTCCACCGCGCGCCATTTGGCAGCGACGATTTCCTGCTTGGCCGGCGGCAGATCGGCGAACGGGCCGCCGGCGAGGTGCACCAACTCGGCGAGGGCGGTTTGCACCTCGGCGAGGTCGCGACCGATGGTGGCTTGCATGTCGGCGGTGATCGCCGGGTCATCGGCGCCGGGCATGCCGGATTCGGCGCTGGCCGGGATCATCATGCCGGCGAGGCAGCGCAGGTCTCGGGCTTCATCGAGGGTCAGGAACTGGGTTTGCATTGGGGGCTCAATCGAACAGGGTTGCCAGGCGTTGCTTGATGCTGTCGGCGATGTAGAGCGCCAGTGCCTGGATGGTGGAGGTGGGGTTGACCCCGCCGGAGGTGACCCAGATGCTGCCATCGACGATGAACAGGTTTTTTACGTCGTGGCAGCGGCCCCATTCATTGACCACCGAGGTCGCCGGATCGCGGCCCATGCGGGCGGTGCCGAGCAAATGCCAGCCGCCATTCAGGATCGGGCTTTCCACCGCGATGTTGGTCGCCCCGGCGGCGGCCAGGATTTCATGCGCACGGGCGATGCTGTGCGCCATCATGCGCTTGGTGTTCTCGCCGATGGCGTATTCCACCTTCGGGGCGGGAATGCCGTGGCTATCCTTCAGCACCGGGTCGAGTGTCACCCGATTATGCGCCTCCGGCAAATCCTCGCAGATCGCCGCCAGGCTGATTCGGTGATTGGCCAGCTTGCGAAAGGCGCGATGATGGTCCGCACCCCACGGCAACCTTCCGGCGGCCGCACTGCTGACCGCTTCGGTCACCAGCCCGACCCCCCGCCCGAACTGAAACGTATAGCCGCGAACGAAGTCACGGGCGGGATCGGTTTCGTAGAATTCCTGGCTCCACAAGCACAACGGCGGCGCCCGGTTGCTGTCCACCGGCTCATCGACATAGCCAAACACCTGGGCATATGGATGAAACATCAGGTTCTTGCCGACCAGCCCGCTGGAATTGGCCAGCCCGTTGGGAAAGCGGGCAGAGGCCGAGTTCAGCAGCAAACGTGGCGTGCCGACGCCATTGCAGGCGACGATAATGACTTCGGCGGGCTGAAACTGCTCCACCCCGTCGGCGTCGTAATAAATCACTCCGGACGCCATGCCGTCCGCGTTGGTGGTGATCTCCCGCACCCGGCAGCGTGTGCGCAACTCCACCCCGGCGCGAATGGCATGCGGCCAGTAGGTGATATCCGTGCTGGCCTTGGCGCCCTGGGCGCAGGCCGGCGTGCAATGGCCGAGATTGATGCACGGCGCCCGGCCATCATATTCGGTGGTGGCCAGCGTGGTGTCGGACGGCCACCAATGCCAGCCCAACCCGTTCATCGCCTGGCCAAAGCGGGCGCCGGACTTGCCCAGCGGCAATGGCGGCATCGGCGACAGCTTCGGCGGATAGGCCGGATCGCCCGCCAGCCCGGACACCCCCATCATGCGGTCGTTCTCAGCAAAGAACGGCTCCAACATGGCATAGTCCACCGGCCAGTCATCGGCCACCCCATCCAGTGAGCGCACCTTGAAATCCGACGGATGCATGCGCGGGTAGTGACCGGTATACATGATCGTGCTGCCGCCAACGCCGTTGAAGTTCACCACCTTGATCGGTGAATTGTCATCGTTGATCGGATAATCCGTCGGCCGGGCGCGGATATTGGGGCGCGTGGCGTAGTCGCCAAACTGCCGCGCCTCCCAGTCGCGCCCATTGCTGGGGTAGTCCGACTGCTTCATCCAGTCGCCTTGCTCCAGGCACAGAATGCGCATCTTGGTGTCCGCCAGGCTCCAGGCCACCGCCGCGCCGGAAGCGCCGCTGCCAATGATGAGCACATCCACTTTATCCAGCATGGCACCGCCTCGCTCCCGATTTTGCAGTGAGTATGTTGCGGTGTCGGGTGGGGTGCAAGGGAGGTCCGGGTGAAGGCCAGGGGAATCGGGTGAAATTTTCATGCTGCGATCAAGCTGACCAGGAAATCATCATCCCATGCTGCAACCTTGCGCCTCAGGCGCAAGGAGTCCTTGGTGGATGCTGTTCGCAGCAGATTGTGAGCCATATGCTTGACGGTGGTGAAGTTGGCTGGCGCGTGATCGGTTCGCACCCTGCACTCGTCGTCGCGAAAGATCATGTCCATGACCCAGTGCAAGCTGTTTTCGATCGCCCAATGGCTACGCACAACCGGCCCAAGGAGCGCCGCCACCATGACCAGTGAGGTGAGATAAAACCGTGTCTCATGCTCGATTTTTCCGCTGATCTCGCGGCTGCTTTCGACCATGACGACCCCCTTCAAGCCAGGCCAGTCATGGCGTTGCTGGAGCCATTTGACGTCGTGGATGACGGTGGTGGTTCGGGTTTCGATGCGGCCGTGATCGCCACCGATCGTGGTATCGCGGCTGATCTCGGTGTCGACGAATCCTTTTGCCTTCTGCTCGGTGGCAAATAGTTCAACGTCCTCGCGCAGCGAACCCTGGTTACCTTTCAGCGCCAGGACGTAGTCGGCCTTCTTGTCGAGTATCTTTTGCGCGATGTCGCGCTGGCACCCTATGGCATCGATCGTCACGATCGCCCCTTCGATGGCCAACATGTTGAGAAGCTTGGGGATCGCAATGATCTCGTTGGATTTTTCCGCCACCTTGACCTGACCAAGCACTAGACGCTGGCGTGCCGCGAAGGCCGAGACCATATGAATGGGTGCCTTGACCCCCCTCTTGTGGCCGGATCGGCGCACTGTCTTGCCGTCGATGGCGATCACCCCCGCCGGCATCCCAGTCAGGGCGGCCACCCAGGCAACGAAGCAGCGCTGGAAATGCTCGGCATCAAGGGCGGCGAAGATGTCGCCGATGCGATCATGCGGCGGCGTGCCATCGCGGAAGGGGCGGAACCGGCGCAAAAGCTCCAGTTTCTTGTCGCCAAAGCGGGCGATGTCGGTAAACGCTTCAGCCCCGGCCAGCACCGCCAGTAGCGACAAAAGGAGCACCTCGTCCAGCGGATATACCACCTTCACCGCTTGCCGAGGGTCAGGCAACTCGCTGAAATGGTGTAGAAAGACCGTCGCCTCCAAAACCGCACCGCAGTCTGTCACCAACTCGCCCATCGTCGTCCTCCACATGGCACATCAGAAGGACACACACAGATTCAGCAATTCAGCAGTTTGTCACGCACTCATTCACCCGATTGCCCTGCGCGACGGCCGCATAACCCTTTGCCCGCACCCAACTTTCGGCTAGGTTCCCGGCCAACCCGCCCCAATAGGAGGAACCCATGATGAAACGCACCCATTT
>CAIXXP010000293.1 GCA_903923465.1 uncultured Sphingomonadales bacterium | reverse complement strand
GTACCCAGCCTGCCAACCCTCGTCAGGATGGCGCACGCCTAGCCCGCCCGGAAATCTGCCCCGCTTACTCACCACCTCCCCTGATTTTTTCCCTATGCCTCGGCTCTGTTTTATCAGGCAAGCCATTTCGTCGGCCGGCGCATCCCTGCATATTGGTGGATCTCGGGTTATAAAGGGAGAGCGCGGCGCGACAGGCGCGATTTTGTTGGACAATGTCAGCCGGGCGCCCGGGCCGCCAAAAACAGCGCCGCGCAGCCCGCCAAACCCGCGCCGGGCACCCCCGTCACCCGCCGCCAAACCCGCGCCACACCCGGCCTCCGCCCTCAACCGCGCCCCGGCACCAGCAGAAACAGATTGCACCCCGTCAGCGCGATCCCCCCGTCCGGTGTGCGCCGATAATAGCTGTCGGGGGTCACATCGAACCGCGCCCGCTTGCCGCCGCGCACCGCCGCCAGCGTCGCGGCATAGGCGGCCCGCCGCGCGGCAACGCCCACCTTCAACGCCGGGGCATCGCCATCCAGCGCCGCCGGCATCCGCAGGATCAGCCAGCCACGCCGGCAAGCCGGCGCACTCACCGGCGCCGCCCCCTTGCGCACGAGCACTTCATACTGGCCATACTCGTTCGGGCTGGCGATCTTGTCTTTCCAGCCATGGGCAGCCAGCGCATCGCCGATCAACACATCGCCGGCGGCGGCGAAAAAACCCAAGCGCGGCGCCCCCTGCGTCGAGGCCGAGGCGCCCCCCCCCGCCGCCACCGCCCACGCCACCACCGCCCACGCTGCCACGGCGGCGAAGGTCAGCCCCCAGCGCAAAAGGTTATCCGCGAGCTAAAACCTCAGGCCGCCAGCCGCAGCTCCAGCCGATCCCAGATCTCCACCAGCGCGGTGGTCAGCACCACCATCATCGCCTCGGTATGGGCCGGGCCGGGGGTAAACCGCAGCCGCTCCGTGCCCCGCGGCACCGTCGGAAAATTAATGGGTTGGACGTAAACGCCATACTCAGCCAGCAGTATGTCACTGATTTTCTTGGCCCGAACCGGGTCGCCCACCATCAGCGGCACGATATGCGTTACCGATGGCATCACCGGCAGCCCGGCCTCGGCGAACAGGCGCTTCAGCGTGGCGGCGGCGGCCTGCTGGGCCTCGCGCTCGACGCTCGATTCCTTCAGGTGCCGCACCGATGCCAGCACTCCCGCCACCAGCACCGGCGACAGCGAGGTGGTGAAGATGAAGCCCGGCGCATAGCTGCGGATCACGTCGATAATTTTGGCGTCGGCGGCGATGTAACCGCCCATCACGCCAAAGGCCTTGCCCAGCGTGCCCTCGATAATGGTAATGCGATGCGCGGCCTCGTCCCGGTCGGAAATGCCGCCGCCACGCGGGCCATACATGCCCACGGCGTGCACTTCGTCGATGTAGGTCAGAGCGTTATACTTGTCCGCCAGATCGCAGATGGCGTGGATGGGGGCCACATCGCCATCCATCGAATAGACACTTTCAAAGGCGATCAGCTTCGGCAGGGCAGGGTCAGTCTCGGCCAGCAACTCTTCGAGATGCGCGAGATCATTGTGCCGCCACACCTTCTTCTGCGCGCCCGAGTTGCGGATGCCGGCAATCATGCTGGCATGGTTCAACTCGTCGGAGAAGATCACGCAACCGGGCAGACTCTGCGCCAGGGTCGAGAGCGTGGCATCGTTGGAAACATAGCCCGAGGTGAACAGCAAGGCATTGTCCTTGCCGTGCAGGTCAGCCAGTTCGGCCTCCAGGTCGATGTGATAGTGGGTGTTGCCGCCAATGTTGCGCGTGCCGCCGCTGCCGGCGCCGACATTATGCAGCGCCTCTTCCATCGCGCCGATAACCTTGGGGTGCTGGCCCATGGCGAGATAGTCGTTGGAGCACCACACGGTGATGTCCTTGGGGCCATTATGCCCGGCAAAGCAGCGGGCGTTGGGATAGGCGCCCTTGTTGCGCAGAATGTCAATGAAGACGCGATAGCGCCCCTCGGAATGAAGGCGTTCAATCGCGGCGTCGAAAATCTTGTCGTAATTCACGCTGTGTCTACCCTGCCTGACGCCAACCGGGGATGTTTCCCGCCCCGGGCACCACCTGTCTGGCACATATACCTGGCCGTCAAAAATGACCAGCGTCAAACGTTCATTCATCGCGGCGAAAGGCGGGGGAGTGGAAATGCCGCGTTGGAACCGCCTGGCCGGCCGCCTATAGGTGGCGTTCAGCGCTGCAAAGCGCATCGGCCAAAGCCGGCGCGAGAAGGATCTAGCCTCATGAAATCCCATCACCTTCTGGTATCTCTGGCTCTGGTCGCGCTGGCGCCGCCGCTTGCCGTCGCCGCCGAAACCCCGGCGCCGGGCGCGGCCCCCGCCAGCGCCGCAAGGCAGCCTAAAGCCGCCGTCGGCCAATGGGGTGTCGATCTGTCAAATCGCGACCTCGCCGTGAAGCCGGGTGACGATTTCGAGCGCTACGCCTCCGGCAAATGGCTGGACAGCGCCACCATCCCGGCCGACCGCCCGGCCACCGGCGCCTTCGACACCGTGCAGGAGACGGTGCAGGCGCAGCTGCGCGACCTGATCACCACAGCGCCGCCCGAGAGCCAGTATGGCGCGCTCTATGCCAGCTACATGGACGAGGCGCGGGTGGAGGCGGTGGGCCTCGCCCCGCTGCGCGCAGATCTCGCGCATCTGCACGCGGTTGCCGACAAGACCGCCTTCGCCCGTTTCATGGGGGCCACCAATGGCGCCTTCGGCTCGGCGCTGGTGGATTTCGATGTCAGCCCCGATACCGCCAATGCCAGCATGAATGTGCTGTGGCTGGGGCAGGGCGGCCTCGGCATGCCCGACCGCGACTATTACCTGACCCCCCAGTTCCAGCCCCAGCGCGAGGCCTATCTTGCCTATGTCACGCGGATGTTCCAGGCGATCGGCCAGCCCGATCCCGCCGCCGCCGCCAGCACGGTGCTGGCCTTCGAGACCGCCATCGCCCGCCTCAGCTGGCCCGCCGAGGACCGCCGCGACCTCGGCAAGATCAACAACCCCTATTCCAGCGAAGCGCTCGCCGCCTATGCGCCGGGCGTGAACTGGCGCGCCTTTTTCGCCGGCGCCGGCATCACGCCGCAACAGCGCATCATCGTCAACGAGAACAGCGCGGTGCGGGCTATCGCCGCGCTTTATGCCAAAACCCCGCTGCGGGTGCTGAAGCTATGGGAGGCGTTCCACGTCGCCGATCAGGCCGCGCCCTATCTGACGAAAGCCATGGTCGACAGCCGCTTCGCCTATGTCAAAACCCTCAGCGGCGTCAGCGAGTTGCGCCCCCGGTGGAAGCGCGGCGTTGATCTGGTCAACGGCAATCTGGGCGAGGCGGTGGGGCAGGCCTATGTCGCCCGCTACTTTCCGCCCGCGGCCAAGGCCAAGATGGAGGCGCTGGTCGCCAATCTGAAAGCGGCCATGGCCAGCCGCATCGCCGCCAACGACTGGATGAGCGAGCCCACCCGCAAGGTCGCCCTCGACAAGCTGGCGAAGATGGACGTGATGGTCGGCTATCCCGACAAATGGCGTGATTACACCGCGCTCACCATCTCCCCCACCGACCTCTACGGCAATGTCCAGCGGGCCGGCAAGTTCGACGCCGCCTATCATCTGGCCGACCTCGGCAAGCCGGTGGACCACCGCAAATGGGGCATGAACCCGCAGACGGTGAATGCGTACAACGGCGTGCTGGAAAACAAGATCGTGTTCCCCGCCGGCATTCTCCAGCCGCCCATGTTCGACCCCAACGTCGACGATGCCGCGAACTACGGCGCGATCGGCGCGATCATCGGCCACGAGATCAGCCACGGCTTCGACGATCAGGGCCGCAAGATCGACGCCACCGGCGCCGTGCGCGACTGGTGGAGCCCGGACGACGCCAAACGCTTCGAGGCCGAGGCGGCGGTGTTCGGCGCGCAATATGCCAAATTTCAGGCGGCGCCCGGGGCCTTCGTCAATCCGAAGCTGACGATGGGCGAGAACATCGCTGATTTCGCCGGGCTCCAGGTCGCGCTGGAGGCCTACCACCGTGCCCTGTGCGGCGCCCCCGCGCCGGTGCTCGATGGCCTCACCGGCGACCAGCGCTTCTTCCTTGCCTTCGCGCAGGTGTGGCGCAGCAAGCAGCGCGAAAGTGCCCTGCGCAATCAGGTGGCCACCAATCCACACAGCCCGGCCCGCTTCCGCCTGCTGGGCACCCTGCCCAATGTCGAGGCGTGGTATCAGGCTTTTGGCGTAAAGCCGGGGGACGCGATGTATATTGCGCCGGAAAAGCGCGCGCGCATCTGGTGAGCCGCCCGCGCCTCAGGGCCGGGTTGGCGCAAAGCCGGGCGCGACGACATGGTCGGTGGCGGCTTTTGTCAGCCACGCGCGGTCGCTGCCCGGCACCACGACGAGTCCCGGGGCCTCTGCGACGAGTTGGCGGATGGTGAGCAGCCAGCTGAACACCGCCCCCCGGTCTTCCCGGTCGCGCAGGTCGCCCAGCAGCCGCCCACGGGCGCGCAACTGGTTCCAGCTGGCCTCCAGGGGGGCGGTTTCTCCGGCGAACAGATATTCGCGGCCATTGGTCAGCCGCACATAGATCATCTGCGAGCCGCGCGCATGCCCGGATGCCGGAATGACCACGATGCCGGGCGCAACGGCCTGCGGCTGCGCGCCCGACAGGCAGGCGGGCGGCAGCGGCAGCAAGGGGGCCAACCGGCGGGGCATGGCCGAGAGATCCGCCAGTTGCTCCGGGCCAAGGCACGCCTTGGTGAGCAGCGAGGCCTTGCCGGGCCGCGCCGCCAGCGCCAGCAGACCCGAGGCGGTGAGCGGCCGCCCCTCGGTCAGCAATATCATGCCCGAATCGCCCAGCGCGCTCTCCACCCGCGCCAGCGCATCCGGGCGCGGCTTATAGCCGAGCGTGGCGGCGGCTACCGCACCCGGCCCGCTGTTGATCATCACCGGCTTTGCCCCCGGCACCGTCAGCTCGAACGCGCCGACGGCCAGCGAGCGTTTCTTCAGGCCCCCTCCGGCCACGACCAGATCGCCGACGCGCCGCGCCGTCGCCACCATCTCGAAGGCAACCGCGTCCGGCGCGGGCCCCGGCCTTTGCCCGGCAAGCTGGCGTAAGGTGGCGATATGCAGGGGAAGGGGCTGCGCACCCTCGGGGGCGTTCTCCAGCAGCAGCCACCAGAAGGCGAGCCCTCCCACCAGCAGCAGCATGCCCAGCCATCGGTTGAATCGCCGGGTTATCATCCGCTTCTCCGCTTGCACGCCATGAGGGGTGAGCGCGCCACTTGGCACTAATCCGTGGCTCGGGCAACATCACGCGGCCGGGCAACATCACGCGGCAGGGCAGGCGCGGTCAAAAGTGGCGAATGCACGCCAGCCCATAGCGCGCCAGGGCCGGCGCCAGTTCGGCAAGGCCGGGTTCGTCCCGGGTGAACAGGGCAAAATCCGGCGCCGTGCGGGCGAAATCCTGGCCCTTTGTCAGATCCACGATGCGCCGGGCGATCCCCTGCGCCCCGTCCACCAGCGCCACCCCCGGCCCAAACGCCCCGGCCAACTCGTCCTTCAGCAGCGGGAAATGGGTGCAGGCCAGCACCACCGTGTCCACCGCCTCGCCCCCCGGCTGCGCGCGCAGGCCTTCCACGGCCCGGGCGATGACGGCGGGATCAACCGGGCGCCCACGCAATTTGGCCTCAGCCGCCTCCACCAGCTCTGGTGCGGCATGGCGCAACAGGCGCTTGCCGACGGCATATTCATGCTCCAGCCGGTCGACATAGGCCTGGCGGATGGTCGCCTGCGTGCCGAGCAGGCCGATGGTGCCGCTGCGGGTGAGGGCGGCGGCGGGCTTGATCGCCGGCACCGTGCCCACGATGGGAACTTCCAGCACCTCGCGCACGCTCGACAGGGCAATGGTCGAGGCGGTGTTGCAGGCAATGCAAATCAGCCGGGGCTTCAGCCGCTCGGCCATGCGCCCCAGCAGTCCGGAAACGCGCGCGGCGATCTGCGCCTCGGTCTTGTTGCCATAGGGCAGGCCGGCATTGTCGGCGGCATAGATCACCGGCGCCTCAGGCAACAGTTCCCGCAAGGCCGCCAGCACCGTCAGCCCGCCCACGCCCGAATCGAACAGCAAAATCGGCGAAGGGGGGGCGATGGCCGGGTGCGGGGGGGCGTCAGCGATGGCGGCGGGCTGTGGCACGGGCTGTGGTGTGGGCGGTGGCAAGGGGGAGGGCACTCTCTGGCGGGGCGGAATCGCGGGGCCGGGCCGCATTTATCTGGCCTCGCGCCAAAAAGGTAAAGAGAGGGCTTCGCGCTACCGATAAGCCGCGCTACGTATCACCCGCATGAACGGGGATAACGCATTGATCGGCCAGAATCTGGAGTGGGCGCTCGGCCTTGGCTATCTGCTGGGCTCGGTGCCGTTTGGCCTGCTGCTCACACGGGCTTTCGGCGCGGGAGACCTGCGCGCGATTGGCTCGGGCAACATTGGCGCCACCAATGTGCTGCGCACCGGTCGCAAGGGTCTGGCGGCGGCCACGCTGCTGCTCGATGCGGGCAAGGGCGCGGCGGCGGTGCTGCTGGCCGGGCACCTGTGGGCCGCCCACCCGGTGGATGCGGCCGCGCTCGCGGGCCTGGCCGCCCTCATCGGCCACTGCTACCCCATCTGGCTCAAATTCAACGGCGGCAAGGGCGTGGCGACGATGCTCGGCGTCAGCTTCGCCTTCGATTGGCGGATCGGGCTGGCCTCGGCGCTGGTCTGGGCGGTCGTGGTGCTGCTCACCCGGATTTCCTCGGCAGGCGGTATGGCCAGCGCTGTGGCGGCGCCGGTGGCGGCATTCGGGCTGTTCCAGCTATCGGCTCCGAGCTTGGAAAACTTTTTCTGGCGGATATCGCTTTTTGTCTACGGCCTGACGCTCCTCCCCATGGCCCTGCTCGTCATCTGGAAGCACCGCGCCAACATCGCCCGCCTCCTCGCCGGCACAGAGCCGCGCATCGGCCAGAAGGGCTGAGCGCGGGGGCAGGCGGGATGACCAGCACGACCCGCAACCCCCTCTCGCAGGCAGAGGCCTTCGCCCGCATCCGCCTGCTGCGATCGCCGGGCATTGGCGGCGCCACCTACCTCCAGCTGCTCGCCCGCTGCGGCAGCGCGATTGAGGCCCTGGCGGCGCTGCCAGACCTTGCCGCGCGCGGGGGTGAAGCCGCCAACGGGGCAACCCGCAAACGCACCCAGCCCACCGCCAGCGAGGCCACCACCGCCGCCGAGATCGCCGCCGTCAGGAAGGCCGGCGCCCGCTACATCTTCCACGATTCGCCCGATTACCCGCCGCTGCTGGCCACGGCCGATGGCGCCCCACCCATCCTCATCGCCCGGGGCGACGCGGCGCTGGGCACCCGCCTGCCGGTGGCGATGGTCGGCGCGCGCAACGCCTCGGCCGCCGCCATGCGCATGGCCGAGGGCTGGGCGCGCGATCTGGCGCAGGCGGGCTGCACGGTCGTGTCCGGCCTCGCCCGGGGCATCGACACCGCCGCCCACCGTGGCGCCCTGTCCGCCAGCAGCGGTGGCACCATCGCCGTCATCGCCAGCGGCATAGACATCGCCTACCCGCCGCAAAACGCCGCCCTGCACGAGCAGATCGCCGCCGAGGGCCTGCTGCTCACCGAGCACCCGCCCGGCACCCAGCCGGTCGCGCATCTGTTCCCGGCGCGCAACCGCATCATCGCGGGGCTGGCATGCGGCACGCTGGTGGTGGAGGCGGCGGTCGGTTCCGGCTCGCTGATCACCGCGCGTCTGGCGGGCGAGGTGGGGCGCGAGGTGATGGCCGTGCCCGGCTCCCCGCTCGACCCGCGCAGCCGGGGCTGCAACGCGCTTATCCGCGATGGCGCCGTGCTGGTGCAGGGGCCAGAGGATGTGCTGGAGCTGATCACCCGCTTCGCCGCGCTGCTGGAGATGGACAAGCCCGAAGGCCCGGCGAACGACGAGGCGGAGCCGGTGTCCCCATCCTCCGCCCCAAGGCGCGCCGCGCCTCCGCCGGCCGCCCCATCCGCCCCTGCCGCAACCCCGCCGCCGCCCGAGGATCTGCTCGAAGCCGTCATGGCGCTGCTCTCCATGGCGCCCATCGGCATCGACGAGCTGGTGCGGGCGTCCGGCGCCGAGGCCGCCGCCGTGCAACTCGCGCTCGTCGAACTGGAACTCGACGGCCATGTCGCACGCCACCCGGGGGGGCGGGTCAGCCTCACCGGATAGGCGCACCATGGGTTCTCCCGATGTCATTCGTGTCTCGGCGCCCGGGCGCAGCAGCGTCGCCTCGCTGCCTACCGCCGGCTGGCGCGGGCCGGGCCCGACGGGCTTGCCGCCGGCGATCCGGCCACGGCGCTGGCCTCCACGCAGGCCCAGCCCGGCGGCGGCGTCCTCGGCGTCTGGGCCGCCCATGCCATGGCGTGCTGGTGCCGCAATTCGCCACCAAAATCCGCACCGGCCCCGGCCAGTGGCTGGGCGAGGGGGTGGCCACCTTCGGCCTGCTGCCCACCATCCTCGGCACGCTGCGCTCCCGCCCGGCCTGCGTGCCGGCCAGCGTGGCGCTCTACATCACCGCCGCCTACCGGTTCACCTCCGGCACCAGCTTCGCCAACCCGGCCATCACCATCGCCCGCAGCCTCAGCGACAGCTTTGCCGGCATAGCCCCGGCGAATGTGCCGGGCTTCGTGCCTGCCCAGGTGTGCGGTGCCCTGCTGGCGCATTATGCCGCGCCGGCGCTGTTTGGCGGCGCACCGGCACCGGCCACGGGCGGCACCCCCACCGCATAATTCAATCCTCAGCCCCCTTGACGCGGGCCTTGCCCAGCCGCCACCCTCGCGCACACGTATACGCGTAAGGAAATGTCGGCACCCCCATGCAGCTTGTCATCGTAGAATCCCCCGCCAAGGCCAAAACCATCGAGAAGTATCTCGGCGCCGATTTCAAGGTGCTGGCGTCCTATGGTCACATCCGCGATCTGCCGCCCAAGGATGGCTCTGTCCGCCCGGACGAGGGCTTCGCGATGGATTGGGAACTCTATGGCGACAAGCAGTCGCGGGTGAAGGAAATCAGCGACGCGGCCAAGACCGCCACCCGCCTGATCCTCGCCACCGACCCCGACCGCGAGGGCGAGGCGATCAGCTGGCACGTGCGCGAGCTGCTGGCCAAGCGCAAGGCCCTGCCCAAGGACGTGCAGCGCGTCACCTTCAACGCCATCACCAAGGAAGCCGTCACCACGGCGATGAAGCACCCGCGCGAGCTCGATCAGGACCTGATCGATGCCTATCTCGCCCGCCGCGCGCTGGATTACCTGTTCGGCTTCACCCTTTCGCCCGTCCTGTGGCGCAAGCTGCCCGGTGCCAAAAGCGCGGGCCGCGTGCAATCCGTCGCCCTGCGCCTCATCGTCGAGCGCGAGCGCGAGATCGAGATCTTCAAGCCACAGGAATTCTGGTCCGTCGTCGCGCAATTGGTGCAGGACGGCACCCAGTTCGCCGCCCGCCTCGTCAAGTTCGAGGGGCAAAAGCTGGAGAAGCTGAGCCTCGGCGAGGAGGGCATTGCCCTGCGCGCCAGGGCCGCCGTCGAAGCCGGCGCCTTCCGGGTGGAGGAGGTGGAGGTCAGGCCCCATCGCCGCAACCCCTATCCGCCGTTCACCACCAGCACCCTCCAGCAGGAGGCGGCCCGCAAGCTCGGCTTCTCCGCCAGCGACACCATGCGGCTGGCGCAAAAGCTCTACGAAGCCGGCGCCATCACTTACATGCGGACCGACGGCGTCCAGATGGACCACAGCGCCATCAGCGCCGCCCGCCGCGAGATCTCCGAACGCTTCTCCGGCCACTTCCTGCCGGAAAAGCCGCGCCACTACGAAACCAAGGCCAAGAACGCGCAGGAGGCCCACGAGGCCATCCGCCCCACCGACTTCACCCGCGACCGGGCGAGTAGCGGCGACGAGGGCCGCCTCTATGAACTGATCTGGAAGCGCGCCATGGCCAGCCAGATGGCCACCGCCCAACTCGAACGCACCACCGTCACCTTCCGCGACGGCACCGGGCAGCACGAGCTGCGCGCCACCGGGCAGGTGGTGAAATTCCCCGGATTCATGGCGGTTTACGACGAAAGCCGCGACCAGAAGCAGGAGGGCGACGAGGACGAGAGCGGCCTGCTCCCCGCCATGGCCAAGGGCGACATGCCCGCCAAGCAACAGGTCGACGCAACCCAACACTTCACCCAGCCGCCGCCGCGCTATTCGGAGGCGAGCCTCGTCAAGCGGCTGGAGGAACTCGGCATCGGCCGCCCCTCCACCTATGCCGCCACGCTGCAGGTGCTGAAAGACCGCGCCTATGTCCGCATGGATAAAAACCGTTTCTTCGCGGAAGAATCGGGCCGACTCCTCACCGCGTTTCTCGAACGCTTCTTCGCCCGCTACGTCGGCTATGATTTCACCGCCGGCATGGAGGATGAACTCGACGACGTCTCCGGCGGCCGCGCCGCGTGGAAGGGCGTGCTCGAGGCCTTCTGGAAAGACTTCAAGCCCAAGTCCGACGAGGTAATGGAGAAGAAGCCCAGCGAAGTCACCGAGGCGCTCGATGCCTTCCTCGGCGATTATCTGTTCCCGCCGACGGAAGACGGCACCGACCCGCGCGCCTGCCCGAAGTGCGCTGCTGGCAGGCTTGCCCTGCGCGGCGGCAAGTATGGCGCCTTCGTTGCCTGCTCGAACTACCCGGAATGCAAATACACCCGCCGCTTTGCCCAAGGCGGCGGCGAAGCCGATGCCGGCGGTGAAGACGCGGTGCTGGGGCAGGATCCGGTCACCGGGCAGGACATCACCCGCAAGACCGGCCGCTTCGGCCCCTATGTCCAGTTGGGCGAGGGCAAGGAAGCCAAGCGCGCCTCCATCCCCAAGGACGTGGCCGCCACCGGCGATATCACGCTGGAATGGGCGCTGAAGCTCCTCAGCCTGCCGCGCGAGATCGGCATCCACCCGGAAAGCGGCGCGATGATCACCGCCAGCATCGGCCGCTACGGCCCCTATCTCGCCTGCGATGGCAAATATGCCCGGCTGAAGGCCACGGCGGAAGTGTTCGAGACCGGCATGAACACCGCCGTGGTCAAGCTGGCCGAGGCGGCGGCCAACCCGGGCAGGGGCGGCCGCACCGCCGCCGAGCCGCTCAAGACCTTCGGCCCGCATCCCAACGCTACTGGCCCCGAAAGCGCCGGTGAAGTGAAGCTGATGGCCGGCCGCTTCGGCCCCTATGTGACGGACGGTACCACCAACGCCACCCTGCCGAAAGACAAGGACCCCGCCACCCTGACGCCAGAGGAAGCCTTCACCCTCATCACCGAACGCGCGGCGAAGGGTCCCTCAACGAAAAAGGGTGCCCGCAAAGCCCCCGCCAAAAAAGCCCCGGCCAAGAAAGCTGCGCCAAAGGCCGCCGCCAAGGCCAAAGCCACGGAAGGCGAGGCCAAGCCCGCCGCCAAGAAAGCCGCACCCAAGGCAGCGGCAAACGGCGCCGAAACCAAGTCCGCCACCACAAAATCCCCCGCCAAAAAGCCGGCAGCCAAGAAACCAGCGGCCAAAAAAGCCCCGGCTAAAAATGCCGCCCCCAAAAAAACCGCAGCGGCGGCGGAGTAACCCCATGGCCGACAAATCCGCCGAAAAATTCGAACGCCACCGCCAACCCTGGAAACCCGAGGAACTGCAAAAACTGCGGATTCTAGCCGCCAAAGGCAAAGGCCTCAAAGAAATCGCCAAAGCCCTGAACCGCAGCGAAGAATCCACCCGCGACCGCGCCAAGGAAGACGCCATCGCGATTGCCAAGCTGCGGTAGGGGGGGAATGGGTGGGGAGCGGACGTTCCTGACCCAAAACAATTGGATCAGTTCAGCGCGCGAAGGAGCGATCTGCCGAACGCGGTCAAATGCACCTTATCGAGATTGAGATTGCGGATGCTTGGTTCTTTGCCAAGATTGCCGATCGCGCAGCCAAGCTCGCACAGGTGGCCGAACGAGATTTCGATCTCGTCCTCGGAACGACTGAGCTGCGATGAGTAGACGTTGCGCAGAGTCGGCGAGCCGTCCGGCATGTTCTGAAGTTTTTGCAGCACAAGTGCGTCAAGGGGATCCATGATGCGGACCACTTCGATAAACTTTAGGCGCAAACAATCGGAGCGCGAGGGGTCCATCGCCGTTGCGAGCAAGCGCGCCCACAGGTCTACCAACTCATCTCGGTTTTCGTCGGCCGCCGCAGCCAGTAACGGAAGCCCAATGGAAAGCGGGACTTCCTGCGTCGTTTCGATGCCCATGTCTTTTAGGCGCTTTGCGGACTTGGCCGCCATGATGTTGATGTTTTCGCCGCGCTTGATGTGAAGCGCATCCCCAAACGCGATGCCGATAAGATCCTCGGGGATGGTGCCAAAGATCTTCGACAGGCAGCTACCCAGCTGCCGGGCCGTCTCAAGGCCTTGGCCGGCAAACTTGAAGCCCTCTTGTAGGGCTTTAGCCTGTTCGTCGCTCACCAGAATGATGCCGTCGGTCATTTCGCCCCCTCAGCGATCATGGAATTCGGATTGTAAGCCATTCGGTTCAGTTACATGGGAAAGTATATGTCTGCTGCTGGTCGCAAGCCGCTCTTCCGAAACCAGCCACACCCCCTGTCCTACACCCCAATCCCCTGCCATCATCCGGACGGCTCTTTGCATCGTCCAAACCCCACCCCCGCATTCGCGCTTTCCGCGCGGCCAGCCAGAGAGAATTGGCGCGATTACAGCATGACGCGCCGCGCATGCACTTCATCAACTAACTCTGCCCAAACATCTGAAAGAAAACGAAACAAACCAGAGTTACTTCACCCACTCCAGCCCGATTTCCTCATAAATCTCCCGTGCATCGGCCCACTTTTCATCCACCTTCACGTGCAAAAACAAATGCACCGGCACCCCGAGGATCCCCGCGAGCTCCTTGCGCGAAGCCTCGCCAATCGCCTTGATCCGCGCCCCATGCTTGCCCAGCACGATCGGCTTCTGGCTGTCGCGGGCAATCACGATCTGCTGATGGATCTCCACCGAGCCATCCTTGCGCACCGTATAGCTCTCCGGCCGCACGGTGCTGTCATAGGGCAACTCCTCATGCAGCTGCCGATAGAGCTGCTCCCGGGTAATCTCCGCCGCCAGCAACCGCTCCGAGGCATCCGACACCTGATCCTCGGGAAAATGCCAGGCGCTCTCCGGCATCAGGCTGGCCAGATGCGCCTTCAGTTCCTTCACCCCATCGCCCGTGCCCGCCGAGACAAAATAGACCTCGGCAAAATCCACCAGACCGGTCAATTCCTGCGCCAGTTCCAGCAGCCGCTCCTTGACGCAAAGATCCACCTTGTTCAGCACCAGCAGCTTGCGCTCTTTCCGCTGCTTCAGCGTCTCCAGAATGGGCGCCAGATAGTCCCGCCGCTTCTTGGCGGCATCGACCACGAGGAGGATCGCATCGGCCTCAACAGCACCCTCCCAGGCGGCGGCCACCATCGCGCGATCCAGCCGGCGGCGGGGGGCGAAGATGCCCGGCGTGTCGGCCAGAATGATCTGGGCGTTGACCTTGTCACTCTGCTCCAGTGCAATGCCCATGAGGCGGGCCCGCGTCGTCTGCGCCTTGGCCGAGACAATGGCGACCTTCTGGCCCACCAGCGCGTTCACCAGCGTGCTTTTGCCGGCATTGGGCGCACCCAGCACGGCAACGACACCGCAGCGTTCAGGAAGAGGGTTGGTCATGTGATTTATCCGTGGGTTTTGAGAAATTGTTCGGCGGCGGCGGTTTCCGCCTCTTGTTTGGAGGAACCACTCGCCTCGGCCTCGCCCACGCCCTTTATCGAAACGCAAACGGTGAAGCGGGCGGCATGATCCGGCCCCTCGCGGGAAACGAGGCGGTATTCCGGCACCTTGCGGCGGCGGCTTGCGGCCCATTCCTGCAGGGCGGATTTGGGATGTTTGGAGGTGCCCGCCCGCCCGGTGACGGCGCCCTCC
>CAIXXP010000292.1 GCA_903923465.1 uncultured Sphingomonadales bacterium | reverse complement strand
TATTCGCCATCCAAGCCATAGGCCGTGTGCAACACGCGCACCGCCAGTTCGGTCTCGTCGGCGTCGATCAGCACGCTGGTCTTGATCTCGCTGGTGGAGATCGCCTGAATGTTGATGCCCCGGTCGGCCAGCGCCTTGAACATGGTGGCGGCCACGCCCGCATGGGCCCGCATCCCCACCCCCACAACGCTGATCTTGGCCACCTTGGCATCGGTGGTCAGCTTTTCATAGCCGATCGCCGCGCGCGATTCCTCCAGCACCGCCTGCGTGCGCACCAGATCGGCGGCCGGCACGGTAAAGGTCACGTCGGTGTCGGTATGCTCGCGCCCGACATTCTGGATAATCATGTCGACGTTGATATTGGCGGCGGCCAGCGGGCCAAAGATGGTGGCGACGGCGCCCGGCCGGTCGGGCACGCGGGTCAGGATGACCTTGGCCTCGTTCTTGTCGGCGGCGATGCCGGTGATCAGTTGCGATTCCACGTCGGCTCCTTCTTGCGCTTCTTTGGCCTGAATGGCGGCCAGTTCCTCTTCGGAAACGATCATGGTGCCCGGCAGCGTGTCGGCCGCCGGCGCGTCGTCGTCGATGAAGGAAGACAATACCTGAACCCGCACATTCTCCTTCATGGCAAGGGAAACCGAGCGGGTCTGCAACACTTTCGAGCCCACGCTGGCCAACTCCAGCATTTCCTCGAAGGTCACATGCTTCAACTTGCGCGCCTTGGCCACGATGCGCGGGTCGGTGGTGTATACGCCATCCACGTCGGTATAGATATCACAGCGATCCGCCTTCAGCGCCGCTGCCACCGCCACCGCGCTGGTATCCGAACCACCCCGCCCCAGCGTGGTGATCCGCCCTTGCGGGCTCAAACCCTGAAAGCCGGGAATCACCGCGATCTCGCCCGCCGCCATGCTCGCGCGAATGGCCTCGGTGTCGATGCTGCCGATGCGCGCCTTGGCATGGGCATCGTCGGTGTGGATCGGCAATTGCCAGCCGAGCCACGACCGCGCCTTGCACCCCAGCGCCTGCAAGGTCAGCGCCAGCAACCCGCTGGTCACCTGCTCGCCGCTGGCCACCACCACGTCATACTCGGCCGGGTCATACAGCGCATTGGCCTCGCGGCAGAAGTTCACCAGCCGGTCGGTCTCGCCCGACATGGCCGAAACCACCACCGCCACCTCGTGCCCCGCCTCCTGCTGGCGCCGCACGATATTCGCCACGCGGCGGATGCGCTCGGTGCCGGCCATCGAGGTGCCGCCGAATTTCATCACGATCCGGGCCAAGCTCATGCTCCTGAACAGCAAAAAACAACCACAGGCCCCCGCGCAAAAACGAACGCTTCCGGCCAAACGGCGGCCCTGTTAGGGATATGCCATGAGTACTGCAACCCCCAGCGACACCGCGCGCGCCCTCCAGAGCCCCGCCTCCTCGGCCGGCGCCACCACCATCCGCCCGGACGAGGCCGCCCATTTCGGCAAAATGGCCGCCGACTGGTGGGATCCCAAAGGCTCCTCGGCCATGCTCCACCGCCTGAACCCGGTGCGCCTCGCCTTCATCCGCGAAGCCGTGGACGCCCATTTCCGAACCATGCGCGGGCTCGATGGGCGCGGCCCCGAAGATACTTCGCATCCGGGCCCTGCAAACGCTCAAACGCCGCGCGGGCTCGATGGGCGCGGCCCCGAAGACGCTTCGCACCCGGGCGCCGCCAACGCCCAACCCCCGCGCGGGCTTGACGCGCCCGCTCCCGGCAATGCCCCGCATCCGGCCGCCGCCGCACCAACCCCGCCCCGGCCTGATTCGCCCGCCGGCCAACTGAAACCCCTGTCCGGCCGCCGCGCCCTCGATGTCGGCTGCGGCGCCGGGCTCTTGTGCGAACCCCTCGCCCGCCTCGGCGCCGATGTCACCGGCGTCGACGCCGCCGCTGAAAACATCGCCGCCGCGAAGGCCCACGCGGCCGCCATGGGCCTCGCCATCACCTACCGCTGCGGCGATATCGCCACGCTCCCTTCGGCCCATCCGGGCCTCGCCGGCTTCGATCTCGTCACCGCCATGGAAGTCATCGAACACGTCGCCGACAAGCCCGCCTTCATCGCCGCCCTCGCCGCCGCCCTCGCGCCAAACGGCCTGATGCTGCTCTCCTGCCCCAACCGCACCGCCAAATCCCGCCTGCTGCTGGTCGAAGGTGCCGAACGTCTCGGCATGATTCCCCGCGGCACCCACCACTGGCACGATTTCATCACCCCCGACGAACTGCGCGACCTCCTCGCCGAAGCCGGCCTCACCATGGGCCAACCCCGCGGCATCGGCTGGTCCCCGGCAAAAGGCCTGCACCTGTCAGACGACATGGCCCTGAATTATATCGTGGCGGCGACGCGGAAATAGGCGAACGGATCCTTCCCGCGCCCGTCGGCCCTGCCTACCGCTTGATGCAATACAGCAGCGCGATATTCCTTGGCCGGGTCTCATTTGCGTTAACGTCATTCGGCAGATTGGGATTGTCCGCCTGATGAAGCGCGACGGTTCGCGCCGTTTCAGGGTCGTGTGGCATGTCCAATGGCTCGGTTCCGGATTTCCCGGCCGCATTGTGAACCACCAACTGGTAGTCATGCGAATGCGGCCCGACCTTGTCCGCCTCATAACCTTCCAGCTTGCGGCCCGGGTCGAAAGGGATAGGCTTCTTGTTCGCGTCCAACGGTTCATAGGGACTATCGCCATTATCCATGCCGCGGATAAACACGCCTTCGGCAGGCTTGTATAGTTCCCAGCCCGCCGGGCATTCCGGCAAGGCGAAGGAAACGACGGCCCGGGGAGGGACATCCCCGCAACCACCAAGAAAAACCGTCAGTCCGGCCAACGAAAATGGAAGTAATTTTGCCATTTTTATCCCCCACCCCAAAGTTTTCCAAATGAAACATTTGTCATCCGGCCTGTCAATACAGGATCCAGCACCACAGGTAGATGCCGCATACCGAATGTAACGCCCCACAGGGATCCTGCGGGACTAGGAAAAAACCCTCTCCCAGTCCTCCACCTTGAACCCCACCAGCACCCCGCCATCATATTCCACGATCGGCCGCTTGATCATCGAAGGCCCCGCCACCATCAGCGCAATCGCCCCATTTTCATCCAGCCCCGCCTTCGCCGCCTCGGGCAGCTTTTTAAACGTCGTCCCCGCCCGGTTCAGCACCCTGTCCAGCCCCGCCGCAGCGATCCACCCGGCCAGCTTCTCCGCGCTCGCCCCCAGCTTCTTGTAATCATGGAAAGTGTAATCCACGCCCCGCCCCTCCAGCCACCCCTTCGCCTTCTTCACCGTGTCGCAGTTCGGAATTCCATACAGCGTGACAGTCATGGCTTGGCCCTGGTCTGGTGGGGGAATTGGTGGATGCGCGGCGAATCCGCGGCAAACAGCGTGTATTCGGCGTAATATTCCTGCCGCCCCCTTGCCTGCGTGGCGCGGTGCTCGGCCTCGGCGCCCCAGCGGCGGGCGTCATCCTCGCTCGCCCATTCAGAGATCGCCACCACCTCGCCATCCTCGGCGACATAGGATTTGAACGCCAGAAACCCCGGCTGCACGCGAGCCCGCGCCTCCATCCGCGCGGCCTCGGCGCCATAGGCCTCGGCATCGATATCGGCGCGCTTGCGGTTGCGGAATACCACGAGAAACATCCCCCCACGCTAAGGCCCCGCCGCCCCCTGCGCAACCACCCGCGCAACCATCCCCCTGTAGACTTTTCGCCCAAACCACGACAAAGCACCGCGCATGAGCGTCAACACTTTCGGCCGCATTTTCCGTTTCACCACCTGGGGCGAGAGCCACGGGCCCTCGCTCGGCGCCGTGGTCGACGGCTGCCCCCCGGGCCTGCCCATTGATGAAAGCGCCATCCAGCCCTTCCTCGATGCCCGCCGCCCGGGCCAGAACCGCTTCACCACCCAGCGGCAGGAACCCGATCAGGTCCGCATCCTCTCGGGCGTGTTCGAGGGCAAAACCACCGGCACCCCCATCAGCCTGCTGATCGAAAACACCGACCAGCGCTCGAAGGACTATTCCGAGGTCGCCAAGGCCTATCGCCCCGGCCACGCCGACTACGTCTACGACGCCAAATACGGCTTTCGCGACTATCGCGGCGGTGGCCGATCGAGCGCCCGCGAAACCGCCGCCCGCGTCGCCGCCGCCGGCGTCGCCCGCCTGGTCATCCCCGAAGTCACCATCCTCGCCTACGTCACCGAAATCGGCGGCGACGCCATCGACCCCGCCGCCTTCGATGCCAGCCAGATCGCCGCCAACCCCTTCTTCTGCCCCGACGCCGCCGCCGCCCTGCGCTGGGAGGCCAGGATCGACGCCGCCCGCAAAGCCGGCTCGTCGCTCGGCGCCGTGGTCGAATGCATGGCGACCGGCACCCCCGCCGGCTGGGGCGCGCCGCTCTACGGCAAGCTCGACGCCGACCTCGCCGCCGCGATGATGAGCATCAACGCGGTCAAGGGCGTCGAAATCGGCGATGGCTTCGCCGCCGCGAGGCTTTCCGGCGAACAAAACGCCGACGTAATGCGGCCCGGCGCGTCAGGCCCCCACTTCGACGCCAACCACGCCGGCGGCATCATCGGCGGCATCAGCACCGGCCAGCCCGTCGTGGTCCGCGTCGCCTACAAGCCCACCAGCTCCATCCTCACCCCCATGCCCACGATAACGCGAGATGGAACGGCCACCGAACTCTTCACCAAAGGCCGCCACGACCCCTGCGTCGGCATCCGCGGCGCCCCCGTGGTGGAAGCCATGATGGGCAGGCAGATCAGCCGCTTGTCGTCGAACACCAGCGCCTCGCTCTCGAAGGCCAGCGGCATGCCCTCGCGCACCTCGCGCACATAGGC
>CAIXXP010000291.1 GCA_903923465.1 uncultured Sphingomonadales bacterium | reverse complement strand
GTTGCGGTTGATGGTGCGGGCGAGGAACTCGATGACGTCTGCCGGGACGTTGGCCGAGGGGAAGCGCGCGAGGCGGTGTTCGAGGATGGAGCGGCGCAGGTCTATGTCGGCCGGGGCGATGTCGGCGACGAGGCCCATGGACAGGCGCGAGAGCAGGCGTTGCTCGACGCCATCGAGCGCCTGGGGCGCGCGGTCGGCGGCGAAGACGAGGCGCTTGCCCTCGGCGAGGAGCGCGTCGATGGTGTAGAGGAGTTCCTCTTGCGCCGAGGCCTTGCCGATGATGAACTGGATGTCATCGACGAGGAGGAGATCGAAGCCGCGCAGGCGCGACTTGAACTCGATCATCTGGTTTTGGCGCAGGGCCGAGACGAATTCGACCATGAAGCGTTCGGCGCTGCAATAGAAGATGCGGGCGCGGGAGTGGCTGGCCAGAAACGCGTGGCCGATGGCGTGGAGCAGATGCGTTTTGCCCTGGCCGGTGGCGGCCTTGAGGTAGAGCGGCGAGAATTGCGGCACCTCGACGGCGGCCATGCGCTGGGCGGCGTTGGCCGCGAGCACGTTGGCGGTGCCGGTGACGAAGGTGGTGAAGGTGAGGCTGGGGTCGAGGCCGATGGAGGCCATGCCCATGCTATCGTTGTGGGCGAGATCGGCCGAGGACAGGTGGGACAGGGCCAGGCCGATGGCGCGGCCCTGCTCGCCCGGGATATCGTTGGCGGCGCGGCGCGGGGAATCGCGCAAGGGGTCGCTGCCGTCGCGGGCGCCATCTCGGGCGCCATCTCGGGCCCCGTCGCGGGCCCCGTCGCGGGCCCCGTCGCGGGCAAGGCGCAGGTCGGGCATCTGGCGGCGACCGGGGTGCACCGAGATGCGCACGTGGCGCACTTCGCTGCGGGCGATCTTCCACGCCAGGCTCAGGCGGTCGGCAAAGCGGTCTGCCACCCAGTTGGCCGAAAATTCGGTGGGCAGGAACAGATCGAGCGTGCCGGTATCCTTGGCAAAGCTGCCAAGCTGGATCGGGCGGATCCACTGGGCGAACAACTGCTGCCCCAGATCCTTCTTCAGACCCTGAATGATGTCTGCCCAGTCCGCCGCGAGATCCAGCGCGTCCTGGTCCTCGGGTGTGCGGATGGCGCCGAGGCTTCCCTTGGATGTTGGCCGTTCTGACGTCATGGCGTTTCCGACAGCATGGTAGTGAGGTCCCCCCGAACATATATGTGCAGCCACCCAAGCCCGCGCCATGGCGCCGCGAGTGGCTGGGTATGACGACGCTGGATTTAGCGAGAGAGACAGGCGGGGCGATTTGGTCGCACCTCCCCTGCGGAACCTGCGCGTGAACGCAGGGCCGTTCTTCCCCAATACCAGCTTGGTGATTCCCCCCGAGGACTTGGTAACCCCGGTGGGACAGGTTCTATGAACGTGTGGCCGGGGAGAGCAAGGGCGGGAATTGCAAAAAAAGTGAAATAATTGGCTTGACACGCGAGGATGACGAGAAATCCGCGTAAATCACTTAAAGCACTGAAATATATGTAATATTTTTGAATAAATTTCGCGAATCGCGGATTCGCTTGGACTTTTTAAAGCCTGTCTCGCCATAGGCGAAGACATGAAAATGGCCGGTGAAATGCTTCACCGGCCACAGATCTGTAACAATACTTATGTGCGGCTGCGTACTGACGATTCATCAAGCGAATCAGTCGGCGCCTTGCGGCGGCCGCAGAAGCTTACAGCGAGGAGACCCGCTTCGTCAGGCGCGACAGCTTGCGCGAGGCGGTGTTGCGATGCAGCACGCCGCGGGCCACGCCACGCGCCAGTTCCGGCTGGGCAGCGGCCAGGGCGGCAGCGGCGGCGGTCTTGTCGCCACCCTCAAGCGCGGCTTCCACCTTCTTCACGAAGGTGCGAATGCGACCCAGACGGTTGCCGTTGATTTCGGCGCGCTTCTCATTGCGACGGATGCGCTTGCGGGCTTGCGGCGTATTGGCCATATTTTTCCTCTGTCGGGCCGCTGCTGGGCCAAATAACCGTGAAAATGGATGATCTGTTCGGCAGGCAATGCCCACCGGAAAGCGGCGCCCTTAACGAGGGGTGGGCGAATCGTCAAGGTGAGAGTGGTGGTTTGATGCGCGCTTGCCGGATGCCGGGGGCGTGCCGGGCCGGGAAGAGACTCTGATCGGGTGCGGGAAAGCTATCCAGCTTTGCCTTGGCTTGCCGCCCCGATTTTTTGTTGGGTGCGCTCCCGGCATCCGCCGGGAGCCTGGCTTGCCCAAGCCCACGCCCCCACCCAACCACCCC
>CAIXXP010000290.1 GCA_903923465.1 uncultured Sphingomonadales bacterium | reverse complement strand
GATCCTGGAACTTCGAGTTCTGCTCGGGGTCCAGCACCTCCAGCAGCGCGCTGGCGGGGTCGCCCCGGAAATCCTGCCCCAGCTTGTCGATCTCGTCGAGCAGGAACAGCGGATTGCTGGTGCCGGCCTTGCGCAGGTTCGTCACGATCTTGCCCGGCAGCGAGCCGATATAGGTGCGCCGATGTCCGCGAATCTCGGCCTCGTCGCGCACGCCGCCCAGCGACTGGCGCACGAACTGCCGCCCACATGCCTTGGCGATGCTCTTGCCCAGCGAGGTCTTGCCCACGCCCGGCGGCCCCACGAGACACAGGATCGGCCCCTTCAGCTTGGCGGTGCGCGCCTGCACGGCAAGGTACTCGACAATGCGGTCCTTCACCTTGTCCAGCGCATAGTGGTCGGCATCCAGAATGGCCTGGGCCGCGCTGATGTCCTTCTTCAGCTTGCTCTTCTTGCCCCACGGCAGGCCCAGCAGCACATCGAGATAGTTGCGCACAACCGTCGCCTCGGCGCTCATCGGCTGCATGGTCTTCAGCTTCTTCAGCTCGGTCTCGGCCTTGGTACGCGCTTCCTTGGAAAGCTTGGCCTTGACGATCTTCTCGGCCAGCTCGGCAATCTCGTTGCCCTCGCCGTCATCGCCGCCGCCCAGTTCGCTCTGAATGGCCTTCAGCTGTTCGTTGAGGTAATATTCGCGCTGGGTCTTTTCCATCTGGCGCTTCACGCGGCCACGGATGCGCCGCTCCACCTGCAGCACGCCCAGTTCGCCCTCCATGAAGCCGAACACCATTTCAAGGCGCTTCATCGGGTCGGCCTCGCACAGCAGGGCCTGCTTGTCGGCCACCTTGGCGCTGATATGCGCGGCCACGGCATCGGCCAGACGGCTGGCATCCTCGATCTCGCCCAGCTGCTCGCCGGCATCCTGAGAGAGCTTCTTGTTCAGCTTGGCATATTCGTGGAACTGCTCGACAACGCTGCGCATCATCGCCGCGATTTCCGTACCCTCCACCGCCACCGGCTCGATGGGAGAGGTTTCGGCCATCAGCATGCCGCCATCCTCGATCAGCTTTTCGAGGTGGACGCGGCTCTGCCCCTCCACCAGCACGCGCACGGTGCCATCGGGCAACTTCAGCAGTTGCAGCACCGTGGCGATCACGCCGATGTCATAAAGGTCATCGCCGGCGGGGTCATCACAGCCGGGGTCGAGCTGGGCCAGCAGCACGATATCCTTGTCGCCAGCCATGGCCGCTTCCAGCGCCGCCACCGATTTCTCGCGGCCAACGAACAGCGGCACAACCATGCCGGGAAACACGACAATATCACGCAAAGGCAGCAGGGGCAGAGGGGCGGAGCTATGGGCAGTCACGTTTCAAACCTTCGTTGAGGGGCGCCGCCGAAAAGGGCGCGCATCCATGGCATGAACCGGAATATGGGTGTGCTGTTGCTGCGATGCAATGGCCAGTCCGGCGCAAATGGTGGATGACCCATTGCCCGGCTCGACACCCGTTTCCAGCCGGTTTGAAGTCATGGGGGGTGTTACACCCCCACCCCCCCCATGACTGTCCCCGCCGCGCATCATCCACGGCGGGGCGCCGCGCCGCGAAGCAACATAACAAGCCTGCAGCGCTTCGGGCACGCGAAAGGCAGCCTTCTGCGTGACCCCTCGTCGGGAGACGGTAAGGGGTTGCCAAGGGCTAGCCCCTGCGAAACCTTCCCAATCTCAATATTCGGAATAACCTCAAAACGGCAGCTTGAACCCCGGCGGCAGGCCCAGCCCCTGCTGTGCCTTGGCCAGCTCGGCCCCGGCCACCTCGTCCGCCTTGGCGCGGGCATCGTTGAACGCGGCGGTGATCAAATCCTCCAGCATGCCCTTTTCGCCCGGCGTCATCAGGCTGTCGTCAATCGCCACGCCGACAACGCGCCCCTTTGCCGTGGCGCGGATCTTCACCAGCCCGCCGCCAGAGACGCCCTCGACCTCCAGCCCATCCAGCGTAGCCTGGGTTTCGTTCATCTGCTTCTGGATGGTCTCGGCGGCGGCTTGCGCGGCCTTGATCATGTCTTCCATCGATTTCATGCGAACCAACTCCTAACTGCGAAAACCACCGGAGCGCGCCGGGCCGGAGCCGGCGGAAAATGGCCGCCGCTGCTCCGCGCCGCCGCGCTCTTCCTCAACAAATTGCGCCTGCGGGAAGGCGGCCAGCGCGGCGGCCACCAGCGGCGAGGCCATCAGCGCCGTGCGCGCGTCCGCCGCCTGCGCCTGTTCGGCCTCCACCAGCGAGGGCGCGCCGCCTTGCGACCGCCGCTCCACTTCCCAATAGTCGCCGGTGGCCTTTTGCAGCCCGGCCTTCAGCGCGGCGGCGATGTCATCGGGAAACCCCGGCACCTGCTCATAAACCAATCTCCCGGCCGCCAGCTCCACCACCCGCACCTGCGCGCGCAGCATCATGCCGAAAGACAGCCGCTGCTCGTAATGGCTATGCTCGATGCGCTCGACCAGCGCCGCCCAGTCCCCACCCGCCGGCGCTCCGGCAAATGCCGTGGCCTGGGGCGCGGAAGCCTGCGGCGGCATCGCCCCCTCGCCCGCCATCGCCCCGCGCGCGGCCATTTCCTCCAGCCGCTTCGCCAGCTGGCCGGGGTCGGGCATGTCGGCGGCATGCAGGCAGCGCAGCAGCGCCATTTGCGCGGCCACCAGCGGGTCCGGGGCGGTTTTCACCTCGTCATGGGCCTTCAGCAGCAATTGCCACAGCCGGTGCAATTGCCCCGCCGACAGCGCGACAGCCCATGCCGTCACCCCCTTGCGCTCCTCGGCAGAGATCGCGCCGATGTCCTCGCGCCCCACCTGAAACACCGTGATGCGATGGGTCAGCTCCATGGCGCTTCGCACCAGCGCGATCGGCTCCACCCCCAGCGCGAATTGCGCCGCCACCAGATCGAGCAGCCCCGGCGCATCGCCCTCCAGCAGGGCGCCAAACAGGCGGCGCTGGGCACTTTTGTCGGCCAGGCCCAGCATGTCGCGCACCTGCGCCGCGCTCACCGCGGATTGCCCATCCAGATCAGAGTGGGCAATCGCCTGGTCGAGAATCGACAGCCCGTCGCGCACCGATCCCTCGGCCGCCTCGGCCACCATCTCCAGCGCCTCGTCCTCGGCCTCCACCCCCTCGGCCCGGCAGATGCCGGCAAAATGGCTGGCCAACAGCGGCGCGGGGATGCGCCGCAGATCAAACCGCTGGCAGCGGCTCAGCACGGTGACGGGCAGCTTGTCCACCTCGGTGGTGGCAAACAGGAATTTCACATGCGGCGGCGGCTCTTCCAGCGTTTTCAGCAACGCGTTGAAGGCGTTGCGGCTCAGCATGTGCACTTCGTCGATGATATAGATCTTGTAGCGTGCCGAGGCCGGGGCATAGCGCACCGCCTCGATGATCTCGCGCACGTCGTCCACGCCGGTGTGGCTGGCGGCGTCCATCTCCTGCACATCCATGTGCCGCCCCTCGGCGATGGCAACGCAGGGCTCGCACACCCTGCAGGGGTCGATGGTCGGGCCGCCGGTGCCATCGGCGCCGATGCAGTTCAGCGCCTTGGCGATCAGCCGCGCGGTGCTGGTCTTGCCCACCCCGCGCACGCCGGTCATCAGGAAGGCATGGGCCAGCCGCTCGCGCCGTATGGCGTTGGCCAGCGTCTGCACCATCGCCTCCTGCCCGATCAGCTGACTGAAGGTCTGCGGGCGATATTTGCGCGCCAGCACGCGATAGGGCTGGCCCGAAGCCATGGGGGCCACCACCGGGGCCACCACCGGCGCGTCATCGCCGCCAAACAGCGCGGATTGCCCCGCCGCCTCCAGCTCGGCGGCGCTGGGCGAGGCGTCGTCGTCGCCAAAAATATCGGGGGAATCGTCCATGTCGCCTAGCTAAGGCCTCGGGCGGGAATTGTCGAATGGCGGTTGCGCGGCCTCCCCGCTTTGTTACACCATCCCGGCGCAATCGAGGAGCCCCGCCATGTCCGCCCCAATCCATGCCGGCCGCTTCGCTGCGGGTTTTGCCGGGCCGCTGGTGGTCTTCGTCATCGGCATGCGGGTGAACCAGCTGCGCCGCGTCGACAAATGGCTGCCCGTGGCGCGTGCCATGGGGCCGATGCTGACCGAACTTTCCGCCAACCCCGATCTGGGTTTTCTCGGGGCGGAGTTCCTGTTCCACTGGCCTCGCACGCTGATGACCCTGCAATATTGGACAAGCTTCGACGCGCTGGAGACCTATGCCCGCAACCGCGAGGCCAGGCATCTGCCCGCGTGGACCGCCTTCAACCAGGCGGTCGGCGGCGATGGCACCGTTGGCATTTTCCACGAGACCTATTGCGTTGAAGCGGGCGGCCATGAAACCATCTACGCCAACATGCCGGGCTTCGGCCTCGGCCGGGTGGCGGGTCTGGTGCCGGCCACCGGCTCGCGCAACGAGGCCCGCAGCAGAATGCGGGCGGGTTCGGCCGAGACATAGGGGAAAAGGAGCCGGGCGACCCGCCGCAATCCGTTGTGGCTGCTTCCTTCCGGACCTGACCAGGTTGGCGAACGCAAACGTCCGCCCGACTCCCGGCGCCGCATATGGCGCCAGACGCGCGGCTTGGCAAGGACGCGATGGGAGATGCCAAAAAGCGAAGGTGCGAGAGACGAGTCCCTCGCACCCTTTCCCCCATCAATCAGCCAAATTCAGCGGAAATTGTCGGCGTAAGCCTGCAGCTTCAGCCGGCGCGGCGGTGTGGCGTGCACGGCGGCAGAAATGCCATGCCGCGCCGCATAGGCGACTGCAGCCTCCTGGCTGTCAAACGTCAGTTGCACCTGCGCCTGCGTGTCGCCCGATCCGGCCCAGCCCATCAATGGGTCAGCCACGCGCGCCTCGGCGGGGGCGAATTCGAGGATCCACTGGCCAAGCAGGGCCTTGCCCGATTGCATGGCGTTTTTCGGGCGTTGAAAGATGCGTGCGCTCATGCATCCGCCATGCCCGCGAATCGGGCTAAAAATCAAGGCGCATTTCTGGCGAGGGGGAGAATAGACTTGGGGGTGTTACCCCCTCAAACCCCCATAACGTCGTCCGGCGAGGGGCCGGGCCAATCCATGCGCCCTGCCCCGCCGCGAGGCGGTGGTTACAGCCTGCGGGCTGCGTGGTTGCGCATGAAGCCATCCTCCACACTACCTCTCGCCGGAAGGTGTTATGGGGTGCAGGGGACGAGTCCCCTGCTTCTCTCCTGCCTTCACCACCCCTATCTCTTCATCCCCAAAAACGCATTCTTGGTCTTCAGGCTCGGGTCTTCCTCCCAGGGCCGGTCTGGCCAGCGATGCTTGGGGTATCGGCCCTTCATGTCCTTGACCACATCGCCCCAGCTGCCGCGCCAGAAGGCGGGCAGGTCGCGCGTTGTCTGCACCGGCTTGCCCCCGGGCGAGGTCAGCTTCAGCAACAGCGGCCGCGCGGGATTGCCAAAGCCGGGATGGCGGTCGAGGCCGAACAGCGCCTGCACCCGCACCTCGACGCTCGGCCCACCGGGGTCATCATAATCGATCGGGTGATGGCTGCCGGCGGGGCTGACGAATTCGCCGGGGGCCAGCCGGTCCAGCGCGGACTTGCCGTCCCAGCCCAGCCGATCAAGCAACGCCTCATGCAGCCTTCCGGCCTCCAGCGCATCCAGCCGCCGGATGGTTTTCGGCTGCGTCAGCAGCGGCACCAGCCAGCTCTCCAGATCATCCAGCAGGGCCGCGTCACGCAGAGCTTCCACCCCCGCGTACCGCGCCCGTGTCAGCAGCGACCGCGAGGCCGGCCCGAACGGCACCAAAGCCAACCCCTCCTCCCGGATTCGCGCGCAGAGAAACGCGGCGATGGCGGCGGCATCGGGCGCCGGGTCTGGCCCGCGCGCCAGCGTTATCGCCCCCAGCCGCTGCTCCAGCAGAGCTTCCACCCGCAGCTCATCGGCCACCCACCGCAGGGTTGGCCGCCGCTCGATGCGGTGGGCGAGATAGCGCAGCACCTCACCCTCGCTCAGCGCGATCCCCCCGGTGATGCGCGCCCCGCGCGCCTCGCCCTGCGCCTCGCCCACAGCCAGAAACTCGGCGCGGGCCAAAGCGCTGGCGGAGTCGAGCCGCAATCCCCGGCCGCCCGCCGCCAGCCAGTCCTCGCCTTTCGCATCCCGGCGACGGGCAAGATTATCGGGAAACCCCTCGGCCAACAGCACGCCAGGCGGAATCTCCTCCCCGTCGCCAGCGCTGCCCGCAGCCGCCACCATCCCCCGCGCCCTGCGGGCCCAGCCCTGCGCCATTTTCCGCGCCGCCTCCGCCCGGGCCGAACGATCGCCCCGCCAGCGGTCCATCCGCGCCAGCAGATCCTCACCGCGCCCACCAAGCCCCCGCTCCTGCAGCAACAGCGCCAGCCGCGCGGCCTCGGCCTCGGCACCGTGTCCCGCGGCAAACAGCAGCATATGCGCGAGTTCCGGCGCCATTGGCATGGCCGCCATCGCCCGGCCGTGGGGGGTAATCACGCCGCCCGCATCCAGCGCCCCCAGCCCGGCCAGCTTTGCCCGGCCCGCCGCCAGCGCCGCCGGGGGAGGCGGATCAATCCACGCCATGGCCGCCACATCGCCCGCGCCCCATTGCGCCAGGGTCAGCGCCAGCGGTGCCAGATCCTGCGTCACCATCTCGGGCGGATCGAAAGCGGCGCGCCCGGCGTGGGCGGCCTCCTCCCACAGACGATAGGCGACGCCCGGGCCCTGCCTTGCCGCGCGCCCGGCCCTTTGCGCCGCCGAGGCCTGACTGCCGCGCACCGTCACCAGACGCGTCACCCCCGCCGCCTTGTCGAACTCGGCCCGCCGCGACAGGCCGCTGTCCACCACGATGCGCACGCCATCCAGCGTCAGCGAGGTCTCCGCGATGCTCGTCGCCAGCACGATGCGCCGCCGCCCCTCGGGGTCACGCCGTATCGCCGCGCGCTGCGCCGCCGGCTCGCACTGGCCGTGCAACGGCAGGATCGGAACTTGGGGCAGGCGCTCGGCCAGCCGCTCGGCGGTGCGATTGATCTCGCCCACCCCCGGCAGAAAGGCGAGGATATCGCCCTCTTCCTCGCGCCACGCAGTCAGGACGGCCCCCGCCATAGCGTCGTCGACCCTGACCTCGGGGCGAGCCCCCAGCCAGCGAACCGCCAAGGGATAGGCCTTGCCCGCGCTCTCCACCACGGGAGCATCCCCGAGCAACCCGCCAAACCGCGTGCCATCAATCGTCGCCGACATCACCACCAGCCGCAGATCCTCGCGCAGCACCTGCCCGCTCTCAATCGCCAGCGCCAGCCCCAGATCCGAATCCAGATGCCGCTCATGCGCCTCATCGAACAGCACGGCGGAAACGCCCGAAAGCTCGGGATCGGCCAGAATCGTGGCGACGAAAATCGCCTCGGTCACCACCAATATCCGCGTCGCGGCAGAGCGCTTGCTGTCGAGCCTGGTGACATAGCCCACCGTCCGCCCCGCCTCCTCGCCCAGCATCTCCGCCATGCGCTCGGCCGCGGCGCGGGCAGCCACACGGCGGGGCGAAAGCACGATGACCTGCCCCTTGCACCAGCCCTCGCCAATCAGCGCCGGGGCCACAGCGGTCGTCTTGCCCGCGCCGGGAGGGGCAATCAGCACGGCGTTAGGGCCGGCTTTAAGCGCGGTTAGCAGGTCCGGGAGGACGGCGTGGATGGGTAGATTGCTCACAAGGGGGCTTTAGGAGGGTTTAAGGGGGAAAGGGAAGATGCGAGGGACTCGTCCCTCGCGCTCCCATTACGGGTCAGCCTCGTGCCACGGGTTCGCCCTGGCGCAAACTCGCCGCGCCGCGGGCCATAAAAGCCGCTTCGCGGCAAAGCACCACGCCGCAGAACCAGCGCCACACCTAACAGTAATGGGAGCGCGAGGGGGTACCCCCTCGCACCTTCCCCTTAATCCGCCGAAGTCAATACCGCCGAGACACGGCAAACTCCGCCGCTTCCACCATCGCCGCGCGGGCTTCGCTGGGCGGAAACACGGATATGGCGTTGATCGCGCGCTGGGCGAACAGATGCGCCCGCTCGCGAGTGGCGGCCACCGCGTCGTGGCGGTTGATCAGCGTCACCGCATGGGCGAGGTCTTCATCGCTGTTGGCAAAGCCGGCGATAGCGTCGCGCCAGAAGCCACGCTCGTCTTCGGTCCCCCGCGCATAGGCGAGAATGACCGGCAGGGTCATCTTGCCATCGCGGAAATCGTCGCCCTGCCCCTTGCCCATTTCGGCGGCGTTGGAGTCATAATCGATGGCATCGTCCACCAACTGGAAGGCGATGCCAAGGTTGCGGCCATAATCCTCCAGCGCGCGCTCCTCGGCCTCGCCGCGCTCGGCGACAACGGCGGCGATGCGGGTGGCGGCGGCGAACAGCACGGCGGTTTTCGCGCCGATGATCGAGAGATAGCGCTCCTCGCTGGTTTCCACCTGCCGCTGGGCGGTCAACTGGTCGACCTCGCCCTCGGCAATCACCGCCGAGGCGTTGGACAGGATCTTCAGCACGCGCAAGGATCCGTCTTCCACCATCAACTCAAAGGCACGGGAAAACAGGAAATCCCCCACCAGCACCGTCGCCGGGTTGCCAAAGACGATATTGGCGGTGGCCTTGCCGCGTCGCAGGTCAGAGCCATCCACCACGTCATCATGCAGCAGGGTGGCGGTGTGGATGAATTCCACCGCGGCGGCCAGCTTGTGGTGGCGCGTGCCCTGATAGCCGAGCAGGCTGGCCCCGGCGATGGTCAGCATGGGGCGCATCCGCTTGCCCCCGCCGGAAATGAGATGCCCCGCCAGCGCCGGGATCAGCGGGATCTGGCTCTGCATCCGCTCCAGAATGACGGCGTTGACATTGTTCATGCCGGGCGCGGTAAGCGCCAGGATGGGCGCGAGCGAGGGCTCGCCCTTGCCTCTGCGCAGGGGGATTACATCGGCGGTCATGCCCCTGCCCTTGGCGCCACAACCTCGCAAAGGCAAGTGCAAATGGCTCCGTTGCGGGCCGAGCCGCGGCGGGGCGGCTTGTGCCAGAGCGCTGACCACAGGGTTGACCAGAGGGCTGACCAGAGGGCTGAAATGCCAGTCTGGAAATGGCCTGCCCGCCGTGCTAGCGCCGGGGCATGAGCCAGACGCAACAGCCCCACTCGGCCCTTCAAACCGCCCCGGCGGAAGCCGCGCCCGCCGACACCGCCCCTGATGCCACGCCCGACAGCACCTTGGCGTCCTATCGCGCCAGCATCGACAATATCGACGCGGCCCTTATCCACATGCTGGCCGAGCGGTTCCGTATCACCAAGGCGGTGGGCGCCTACAAGGCGTCCCACGCCCTGCCCCCCTCCGACCCCACCCGCGAGGAACGCCAGATCGCCCGCCTCCGCGCCCTGGCGGTAGACGCCCAGCTCGACCCCGACTTCGGCGAAAAATTCCTGCGCTTCGTGATCGACGAGGTCATTCGCCACCACGAGAAGGCAGCGAATGGGGGGTAGGCTGGGTTGCTTTGACACCCAAAACAAGGAGGGAAGCGATGCGATCCATCTTTCGGACCATCCCCGCGATAGCGGCGGCTTGCTTTTTCACCGCCCTGGCCGAGAATCTTCCAGAAAACGCCTCCGCGACTGTAATAAATATAACTCGCGACGAGCAAGCCATCTATGAGGCCGTGCTTAACTCATGGCTCGGCACGAAGCACGCGCCACAACTCGTCGATCTGCGCCTAGGCCCAGCCCCTTCCGCCGCCGACAATGGAGAATGCGTTGGGAGATTGCAGTTTTTCGAAATGGGCGCGGACACGAGGGAATTACAAACTCTCGATCCCGCTGCACTCCATATTCCCAGTATAAGATTAATCGATGGGGCAAAATGGAGCGCATCTGACCCAGAAAATGCGATCGGGCATGGAAAGACTATCAATTCTGCAGTAGCCGAAGGATTTTCTCACTCTTTGATTCACGTTTCGCGGATTAACTTCAGCCGAGACCGAAAGGATGCCCTTGTAAAATTCGGCATGGCGTGCGGCTCCCTTTGTGGGACGGGGTTTACGCTGAGAGTGCACAAGTCAAACGGAAGATGGCAAGTGGTGCGGCGTTGCGGCGGATACATTTCTTAGCGACTAAAGCGAGGTAGCCCCCTCACCCCACCGCCCTTGGCAACCTCAGCCTCACCAACAACCCGCCCAGATCCTCGCTCTCGGCCAGTTCCACGCTGCCCCCATAAATCTCCGCCACGTCGCGCACGATGGCCAGCCCCAGCCCGGTGCCGGGCTTGCCGGTATCCAGCCGCGCCCCGCGGTCAAAGATCAGCCCCCGCGCCGCCTCCGGAATGCCCGGCCCGTCGTCCTCCACCCACACCTCGCAATGCTTGCGGTCCCCCGGTGCCGCATCCACGGTGACGAACACACTGCCCCCGCCGTATTTCGCCGCGTTCTCGATCAGATTGCCCAAAATCTCGTCGAGATCCTGCCGCTCGATCGCCACCGTCGCCTCGCGGTTGCCATCCAGATCAAACCGCGCCTCGGGGTATAGCCGCGTCACCGCGCGCAGCACCGCCTCCACGCTCTCGCCCACGCTGGCGCGCGATTGCCCGCCGGCCCGCCGCCCCACCGCCCGCGCCCGCGCCAGATGATGATCCACCTGCCGCCGCATCACCGCCGCCTCGCGGATCACCGTGTCGGCGAGGTCCGGCGCCTGCGCCGTCGCGGCATTCATCACCACCGTCAGCGGCGTCTTCAGCGCATGGGCGAGGTTGCCGGCGTGCGTCCGCGCCTCCTCGGCCGCCTTCTCGTTATGGGCCAGCAGCGCGTTCAGCTCCTCCACCAGCGGCTGCACCTCCAGCGGCAGGGAATCGGTGACGCGATTGGCCCCGGTGGAGCGCATCTTCTGAATGGCCAGTCGCACCCCGCGCAAAGGCCCCAGCCCATACCAGCTCTGCAGGCCCGCCATCAGCATCAGCCCCAGCGCCAGCACGAGGAAGCTGGCCACCAGAATGATCCGGATGCGGTGGATCTGCGCATCCAGTTCGCTGCGGCTTTCGGCCACGATGAAGCGCCACACCACCTTGCTGCCCGGCAGGATGATCGAGCGCTCCACCATCCGCAGCGGCTGGCCCTCGAACTGGGCGCTGTCGTAATAATGCGGCTGGGCGTCGAAATGGTCGCTGGGCGCCTTCAGGCTGCGATCCCACAGTGATCGGCTGGGGAAATCCTCATGCCCCTTGCCGCTGATCTGCCAATAGAGGCCGGAATTGGGCTCCAGAAAGCGCTGGTCGCCCAGCGGCCGGTTGAAGAACACCTCGCCATCGGGGCCGATCTCGGCGCTGCCCACCATGCCGGTGAGGATATAGCCGAGGGAATCGTCGAAATTGTGGGTGACGAGGCTGACCAGCGTGCGATCCAGCGCCAGCCCGCCGCCCAGCAGCAGCACCGTGATCCACCCGGCCGCCACCAGCATCATCCGCTGGCCCAGAGAGCCGGTGTGCCGCGGCCGGGGCAGCAGCTTGCCGGGCAGGCGGCCGGGGCGCGGTCCCTCGCTCATGGCTTCCTGTGCCTCGCCGGGCCGCTTCAGCCGCGCGACCTTTCGGCGGGATCGTCGAGGCTATAGCCCAGCCCGCGAATGGTGCTGATCACATCGGGCCCCAGCTTCTTGCGGATCCGGGTAACGAAGACCTCGATAGTGTTTGAATCGCGGTCGAAATCCTGATCGTAGATATGCTCGATCAGCTCGGTGCGGCTGACGACCTTGCCCTTGTGGTGCAGCAGGTAGGAGAGCAGCTTGTATTCCTGCGCGGTCAGCTTCACCGGCTCGCCATCGAGCGTGACGCGCCCGGTGCGCGTATCCAGCCGCACCGGCCCCGCCGTCAGTTCGGATGACGAATTGCCCGAGGCCCGCCGGATGAGGGCGCGCAGGCGGGCGATCAGTTCCTCGGTCTGGAATGGCTTGGCCAGGTAGTCGTCGGCCCCCGCGTCCAGCCCGGCCACCTTGTCGCTCCAGGAATCCCGCGCGGTGAGCACCAGCACGGGAAACTTGCGCCCCTCGCGCCGCCACATGCCCAGCACCGTCAGCCCGTCGATTTCCGGCAGGCCGAGGTCGAGCACCACCGCGTCATATTCCTCGGTGGAGCCCATGAAGTGCCCGTCCTCGCCATCGGTGGAAAGGTCCACCGCATAGCCGGTCGCCTCCAGCGTGGATTTGAGCTGGCGGCCAAGGGTCGGTTCGTCCTCGACGATCAGGATGCGCATGATAGGTTCCCGTATTGTGCTGGCGTGATGGGGCGTTGGTGTGATGCGGCCAAAACCGGATGGGGCCGAAACGTGATGGGGGTTAGACCCCAATGCGTCAAGGCGGCGGGCGTCAAGGTGGCGGGCCTCAAGGCGGTGGGCGCGCTGGCGCCACACCCGCGCCTCGCCACCCGCGCCATCCGCCTAGCGCGATTGCCCGATTACCGCGCCCGAGCGGGCATCGACATCGACAAACACCACCCTTCCGTCGCGAATGAATTTCAGCCGATAGGCCATGGCCGCGGGGTCATATTCCGGCCCGAGGTATTGCATGCCGGGCATGGTGGGCAACACCTGCCGCTCGATCTGGCGCAGCGAGCGCACCGCGCCCTCGCGCATTTCGCGCCGCGCGGCGCCCTGCGCGTCGCCGGGGGCGGCCAGCGCCCCCGGCGCCTGGCCCGCCAGCATCCCCGCGCACAGCAGCGCCAGCAAGCCACGGGCGCCCTGCACGGAGCGGTGTTTGCGATATGAATGAACACGATGTCTGGTCATGGTCTGGCGATTAGTCTTCCCGCGTTGAATAAGAACTGAATGGCCGCATGCCGCATGACCCGTAGCCGAATGGCCGGAAAATTGAACGGCTTATGGCGCTTGTGCCGGAAACCGCCAGCGGCTGGCAAGTGCCGGCGTCCGGCGCGCCCTGCCCACCTGCCCTGACCACCCCCCTTGCCCGCCCCCTTGCCCGCTGGCCCCCGCCGGGGTAGGGGCCTCGGCCTATGGCAGCCGCACCGATCCTCAGCTGGGAGGGCCTTGGTCTCATTCAGGGATCGGGCTGGCTCTTTCAAGATCTCAACATCATCGTCGGGCCAAAGGACCGCCTTGCCCTCATCGGCCGCAACGGCGCCGGCAAGACCACCCTGCTGCGCCTGCTGTCGGGCGAGGTCGAGGGCGACAAGGGCACCCGCTCCGTCCAGCCGGGCACGCGCATCGTCACCCTGCCGCAGGATCCGGATTTCACCGGCTGCGACACACTGCTGGACTTTGCCCTGCGCGAGCCAGATGCCCCGCCACGCCATGAGGTGGAAGCCATCGCCGGCCAGCTCGGCATCGACATGGCGCGCCCCGCCGCTTCGGCCAGCGGGGGCGAGCGCCGCCGCGCCGCCATCGCCCGGGCGCTGGCCTCCGACCCCGACCTGCTGCTGCTCGACGAGCCGACCAACCACCTCGACCTCGCCGCGATCGACTGGCTGGAAAGCTGGCTGCAGCGCTACAACGGCGCCTTCGTGGTCATCAGCCACGACCGCACCTTCCTCACCCGCCTCACCCGCGCCACCCTGTGGCTGGAGCGCGGCAGCCTGCGCCGCCGCGAGATCGGCTTTGGCGGCTATGAGGCCTGGGAGGAAGCGGTCTATGCCGAGGAAGCCCGCAACGCCGACCGCATGGACGCCAAGCTGAAGATCGAGGCCCACTGGCTGGAGCGCGGCGTCACCGCGCGGCGCAAGCGCAATCAGGGGCGCCTCGCCAAATTGCACGAGATGCGCGCCACCAGGGCCGCCATGCTCACCCCGCAAGGCAACGCCAAGCTCAAGCTCTCCAGCGACGGCTCCCAAACCAAATCGGTGATTACCGCCGAACACGTCACCAAACGCTTCGGCGAGCGGACCATCATCAAGGACTTCTCCCTGCGCATCCAGCGCGGCGACCGCATTGGCCTGGTCGGCAGCAATGGCGCCGGCAAATCGACGCTGCTCAAACTCCTCACGGGAGAACTCGCCCCCGACGAGGGCGCCGTCACCCTCGCCAAAACCCTGTCCGCCGTGAGTATCGACCAGCAACGCAGCCTGCTCGTCCCCGAAAAAACCGTCCGCGACATCGTCGCCGAAGGGGGCGACTGGGTCGACGTGCGCGGCATCCGCAAACACGTGCTCGGCTACCTGAAAGACTTCCTGTTCGATCCCAGCCTGATCGACGCCAAGGTCGGCACGCTCTCGGGCGGTGAACGCTCGCGCCTGCTGCTGGCCCGCGAATTCGCGCGTTTCTCCAACCTGCTGGTGCTCGACGAGCCGACCAACGACCTCGACCTCGAAACCCTCGACCTGCTGCAGGAGGTCATCGCCGATTACGACGGCACCGTGCTGATCGTCAGCCACGACCGCGACTTTCTCGACCGCACGGTAACCGTCACCCTGGGGCTGGATGGCAGCGGCAAGGTGGATGTGGTGGCCGGGGGCTATGCCGACTGGCAGGCCCAGCGCAAGGCGGATGCCGCCCAGCGCGCGGTAAAATCCGCCGCAAAGGCTGCGGCAATGCCGGCCGCCGACGCCCCACCCCCGCCCCCGGCGAAAAAGGCCAAGCTCAGCTACAAGGACCAGCGCGACTACGAGATCCTGCCCGCGCGCATCGAGGCGCTGGACGCAGAGATCGCCCGCACCGAGGCGGCGCTGGCCGATGGCGCGCTCTACACCGCCAACCCGGCGAAATTCGCCCAGCTCACCGCCGCGCTGGAAAAGGCCCGCGCCGAGAAGGACGCCGCCGAGGAACGCTGGCTGGAACTGGCCGAACAGGTGGAGAGCGCGTGAGCGCCGCGCCCGCCACACCGCTTCACCACGACATCGCCGCCTGCCGACTTTGCGCGGATCACCCTGCCGCCGGCCCCCGCCCGGCTGGATGAAGCGCAACCGCTGGTTCGAAGCCGACGTGCTGCCGGTATTGCGGGCGCGGGCGGCGGGGTGCTGCGCGAGGATTAGGAAATGAAGATGCGAGGGACTCGTCCCTCGCGCTCCCTTTCCCTGTCGTTGCAGCGCCAAGGGTTCAGCCTTGCGCAAATTCGCCGCGCCGCAGGCTTTAACGCCACTTCGCGGCAGGCACACGGCCTGCGGGCACGCGCTGAGCAAGACGGTGATGGGAGCGCGAGGGACGAGTCCCTCGCACCTTTCCTTTGCCTTCCCTTTCCTTTCCCTTCCCTTCCCTTCCGCCCCCTCACCCGATGCGATAAAACTCGGCCACCCGGTCCAACGCCAGGCTTAGCACCAGCTTGCCCGAGCGCACCGGCCAGCCCAGCGCGCGTTCGGCATCTGGCAGGCCCTCGCCGGCACACACCACCCGCCACAGCACGTCGCACAGCCCCGGCCCAGCCAGCGCCACGGCCTTGTCGAAGCGCGCCCGCGCGGCGATCTGGCGCTCGCCCGGCTCCAGCCCACGGCGGCCGGCATTGGTGCGCACCGGGTCCCAGTTCATGGTCAGGCTGGGCGAGAGGTGCGCCGCCTCCCAATCGGCGCGCAGCCTCTCGCCGGCGAGGTACTGGCGATCATCGAGGTGCCCGCGCGCATGCAGCCAGGTCAGCGGCGATTCGGCGATATTGACCGTCACCCCGCGGCGGCCCTTGCGCGGTGCGTGGCGTGCCGGCCCCTCGGCTGTCAGTTCGCGTTCTACCAGTTCCCGCTGCATGGTCAGATCCTTCCAGATGGCGCCCGAGACTGCGGGTGCGGAAAAGACATTGCCAAATCGTCAGGATTGTAGGAAAGAGGAAAAACCAATCCGGTTATATCCTGCCGGTTAAATTCTCTCCCACACAACCATTGGGGCCGCCATGATCAACCGCATCCGCGATATCCGCCGTCAGAAACGCCTCACCCTGGCCGATGTCGCCGCCCGCTGCGCGCCGCCCACCACCGCGCAAACCATCGGCCGGTTGGAGACGGGCACCCGCAACCTCAGCCTGGTGTGGATGAACCGCATCGCCGCCGCGCTGGAGGTGGAGCCCGAGCTTCTGGTTCGCGGCGAGGAGGCGGAGCAACCCAGCCTCATCGCCCGCCTGCTGGAGAGCGGAGCCGACGCGCTCACCACCCCGCGCGAGGCGGTGCTGCCCACGGCGCTGGGTTCAGAAGGCGCGCTTGTGGCCATGGCGGTGGAAGCCAGCGCCGGCGAATACCGCGCCGGCGACCAGATCTGGCTGCGGCAATTGCCCCCGGAGACCTTTGCCCGGCTGCTGAACCGCGATGTGCTGGCCCCGCGCCCGGGCGGCCGTTTCGCCTTCGGCCGCCTGATCGACCGCGATGACGCCCGCGTCGCCCTGCTCCCCCCCGGCCCCGGCCAGCGCCAGGTGGTCATCGACAGCCCGGCCTGGCTCGCCGTGGCCGAGATGCTGGTGAGGAAGCTTTAGGGCTTTGTCGGCTATGGGTGGGCTTGCACCTGCCGCATCCCTCCAGTCGGGCCATTCCTGATGCTTCGCGTCCTCTCGCTCAGCACCCTGTTTCCCTGCCCGCCGCGCCCCGGCTTCGGCAAATTCGTCGCGAACCAGATGCGCGGGGTCAGCCGGCTGGCGGAAGCGGGTGCCGAGATCGATCTGACGATGATCAACCCCATCGGCCTGCCGCCCTTCCCGCTCTCGCTGCGGCCGCCCTATCGCGCTCTTGCCACCTGCCCCGCCACCTCAATGCTCGGCGGGCTAACGGTGCACCACCCGCGCTTCCGCCTGCTGCCAATCATCGGCGGCGACAGCAACCCGGGGCGCATCGCCCGCGCCGTGTTGCCGTTGGCCCGGCGCCTGCATGCCGAGGCGCCTTTTGATCTCGTCGACGCGCAATTCTTCTTCCCCGATGGCCCCGCCGCCATGCACATCGCGGCGGCGCTGGGCGTGCCCTGCACCATCAAGGCACGCGGCTCCGATGTGCATTACTGGAGCACCCGCCCCCGCGCCCTCGCGCAGATCCGCGCGGCGGCACAGGCCAGCGCGGGCATGCTCAGCGTCTCCGAGGCGCTGAAACGCGACATGGTCGCGCTGGGCCTGCCGGAAGAGCGCATAACCGTCCACTACACCGGCCTTGACCGCACGCTATTCCGCGTCACCCCGCGCCATCAGGCCCGGGCGAGCCTGCCGGATCTGCTCGGCCTCACCCTGCCGGAGAGCGCGCCTCTCGTGGTGTGCCCCGGCGCGCTGATCGCCATCAAGGGCCAGCGCTTCGCCATCGAGGCGCTGCGCGACCTGCCCCAAGCCCAGCTCGCCCTCGCCGGCACCGGCGCCGACGGGGGGCCCTTGCGCAAGCTGGCCGCCCAATCAGGCCTCGCCGAAAGGGTGCATTTCCTCGGACACATCAGCCACGATGCGCTGCCGGTGCTGCTCTCCGCCGCCGACGCCGTGGTGCTCCCGTCAGAGCGCGAGGGGCTGGCCAATGTGTGGATAGAGGCGCTGGCCTGCGGCACGCCGCTGGTTATCCCCGACATCGGTGGCGCGCGTGAGGTCGTCCGCAGCCCCACCGCCGGCCGCATCGCCGCCCGCAATGGCCCCGCCATCGCCGCCGCCCTGCGCGAGGTGCTGGCCGCGCCCGTGCCACAAGGTGAGGTGGCGGCTTGCGTCAGTGGGTTCAGTTGGGAGGCTAATGCCGAGGCGCTGGTGGCGTTTTGGCAAGGGGTGGCGGGGAAGTAGCAGGTGCGAGGGGGTTACCCCCTCGCGCTCCCAATCCTGTCATTGTTGCGCCACGGGTTCGGCATCGCGCAAGGCCGCCGCGACGCAGGCATTTTAGCCGCTTCGCGGCAGGACGCATGGTTGCCGGAGTGGCGCCACGCCGACAGGATTGGGAGCGCGAGGGACGAGTCCCTCGCACCTAACCTGCCCTTAACCCCTCGCTAACCCCCCCTCAGGGCCGCGCACCCTCGCGCGCCAGCCGCTCCTGCCGCTCCTGCGCGGTTTCGGTGGGCACGAAGCTGCCGGGGGTTACCTTCAGCCAGATCAGGATGGGCGCGGCCATATAGATCGACGAATAGGTGCACACGAAGATGCCGAGGATCAGCGCGGCGGAGAAGCCGAAGATCACCTTGGGGCCCAGCAGCAGCAGGGCGACCAGGGTGATCAGCATCGTTGCCGAGGTCATCACCGTGCGGCTCAGCGTTTCGTTCACCGAGAGATCCAGCAAGGCGGACAGGTCCATCTTGCGGAATTTCTTCAAATTCTCGCGTATTCGGTCGTAGACCACGATCGTGTCGTTCAGCGAATAGCCGATGACGGTGAGGATAGCGGCGACGGTGGTGAGGTCGAACTCCATTTGCGTGACGGCAAACAGGCCCAGCGTCAGCGACACGTCATGCACCAGCGAGGCCAGCGCCCCCACGCCGAATTGCCACTCGAAGCGGTACCAGATGTAGATTGAGATGGCGATTGAGGCGAAGCCCAGCGCCTGAAATGCGGTCCAGCCCAGCTCTTTCGAAACCTTGCCCGAGACCGAATCGACGCCATCCACCCGCGCATCGGCATGGTCGGCCTTGATTGTGGCGGTGATCTTCTTGGCCATGACATCGGCCAGGCCGGCGTTCTTGTCGGTGCCCTGCGGCAGCCGCATGCGGATCGAGATGGCGTTGGGCGCGCCGAAGGTCTGGATCACCGGATCGCCATAACCCAGCGCCGCCACCTCACCACGCAGGGCCGCCACCGGCGCCGCCACGCTGTGGGTGAAGGTCACGCGGATCATCTGGCCGCCGACAAAGTCGACGCCGAGGTTCAACCCCTGCGTGAAGATCAGCACCCAGCTGGCGATCATCAGCAGCGTGCTGACGATCGTGGTGGGCCACTGCCAGCGCAGAAAGCCGATGTTGGTGTGGTCGGGGATGAGCTTGAGCAGGCGCATGGCAGCGTTCCGTTCTAAAATTTGGCCGTTCTCAGATGGTGAGGTCAGCCGGGCGCGCCTTGCGCAGCCACAGAGCCACCCACATGCGGGTGAGGAAAACGGCGGTGAACACCGAGGTGACGATGCCGATCATCAGCACCACCGCGAAGCCCTTCACCGGGCCAGAGCCGAAGGCGAACATCAGCGTGGCGGCGATGATATGGGTGATGTTGGCATCGAAGATGGTGCGGCTGGCTTCCTTGTAGCCCGTCTCCACCGCAGCGAACACGCGGCGCCCCCGCTTGCGCTCCTCGCGGATGCGCTCGTTGATCAGCACGTTGGCATCCACCGCCGCGCCGATGGTGAGCACAAACCCGGCGATGCCGGGCAAGGTCAGCGTCGTGCCCAAGGCGGCCATGATGCCCAGGATCATCAACACGTTGATGAACAGCCCGCAATTGGCATAGACGCCGAAGCGGCCATAGGTGACCAGCATCAGCAGCACCACCAGTCCGGTACCCACCACCATGGCGATAATGCCCTTGTGGATCGAATCGGCACCCAGGTCCGGCCCGACGGTGCGCTCTTCCACCACCTTCAGGTCCACCGGCAGCGCGCCGGAGCGCAGGGCGATAGCCAGGCTGTTGGCGCTCTCCACCGTGAAATTGCCGGAAATCTGCGCCGAGCCCCCGAGGATCGGCTCGTTGATATTCGGTGCCGAGAGCACCTTGCCGTCGAGAATGATGGCGAAGGGGCGGTTGACGTTATCGGTGGTCAGCTTGGCGAATTTGGCCCCGCCTTCCTGATTGAAGGTGATGGAGACGACCGGCTGGTTGCTGCGCTGCTCGAAGCTCTGCTTGGCATCGGTCAACTCGTCGCCCTTGATGCCGCCCAGCCGTTTCACCGCGATCGATGGCGCCGTGGCAGCACCATTGGCGCCGGTGGCGTAGGGTACGATCTCGTCGCCCGGCTCGGCAATGCCCTGGGCCACATCGGCAGGGTTGGCGGTGGTATCGACCAGCTTGAATTCCAGCTTGGCGGTCTGGCCGAGCAGGTTCTTCAGCGCCTGCGGATCCTTCAGCCCCGGCACCTGCACCACGATGCGATCGGCGCCCTCGCGGATGATGGTCGGCTCGCGGGTGCCCAGCGCGTCGATACGCTTGCGCACCACTTCAACGGCGGTGTCCATCGCCGCGCTTACGGCCTGGGCCACGCCCTCCTTGGTGGGGGTCAGCACGAAGCGGGTGGTATCGACCACCTGAATGTCCCAGTCGCGCTTGCCGGAAAGCCCGGCGCCGCTGGTCAACGGCAATACCAGCTCGCGGGCGGCGTCCACCTCGTCGGGCGATTCCACCATGAAGGACAGCGCGCCATCCTTGTTGGAGATGTCGCCGATGCGCACCCGGCCATTGGAGAGGCGGATGCGGGTGCGCACGCTTTCTTCCATCGATTCCAGCCGCTGGCTCACCACCTGATCGGGGTTTGCCTCCAGCAGCAGGTGGCTGCCGCCGGCAAGGTCCAGCCCCAGGTTGATGCGCGGCGCCGGCAGTTGGCTGGGCCAGGGCAGGCCCGACATCGAGAAGATGGAGGGCAACGCCGCGGCACAGGCGGCCAGCGCAACAAACCAGAACCAGATCTGTTTCCAGCGGGGAAAATCGAGCATGACAGGTGGCTCAACAACAAGGGGGGTGGCAGGGCAACCGGATAGAAAAAGCCTGAAGAAGGCGCCGAATGGCCAGGCGGGAAGGCTTCAGTTGCCCCGTCGCCAGACTAGCGGCGCTCAGTCGTTGGCAGGGGTGCTGCCGGCGGGCGGGATAACGTCGGTAATGGAGGACTTGAGCGCGCGCACCTTGAGGTTGGTGCCCAGTTCGACTTCGACATATTCGCCGTCGACCTTGACGACCTTGCCGATGAAACCACCGCCGGTCAGCACGGAATCGCCCTTCTTCAGCACCTCCAGCTTGGCCTTGTGGGCCTTTGCCTGCCGCATCTGGGGCAGGCCGATCATGAACCACATGACCAGCAGAATCAGCGCGAAAGGCGCGAACTGGAGCCAGGCCGGCGGGCCTTCGGCGGCACCGGAAGCGGCAGCACCGGCGGAAAGCAGGGAAAGCAGGGAGACGCTCATGACGGGGCTTTCTCTTCGAAAATTCGGGCCAAGATAGGGTAGGCGGGATGGCCAGCGCCGGCGGCGCGCGCCGACTGCCCGGCCGGAGTGGGCGCGACTAGCAGCAAATATCCGGCATGGCAACGAATCGCCCCCGGGGAGGAGAGTCTTAATCGGGTGCGCCCCCGGCATCCGCCGGGAGCTCGCTTGCCCAAGCCCACGCCCCACCCAACCACCCACGGGCGTACCCCGAATGAGTGTTTGGGTGGGGCGTGGGCTTGGGCAAGCCAAGGCAAAGCCGGGGCGCTTTGCCGCATTAAACAAAAACTCTCCCCGCTTGCCATCTGCGCCCGGCCTGCCTATAGGCCGCCGCTCCGGTCGGGACGTAGCGCAGCCTGGTAGCGCATCACACTGGGGGTGTGGGGGTCGGAGGTTCGAATCCTCTCGTCCCGACCAATAAATCAGATACTTAGGCAACACACCCTGCCTAGAGCCACCAGGCAGTAAGCACATAGTAAGCACCGGGCGCGATTTCGCCTCACGGGCGGCGCGCGCACCGTCCGATGCGACCCTGTGCGACTAGCCCGGCGCTCGCCCGCCCTATTCCAGCCGATCGGCCAATCGACGCCGTTGTGGTCTCCGCTGTCGCGCACCCAACCTTGGGAAACGGGTCCGGGAGACGGCGGGGCAAAATTTATGAGGAGGGCGCCTTAAAATTGCGCCATTTTTTGATTTCGCTCTGATCAATGTGAACCGCCCCGGGATTGCCGGAGGCCATTTGGTTTAAGTTACGCGGCCATGGGGGCGTCGTCCAGCATGGCGTAGTATCGTTGTTCGGCTTCGGCGGGCGGGATGTTGCCGATGGGCTCCAGCAGCCGTCGGTTGTT
>CAIXXP010000289.1 GCA_903923465.1 uncultured Sphingomonadales bacterium | reverse complement strand
GGTGGACCCGCGCCCCTATGGCGAGCTGATCCGCCAGTGGAGCACCTTCCACCCGGAATTCCTCACCCTGCCGCGCAAGTTCAAGATCGCGATTATCGCCAGCGAGACCGACCGCGCCGCGATGCGCCTGCACGACATCGGCATCAAGCTGGTGAAGAATGAAGCCGGTGCGCTCGGCGCGGCCTTCTATGTGGGCGGCGGCATGGGCCGCACCCCGATGATCGCCCCGCTGATCCGCGATTTCGTGCCGCTCGACCAGTTCATCACCTATGCCGAAGCGTGCCTGCGGGTCTACAACCGCTATGGCCGGCGCGACAACAAGTACAAGGCGCGGATCAAGATCCTTGTCCACGAACTGGGCGCGGCGGAATATACGCGTCAGGTGGAGGAGGAATTCGCCCACCTGCTTTCGCTGAACATCGAACCGCCGCTGGCGGAGCTGGAGCGGATCAAGACCTATTTCGCCGACCCCGTCTTCGAGACCGGCCTTGCCGAAAGCATCGATCTTGCCAACCCCGATTTCGCCGCCTGGGTGGCCGCCAACACCGCGCCGCACAAGGTGCCGGGCTATGCCATCGTCAGCATCAGCCTGAAACCCGTCGGCGGCATTCCCGGTGACGCCAGCGCCGACCAGATCCGCCTGATGGCCGACCTCGCCCGCGACCTGTCGTTTGACGAGCTGCGCGTGACGCACACGCAGAACATCGTGCTGCCGCATGTGCGCAAGGATGATCTGTTCGGCCTGTGGAGCAAGCTGGTCGCCGCCGATCTCGCCACCGCCAATATCGACCAGATCGGCGACATCATCGCCTGCCCCGGCCTCGATTATTGCAGCCTGGCCAATGCCCGCTCCATCCCGGTGGCGCAGAAGATCTCCGAGCGCTTCGCCGAAAATGGCAAGGGCGAAAAGCTGGGCGAGCTGAAGCTGAAGATCAGCGGCTGCATCAATGCCTGCGGCCACCACCACGCCGGCCACATCGGCATCCTAGGTGTGGACCGCAAGGGCACCGAGAACTACCAGCTGTTGCTGGGCGGCAGCGAGGGCGCGGATTGCTCGCTGGCCACGATCACCGGCCCCGGCTTCGACGAGGACGGCATTGTCGGCGCGGTGGAAAAAGCCACCGACGTCTATCTGGCCAACAAGCAGGGCGAGGAGCGCTTCCTCGATACCTATCGCCGCATCGGCATGGCCCCGTTCAAGGACGCCATCTACGCCAAGGAGCCCGTCAATGGTTGAACAGCACCTGCGCCTGCGCACCGACGAGCCGGTGGCCGATCCCGCCGTCACCGTGGATTCCTTCGCCCAGCAAACCAACGCCGTCGCTGTGCGGCTGGAGCCGGGTGATGACGCCCGCGACCTGCTGCCCTATCTTGACCGCCTGAAGCTGGTGGAGGTGAACTTCCCCGCCTTCACCGAGGGGCGCGGCTATTCCGCCGCCCGCATCCTGCGCGAGGCCGGCTATCTCGGCGAATTGCGCGCGGTGGGCGATGTTGCCGTCGATCAGCTGAGTGCCATGCGGCGCTGCGGCTTCGACAGCTTTGCCCCCGAGGCGACACTGAACGAGGCCGATGCCGAAGCCGCCCTGGCGCGCTGGAGCGATGTCTATCAGCCCGCGGCGGACAGCCTGGGCACCGATGGCCGCGCACCGATCTGGACGCTGCGCCACGGACAGGCGCGCTGAACGCCGCCCGCCGCCCATGAGCCCATCATCCGCCCTGAACCGCGACATCGCCCGCGCTGTCGACCGGATCGACACCGCCCCCGCCTTCACCGAGGCGGACGCGGAAGCGCTGAACGCAAAGTTCGCTGGCGCCTCCACGCAGGCGTTGCTGGCCGCCGTGCTGCGCGAGCGGCTGGTCGGCCGGGTGGCGGTGGTTTCCAGCTTTGGCGCGGAGAGCGCGGTGCTGCTGCATCTGGTGGCCAGCATCGATCCGGCAACGCCGGTGCTGTTCCTCGACACGCTGCGCCATTTTCCCGAAACACTGGCCTATCGCGATCTGCTGATCGCCCGGCTGGGGCTGACCGGGGTGATCAACCTCACGCCCGACGCGGAGGTTCTGGCCGCCAGGGACGAGGCCAAGCTGCGCTGGTCCTACGACCCCGATGGCTGCTGCGAGATCCGCAAGGTGGTGCCCCTGGCCAAGGCCATGGCCGGATTCGACGCCTCGATCACCGGGCGCAAGGGCTTCCAGTCGGACACCCGTGCCGGCCTGCCCCGCTTCGAGATCGACCGCGCCGACGCCGCCGGCCGCCTGAAGGTGAACCCGCTGGCCAGCTGGAGCGCCGAGGACATCGCCGCCTATTTCGCCGAGCACGACCTGCCCGCGCATCCGCTGGTAGCCGAGGGCTACCCCTCGATCGGCTGCTCGCCCTGCACCAGCAAGGTCGCCCCGGGCGAGGACCCGCGCGCCGGACGCTGGCGCGGTTGGGACAAGACCGAATGCGGCATCCACCTGCCCGGCCAGGAAGGCCCCGATGGCGACCTGCCGCCGGAGTTTGATCCGGTATTTTGAGGGGCGAAAGAGGTAAGAGACAGGTGCGAGGGGGGTGCCGCCTCGCGCGCCATCTCACACTTGGCGCAACCCCGCCGCGCCGCAGGCACTAAACGCCGCTTCGCAGCGGGGCACGACGCTGAGGTCACGCTCGACGAAGACAGTAATGGGAGCGCGAGGGACGAGTCCCTCGCAGCTTACCGGCTTAATGCCCCCTTAAGCCCACCTTAAGCGCCGCCTAACGCTCAAAGCCACCCCTCGCGCCGATACCAATCCGCTGTCGTGCGTAGGCCGCCGCCGCTCTCCACCTGCGGCACCCACACGGCCTCCGGCACACGCGCATCGGCGCCCACCACCCAGTCGGGGTGGATCATATAGCCCACCCTGTCCAGCGTCAGCTTGGCCTTGCGGCCGCGCAGCGTCCCATCCAGACGCGCTGCCAGGCGCATCAGCCAATCGGGCAGCCGCACCACCCGCGCTCGCCGCCCCACGGCGGCACCGATCGCCCGGGCCAGGTCCCCGTGCTCCCAGCCATCGGGGCGGCCGTCGTCCGGCTCGAAGGTGCGAAAGGTGATGTCCTCGCCCCCGGGGATCAGCGCCAGCAGCAGCCGCGCCAGATCGGCCACGTGGATCAGCGAGGTGCGCCCCGCCGCGGGCACCGGCACCAGACCCCATTGCGCCGCCTTGAACATGTCGAGCGTCTCGCGATCGCCCGGCCCATAGATCCACGGCGGGCGCACGATGGTCCAATCCAGCCCGCTGGCCCGCACCAGCATCTCGGCCCTCGCCTTGCTCTCGCCATAGCGCGACAGCGCCGGCTCGCGGGCGGAAAGCGACGAGACATAAATGAAGCGCGGCACCCCCGCTGCCCGCGCCGCCTCCAGCACCGCCAGCGTGCCCGAGACATTGGCCGCCACGAATTCGGCCGGATCCGGCGTGTTCACCACGCCGGCGACATGGATCACCACCTCCGCGCCCAGCATCATCTCCCGGAGCGCGTCACGGTTGGCAAGGTCGCCCCTGGTCCAGATGACACCCTCGCGGCGGGGCTGGCCCCGGCGGGTCAGCGCGTCGACCATCAGGCCTTGCTCAACGGCGAGATCCAGCAACGCCTGCCCGACGAAGCCGGTGGCGCCGGTGAGCGCAATGCGCGCCTGCCCGCCGGTTTTCACCTGCTCGCCCGCCACCCCCACTGTCACAGCAGCACGAGCTGGTCGCGGTGCACAATGGCCGAACGCGGCGCATAGCCAAGCAGCGCCGCGTGTTCGCTCGAATGGTGCCCGATCAGGGCGGCGCATTCGGCGGCGTCATATTCCGACAGACCATGCGCCAGCACCGCGCCACTCTCGTCGCGAATGGCGACGGCATCGCCGCGCGCAAATTGCCCCTCGGCCGCCAGAATGCCGCGCGCCAGCAGGCTGGAGCCTTGCGTCAATGCCTTGGCAGCGCCCGCATCCACGGTCAGGCTGCCCTTCAGCCGCAGCCGGCCGCCCAGCCACACCTTGCGCGCGGCCGCCCGCTTGCCCTTGCCGGCGCGGGGGAGGAACAGCGTGCCCTCGCCCTGCTCCACCACCCGGGCGATGGGCGCGGCATGCAGCCCGCTGCCAATGACCAGGGCGATACCCGCCAGCTCGGCAATCTCGGCCGCCTGCAATTTCGACGCCATGCCGCCCGAGCCCATGCCCGAGCCCGAGAGCGGGCTGGCCATCGCCCGTATCTCCGGCGTCACCCCCTGCACCACGCCCAGCCGCTGCGCCCCCGCCTCGCCCGGATGGCGGTCATACAGGCCATCAACATCGGAGAGCAGCAGCACCGCATCGGCCCGCGCCGCCTGCGCCACGCGCGCGGCCAGCCGGTCGTTGTCGCCAAAGCGGATTTCTTCCGTCGCCACCGAATCATTCTCGTTGATCACCGGCACGGCGCCTGCATCCAGCAGCCGCGCCAGCGTGGCGGTGGCATTCAGATAACGCCTGCGATCCTCCAGATCTTCCAGTGTGAGCAGCAGTTGCGCG
>CAIXXP010000288.1 GCA_903923465.1 uncultured Sphingomonadales bacterium | reverse complement strand
GGGTGTGGGCTTGGGCAAGCCAAGGCAAAGCTGGATAGCTTTGCCGCACTAATCAAAGACTCCCCCTATTCCATCAAATCGCGCACGAAATCGATCAGCCCGGTCTGGCGCGTCCGCCGCATGCGCTCGGCCGCCAGAATCTGGCTCACCTTGGCAAAGCACACATCGATATCGTCGTTCACCACCACATAGTCATAGCCATCCCAGTGGCTGATCTCCGCCCGCGCGCGCTCCATGCGCTGCGATATCACCTGCGGGCTGTCGGTGCCGCGCCCGGTCAGGCGCCGCCGCAACTCGTCGATGCTCGGCGGCAGGATGAACACCCGCACCACATCGCGCTCCAGCTTCTGGTGCAACTGCTGCGAACCCTGCCAGTCGATATCGAACAGATAATCCTGCCCCTCGCGCAGCCCGGCCTTCACCTGCGCCTTGGGCGTGCCATAGGAATGGCCAAAAACATGGGCCCATTCGAGGAATTCGCCGGCCGCCACCATGCGCTCGAACGCCTCGGGGGTGATGAAGTGATAGTCCACCCCATCCACCTCGCCGGGCCGCATCGGCCGGGTGGTGGCCGAAACCGACATGGCGACATGCCCGTCCTCGGCCAGCAGGCGGCGGGCGATGGTGGTTTTCCCCGCGCCGGAAGGCGAGGAGAGGATGAACATCAGCCCGCGCCGGTGCAGCACATCTCCGGCGACATCGGATCCGGCGCTGGCGGGCTGGGTTGAGGCGAAGGGAGAAGTGTTGCTGGCCATGCGCGCTTTTGCGGCAGAGTGGCCGCGGGATCAAGACCGGCCGGCGCCCGAAACAGCGCTGCCCCCGACAATCAGGCGCGAATCCTATTCCGCCCCGCCCGAGGCCGGCGGCCCGCCGACAGGCCCCTCGGCCGCCTCGCGCGCGGCCTTGGCCCGCCGCGCCAGGTGCAGATGCCGGGCCAGCAGGCCGCCACCCACCACAATCGCCCCGGGCACGGATCGCGTGGCAATGCGCAGCAGCGCGCCTTGCGCGATGCGGCGCCCCAGCGAGGGGTTTTGCGGCCGGGCCGGGTCGGGCAGCAGGCGCGAGACGGTGGCGTCCACCAGTCGGGTGCCATTGTGGCGCAACATGCGCGCCAGCAGCCGGTTATCCACCATTCCTCTATCCCTCAACAACTGCCCCCCAATGCACGGGCGAGGGGAGCTTATTTTTTCTTGCCGAAATCCACGGTCACCACGTTCGAGCCATCCTCGACCGGCGCGGCGCGCCCGGAATCGTGGGGGCCATCGGGCGAATCATTTTCCGCGTCGTCATGCGGCTCGGGGTCCAGATCGGCGTCGGCGGCCTGAAACTGCAGGCCGAAATCCACCGCCGGGTCGACAAAGGCGGTAATCGCCGAGAAGGGAATCGCCAGCTTGGCCGGCACGCCGCTGAAGGTCAGCCCCACGGAAAAGCCGCTGTCGCTCACCGCCAGGTCCCAGAACTTGTTCTGCAGAACAATGGTCATCTCGTCGGGGAAGCGGGCGATCAGGCTGGCCGGAATGGAGACGCCCGGCGCATGGGTCTTGAAGGTGATGTAGAAATGATGGGCACCCGGCAACTCGCCGCCCCCGGCCTCCACCTGCCCCAGCACACGCCCCACCACGGCGCGCAGGGCTTCCTGCACGATTTCGTCGTAGGGGATCAGGCTGTCTGGCGGTGTTTCGGTCATCGCCTTCAAGTGGCGCGGGGTTGGCCCCGGGTCAAGGGGGGAAGAGCGAGTCTTTAGTTGGGTGCGGCAAAGCTATCCAGCTTTGCCTTGCTTGCCCAAGCCCGCACCCCCACCCAACCACCCCTCAGTGT
>CAIXXP010000287.1 GCA_903923465.1 uncultured Sphingomonadales bacterium | reverse complement strand
GTCGATCTCCTCGATCCCGGGGTGCAGCACCACGGCGTTGGCGCAGCCGCGGGCAAATTCCCCGGCGCGGTGCAGCTCGACGAAGGTGCGTTGTGGCCAGCGGTTGCTCTTCAGCGTCGAGTGCATCGCATGGCGCCCACGGATGCTGGCGCCTCCCAGAAATTTGGCATGGCCGTCGCGCATGCGATAAACGCTGTAGTGTTCCGCGCCCGTCATCGCGTTCAACAGGCGCATTGTCTCCATCTCGAAGCCACTCGTGCCCAGCGCATCGACAACCGGCGCGAGCGATCTGGCCCGGCCGTCCTGCGGAATGGCTAATGCTTGCAACATGTCTCTCCGCCAACGATTTCCAAAACACGCCATTTATGGGGCCCGCTGCGGTACGGGCACAGGCCGAGCGGCACTGTGCAATGGCGACCAGCGCGGTGCGAGCGGCAAATGGGTTGACCGGCGATAGGTTTGGGCAATGGCAGCCGGTTTTGCCCGGCGCCCGGGAGGGGCCGCGTGCAGGGCCAATGCGCGCCGGTGCCCCCAATTTTTGATCAGGATCAAGGATTGCCGCTGCCGCCTGCCTAAAACTGAAGTCACATCAAGTTTTGCGGGAGGATTGACCAATGGCCACCATACTGGAGCGCGAACCACAGTCGCCGGAGAAGATCGACTATCCGATCTATGACGCCGATCATCACTATTATGAGACGCCGGACGCCTTTCTGCGGCATCTGCCCAAGCAGTTTCAGGCGAAGTTTCAGTATGTCACGCTGGCCAACGGCCGCACCAAGGTGGCAATCGACGGCGTCATTTCCGATTATATCCCCAACCCCACCTTCAATGTCGTGGCCGGCCCCGGCACGCATGAGCCCTACTATCGCGCCGACAACCCCCAGGGGCTGACGATGCGCGAGATGTCGGGCGCGCCGATGCGGTCCATCGAGGCTTTCCATAGCGGCCCCGCGCATCTCAAAATGATGGACGAGCTGGGCGTTCATGCCGCCATTATCTTCCCGACGCTGGCCTCGGTGGTCGAGGTTCGCCTCGGGCATCAGACCGACCTGACCATGGCGCTGATGCACTCGCTCAACCAGTGGGTGGCCGAGGAATATGGCTTTGGCAATGGCCGCCAGTTCCCCGTCGGTGCCATCAGCCTGGCCGATCCCGAGGGTGCGGTGAAGGAGCTGGAATTCCTGCTGAAGGCCGGCTGCCAGCAGGTGCTCATCCGCCCGGCCCCCGTGCCCACCGCCAACGGCACCCGCTCGCCGGGCGACAAGGTGTTCGATCCTTTCTGGGCCCGCTGTGCCGAAGCCAAGGTGCTGATCAATAACCACGTGTCGGATTCGAATTACGACCGGATCTATCGCGAATGGTCGGGCAGCACGACTGGCGAGGATCGCGCTTTCGAGAAAGCGGCGGCACGGGACGTGTTCGACTCCATCGGCCGCGCCGCCGAGGATTCGATCACCATGCTGATCTGCGATGGCGTGTTTGATCGCCACCCCGGCTTGCGCCTGCTGGTGACGGAGAGCGGCTCGGCCTGGATCGCGCCGCTGCTGAAGCGCATGGAGCGCACCTTCCGCAAGCTGCCCTCGGAGTTCAAGCGCAGCCCCGTCGAGACTTTCCGCGAGCATATCTCGGTGATGCCCTTCTACGAGGATTCCGTGGCGGAACTGGCCGAGCATATCGGCATCGACAACATCTGCTTCGGCAGCGACTGGCCGCACCCGGAAGGCCTGGCGCGTCCGCTGGACTTCTTCTCCGACATCAAGGAACTGTCGGTGGGCGACCAGAAGAAGGTGATGTCCTCCAATTTGAAGAAGCTACTTGAGGGCAATTACTGACCAGCCCAGCACTAAACCACAGCAACGAGAGGGCTCGCCGCGCAAGTGGCGGGCCCTTTCTGTTGCCCGTGGGTGGGGCCGGGTGGCGGGCCGGCGCGCGGGGAAGCGCCTTGCGCGGGCCGCCGCTGAGATTGGTCTGCGGGCGTGGCTTGCATCGGCGCCCTTGCCGCCGCAAAACAGCCCGGCAGCGGGAGCCCTAAACCGATAATCCCGCGCAGGAATCTACCTGCTTTTGGAGGAAGCCTATCATGTCCCATGCATCCGCGGACGTCATCATCGTCGGGGCGGGCCCCTGTGGGGTGACGATCGCCAATCACCTTGGCATGTATGGCATCAGCACGATCATTCTCGACCGGGCCCCCGAGATTATCGATTATCCCCGCGCGGTGGGTATCGATGATGAGGCGCTGCGGTCCTATCAAACGGTGGGTCTCGCCGAAGAGATTCAGCGCGACATGATTCAAAACACGCCCCTGCGCTACTATTCTTCGCGGGGGCGGTGCTTTGCGCAGGTCAACCCGCAGGGCCAGCCGTTTGGCTGGCCGCGCCGCAGCCTGTTCATCCAGCCGCTAACGGAGGTCGCGCTGCGCAACGGGCTGTCTCGCTATCCCAGCGTGCGGATGGAGCTGGGGTGCGAGGTGACGGGTCTCACCCAGGACGATTCGGGGGTGACGGCCCGCGTACAGCGCCCGGATAGGAGCATCGCCGAATACGGCGCCCGATATCTTGTCGGCGCGGATGGTGGCCGCAGCACCATTCGCAAGCAGCTCGACATAGCGCTGGTAGGCCATACCCATGAGTGGCGGTGGCTGGTTGTGGATGTGGAGGGTGACGAAAGATTCGCGCCCTATTCCGCGGTGTTCTGCGACCCCAGGCGACCCCACATGGAAATCGATCTTCCCTACGGATTTCGGCGCTACGAGTTTCGCCTGATGAAGGACGAAACCGACGAGCAGATGGAACGGCCCGAGGCGGTGCAGCGCTTGCTGGCGCCGCTGCTGCCGCCCGGCGCAAAGCCCAAAACCACGCGTAGCCGCATTTACCGGCACAATTCCCGCATTGCCGAGAATTTTCAATCCGGCCGGGTGTTTCTGGCCGGCGATGCGGCGCATCTTACCCCGCCGTTCTTCGGCCAGGGCATGAATGCGGGGCTGCGTGACGCGACAAATCTGAGCTGGAAACTGGCGGCGGTGCTGTCGGCGCGCGCCTCTCCCGCCATTCTGGCCAGCTATGATGTGGAAAGGCGCGACCACGCGACCACGATGGTGAAATTCGCCACCATGCTAGGTTCGTTTTACGCGCCGATCAACAAGGTCACCGAGGCCTTCCGGCTGGGGTTTTTCCGGATCATTCACGGCTTTCCGAACATCCGCGACTATATTCTGCAAATGAAGTTCAAGCCACTGCCGCGCTATACGCAGGGCATTGTCGTTCACCAGGGCCCGCCCGACAAGGGCAGCCCGGTTGGCCGCATGTTCATGCAGCCCGTGGTGGAAACGACGGCGCGCAAGCGGGTCAAGCTGGACGACGCCATCGGCAACTGGTTTGCCATTATCGGGTTCAACAAGGACCCCGCGCAGGCCCTCAGCCCCGCCGAGCTGGAATACTGGCAAGGCTGTGGTGCCAGCCTTGTCATGGTCATGAAGTCGCGGAGCGATCCGGACAGCATCGTCAGTTCGCCCGGCACCATCGTGCTGGACGATGTGTCCGGCGCCTTCCGCGACTGGATCATGGCGCGCCCGTCCGACGAGTTCATAATCCTGCGGCCCGACAGATACGTGGCAGCCCTCAGCAACAGCGCCGGGCTGGACGGGGTGAGCAGACAACTGCGTTCAATCCTGCAAGGCGGCGGGGCGGTAGGGCGAAACGCGACTTCCCCGCCCGGCGCGGCGATGGGCTGACGCATGCGGCGAGGGGGCGGGCGCTTTGACCAGTGGGAGAGTAATACCCCCGCCGCAGTTAGTAAGGGCCGGTAGAGGTGCCCGTCACGGCCTGCCGATCCTTGAATGCACCCGCCAGCGATTCCGTCGCCCGGGCGAGCAGGCTCATATCCGTGCCCACCGCGACAAACAGGCAGCCTTGCTCGATATAGCGCTGCGCCAGCGCCGGGTCAGCGGTCAATATTCCCGGCGCCTTGCCGGCGGCCCGGATCGCGGCGATGGCGCCCTCGATCGCCGCGATGACCTCGGGATGCCCCGGTGCGCCCAGGTGGCCCAGCGACGCGGCAAGGTCAGCGGGGCCGATGAACACACCATCCACGCCCTCGGTCCCGCATATCTCGGCGATATTGGCGAGACCCTCGCGCGATTCGATCTGCACCAGCAGGCAGGTCTCGCGATTGGCCTCGGCGTAATAGGTGGCGTCCCGGCCCCAGCGCGAGGCGCGGCTCATGCCGACACCGCGCATCCCTTCCGGCGGATAGCGGCAGGCCCGGACCAGTTCGGCGGCCTGCGACCCGGAATGGACCATGGGAATGAGCAGGGTGTTGAAGCCGAGATCGAGGTATTGCTTGATCAGATGGGCCTCGCCGACCGGGGGGCGGGCGATGGCGTGGGCGCCCGTGCCCGTTACCGCCTGCAATTGGGCCAACAGGTTCGGGATGTCGGTTGGGCTGTGCTCGCCATCGAACAACAACCAGTCAAACCCGGCCCCGGCGCAGATTTCCGCGCAGTAGGGAGAGGCGAGGCCCTGCCACAGGCCGATCTGCACCTGACCCGCCGCCAGCGCCCGTTTGAATGTGTTCGTCATGCTTCGCACCATTGCCGCCTCGCCCGGCACCATTTGCCGCTTCGCCCGGCACTGCTTGCCGCTTCGCCCGGCACTATTTGCCGCTTCGCAGAGTCTCGGCCAGAAGGGAATTGCCCATGATGCCATAGGAAAAGCCATTGCCGCCCGGCCGCCAAGCCCGCAATGCCTCTGGCCATTGAAAATTGCAATGGCGTGCAAAGTATCTCGCGCCTAGCCCGGCGGGGGCGGCGGCAATAGGGCTGGTGCATCGATGGCGATGATTTGTCGTGATCGTCGGGAGTTCAAAGGAAAATAATGTTCCTTCGCGATTTCGTGCGGCGCTGTGCCGATAAATTTCCAGGCGACATTGCCTATATCGATGCCGACCGCCGCAGCGACTGGGCCGAGATGCACCGTCGCTCCGATCAGCTGGCGCGGGTCATGCAGGAAATGGGCGTGGGGCAGGGCGTGCGCACCGCCATCCTGTCGCACAACCGGATCGAGGTGGCCGAACACTGGTTCGCCTGCCTGAAGTCCGGCGCTGTGCGGGCGGGGCTCAATTGGCGCTATTCGACGCGCGAGATGATGCACGTCATCCGCGATTGCGACGCGCGGACCATCTTCATCGAGGCGCAATGCGTGCCGCAACTGGCGGCGCATTTCGAGGAACTGGCGGCGGAAGGGCGCATCCTGATCGGCTTCGGCGGCGCGCATGACCTGCCGCTCGATTACGAAAATCTGATCGCCAGCACCAGCGCCGCGCCCGATCTGCCGAAGCTGGACGAGGATGCCCTGGGGGCAATCGGCTATACCTCGGGCACCACGGGCAACCCCAAGGGCGTGCTGCTCAGCCACCGGAACCTGCTCACCTCGCTGGTGTTCAACAACATGGTGAATGGCTACACCAAGCAGGATGTCCGGATTTACGTGACCAATCCGGCCGGCATCAACATCAACACCATGTGCATGAACATTATCACCGGCATGACCACCGTGCTGGAAAACTTCAACGCCGAACGCTTCCTCGACAAGATCGAGGAGCACCGCGTCACCACAGTCACGGTGGTGCCAACCATGTTGCGGCGCATCGTCGATGACGTGAAGGCCGGCCATTGGGATATCTCGTCGCTGCGGCAGGTTTGCTATGGCACCATGCCCGCGACCCCCGCGCTCATCCGCGATGCCTATGCGACGATTGGCTGCGAATTCCTCAACCGCTACGGCGTGTCGGAATCCACCGGATCGGTCGCGCTGCTCGACGATGTGGGCCACAAGCAGGCGCTGGCGGGCGAACCCGACCTGCTTCGTTCCATCGGCCGGGCCATGCCCCATGCCGACCTGCAAATTCGCGACGAGGACGGCAAAGAGGTGCCGCGCGGCGAACTGGGGCTGGTGTGGATTGGCGGCGATACCGTGATGCAGGGCTATCTCAACCTGCCCGAACTCAGCGAGCGCACCGTCTATGGCAAATGGCTGAAGACGGGCGACTTTGGCACGATGGACGGGCGCGGCTACGTCTTTTTGGGCGACCGGCAGCACAATATGATCGTGACCGGCGGCTTCAACGTCTATCCAAACGCGGTGGAGAACGCCATCGCCGAGTGCCGGGGCGTGGCCGAAGTGGCCGTGGTTGGCATGCCGCACGAACAGTGGGGCGAGGCGGTTGTCGCGGCGGTAACACTGGCTGCCGGCGCCACGCTCACCGCCCACGACATCGACGCGCATTGCCGCGAGGCGGTGTCGAAGTTTGAAGTCCCCAAGCACATTGCAATTCTGCCAGCCTTGCCGCGCGGGAATACCGACAAACTCGACAAGCGGGCAATTCAGGCGATTTTCGCCCAGCCGGGGATGTTGCCCTGGTCGATCGAGAAGGAACAGGCGTGATGGCAACGGCACCGGCACTTTCCAGGCAATTGGCCGAGCAATTGGACTTCGCCCATCTCGTCCAGGACGGACGGGTGCATGGCTCGCTCTACACCAACCCCGAAATTTACGCGCGGGAGATGGATTATATCTTCCACCGCGGGTGGAGCTTCGTCGCGCATGAGAGCGAATTGCCCAACAACGGCGATTTTGTCGTGCGCAAGGTGGGCACCCAGTCGCTGCTGGTCACGCGCGACAACAAGGGCGAGATCCACATCCACTATAACCGCTGCTCGCATCGCGGGGCGGTGCTGTGCCAAACCAATTCCGGCCACCGCCCGCGCCTGACCTGCCCATACCACGCATGGACTTTCTCGCTGGATGGCCGCCTGATCGGCGTGCCCGACGAGGAAGCCTATCCGGAAGGCTTCAACAAGGCCGAAGCCGGTCTGGCCCGGGTGGCGCGCATGGATAGCTATGGCGGCTTCATTTTCGCCAATCTGGTGCCCAACGGCAAGACACTGCGGGACCATCTGGGCCGGGCAACCGAGCTGATAGACGGCCTGCTCGGGCTCTCGCCGGTGGGCCGCATCAAGCTGAACGCGGGCTGGATCAAGCACAAGATGCGGTCCAACTGGAAGATGATCGTCGAGAACCAGGTCGATGGCTATCATGCCCCGATGACGCATGGTTCGCTGCTGAAGGCCAACCAGACCTTCGCCACCGTGCGCGACCGCAAGCCGAAATCGGCCACCCGCGTGCGCGATTTCGGCAATGGGCACACGGATATCGACCACACCCGCGACTATCTGGAGGCTAACGACCGCCTGTTCCGCTGGACCGGCGGCATCGATCCCGCGCGCCTGCCAAAATATGTTCAGGCGATGAAGGATGCCTATGGCGAGGACGAGGCCCGCCGGCGCCTGATCGGTGGCCCGCCGCACTCGATGCTGTTCCCCAATATCTCGCTGGCCGAGATGAACATCATGGTGATCGAGCCGGTCAGCCCGACGCAATCTATTCAGTATACCTGCCCGGTGTTCCTTGAGGGCGCCGAGGAACTCAATGCGCGCACCCTGCGCCGCTGCGAAGGCGCGCTGGGGCCGGCGGGGTTCCTCATCGCCGACGATGCCGAAATCGGTGAGCTGACGCAAATGGGCGTCGCCAATCTGGAGCCGGAGTGGGTCAATCTGTCGCGCGGCATGGGCAAGGAGGAAATCCTGCCCAACGGCATCACCCAGGCCGGCCTGATGGATGAAACCAGCCAGCGTGGCTTTTGGCGGCATTACCGTGCCACCATGGCCGAAGGTCAGGAGGCGGCGTAATGACAGTGGCAACGCTTGAACAGGCAACCCTGACCGAACGTATCACGCGCTTCCTCTATCGCGAGGCCCTGCTGGCGGACGAGCACCGTTATCTGGAGTGGGAGGCACTCTGGGATGATGAGGACGCGCTCTACTGGGTGCCGATGCGCCAGGGCGCCGATCCGCAGACGGAAGTGTCCTATATCTATGACAACCGCGCCCGCATCGCCAGCCGCATCCGCCAGTTGAACACCGGGCTGCGCCACGCCCAGAGCCCGCAATCGGGCTTGCGCCGCATCATCTCGAACATCGAGATCGAGCCGGGCGAGGGCGAGGTGGTCACCCATTCCAACTTCATGCTGATGGAAGCGCGCCGCGGCGAGCAGTATTTCTGGGCGGGGCGCACCACGCATGTGCTGGTGCCCGAGGGTGAAACTTTCCGCATGAAGCGCAAGACGATCAATCTGGTCGACGCGGAAGGGCCGATCGGCACCCTCGCGTTCCTGATCTGACGCGGAGCGACGGGCATGAAATCCTCGATTGTCGGGCTCGGCCTTGCCGGCCTGACGCGGGAGGCGACGCCCCCACCGGCGGAATTGGCGCGTCAGGCCGTTGTGGCGGCAGCGCATGACGCCGGGCTGCCGGTGTCGACGATCGACGGCCTCGTGGTATGCCGGACGAGTGCCGCCGGCGATTCAGTGCTCGGGCTGGACCTGCAGCGGGCGCTGGGCCTGCGGGATCTGGCGCTCAACCGCATCGCGCTGTGCGAGGGCGCGAGCGCGCTGGCGGCGATCCAGCTGGCCGCTCTGGCGGTTTCCGCCGGGGCCGCCAAAACAGTGGCCTGCGTGTTCGCCGATACCCCGGTCATCCCCGGCAAGCGGATGAGCGCATCCTTCGGGCGCCTGAAAACGGGCACCGGGGTTGAGGGTTTGCGCTATAGCGCCGGCCTGTTTGGCGGCGCGGCGATGTATGCGCTGAGCGCCATGCGCTACCTTGCGGTGCATGGCCTGGGCGAAGAGGTGCTGGCCTATGTCGCGATCACCACGCGCCGCTGGGCCGCGCTCAATCCGCGGGCCTCTTACCGCAAGCCGCTCAGTTACGACGATTATTTCGCCGCCCGTTACATTGCCGAACCCTTGCGCCTGTTCGATTGCGCCGCGCCGGTGAATGGCGCCATCGCCGTGCTGGTCACCTCGCCCGAGCGGGCGGCAGATGGCGCACGGCCGCCGGTCCATATCCTCGCCTGCGCCGAAGGTCATCCCGGCACACCGGACCGCCGGGGGTTTGATCGCCAGCTCGACCACGGCGGGGCCACCGCCGCCCGGGCGCTGTTCGGCACAACCGGGCTGGCCCCGGGAGACATCGACCTGTGCGAATTCTATGACGCCTTCAGCATTTCACCGCTGCTGGCGCTGGAGGCCTATGGCTTTTGTCCGGCTGGGGAGGCGCGTCAGGCCTATGCCGATGGCAACGCGGGGCCGGGCGGGCGCCTGCCGATCAATACGGGTGGCGGGCATCTTTCCGGCTATTACCTGCAAGGCATGACCCCGGTGGCCGAAGCGGTGGCGCAATTGCGCGGAACGGCCGGCGACAGGCAGGTGCCCCGGGCGCGCACCGCTCTGGTCACCAATGATGGCGGGCGGTTCGATTACCACCTTGGCATGCTGCTGGGTTCAGGGGAGCATGTGACATGAGCTTTCCCCCCATTCCCGAGCCCGATGCCGCATCGGCCGGTTTCTTCGCCGCGCTGGACGCACAGCGGCTGGAATTGCGGCGGTGCACGGCCTGCGGCACTGTGCATCTGGCCGTGCTGGTCTGTGATGCCTGCGGTGGCAGCGGTTTCGCCCCGTTTCTGGCCAGCGGTGCCGGCATCGTGCACAGTTTTACCCGCCTGCACATGGCGCACCATCCCGCCTTCGCCGAGGCACTGCCACTGACCGCGGGCGTGGTCGAGTTGGCGGAGGGGCCGCGCCTGTTTGCCCGTCTGGTGGGGCAGGGGCCTTGCGCGGTCGGCGCGCCGGTGATGGCCGAGTTCAGCGATTGCGACGGGCGCGGCCTGGTGGTGTTCAGCCTGATTGCGGGCTAGCCCGAGGGGGGAGTGGATTCAGCGCGACCGCCGCCACGCTGAATTCAACGCGCGCCCTCCCGGGCCCGCCGTTACTTAACGAAACGCTCGCGCATCCGGCCCAGCAGCTCCTGCTGTTCCTCGCGTCCGCTCAGGCTGCTGTTGATCAGCCTTTCGACATTGCGGCCCTGTCCACGGTCCAGATCCCGCGCCATCTCGATCGCCAGCTTTGCCGAGCCCATCATTTCGGGCGGATGCTGGGCGATCTTCTGGCAGAACGCATAGACCTGCTCGCGGAAGCTCTCCTCCGGATAGACATCATGCACCAGCCCCACGGTGTGCGCCTGCGCCGCTTCCATCGGGTTGTTTGCCATGATCAGCCAGCGGGCCCAGTGGGCGCCGATGGTGCGGACCAGCCTGCTGGTGCCGCCCGATCCGGGGATCATGCCGGTGTTCAGTTCGGGCAGGGAATAGCGCGCCGCACTGCTGGCCAGGCGGAAATCGCAGGACAGCGACATCTCCAGCCCCGCGCCAACGCAAGGCCCCTGATGCGCCACGACGATGGGCTTTTCGATTGCTTCGAAAAAATCATAGAGGTCATGCCGGGCCGCGGCGCGATAACGGCGGCGGAAGCCGGTCGGCCCCTCGCCGGGGCCGGCGGGGGTGAGGTCGGCAATCTCGAAACCCGCCGAGAAATAGGTGCCTTCTGATTCGATCAGCATGACGCGCAATTCGGGGTCGGCGGCGAAATCATGCGCCGCCTCGGTCAGCGCTTCAAACATGGCGCGGTTGATGGCGTTGCGCTTGGCCTGCCGGTCGATCGTGTAAATCAGCACCGCGCCGTCGCGGCGGATCTTGTATTCCTGTATCGCGTCCATTTTCAGCCCCTCATCCACGGCAGGCCAATTCCGGCCTCCGCTATTGCGCTACCTTGAACACTGCCGGGCCTCGCGTAAACCGTGCTTGGCGGCGGGCGGCGAATTTGGCGTGCAATGCCGGCGAGAGCTCGCGCGCACTGCCCTAGTCGTCGCTTCGGGCGAGCAGGCGGGCGCGTTCGCGCAGTTGCGTCTTCAGGATCTTGCCGGCCGGCGCGCGGGGAAATTCGTCAAGGATGACCAGCCGCTCCGGCGCCTTCTGGCGGGCCACGCCCGAGGTGGCAAAGTGATCGGCGATCATGGCCAGGTCGATGGTCGCGGACGGGTTCGGCTTCACGAAAACGCAGACCCGCTCGCCCAATCGCTCGTCGGGCCAGGCCACGGCCGCCACTTCGGCCACGGCCGGATGCCGGGTCAGCACATCCTCAACTTCTTTTGAGGAAATGTTTTCCCCGCCGCGAATGATGATGTCCTTCTTGCGGTCGACGATGCGCAGATAGCCTTCGTCATCCATCACCCCGATGTCGCCGGTGTGGAACCAGCCGTCGGCGGCAAAGCTCGCCAGATTCTGCTGGGGGTCGAGATAGCCCTTGCACAGGTCGGGGCCAATCGAGACGATCTCGCCGGGGGTGCCGACTGGAACCG
>CAIXXP010000286.1 GCA_903923465.1 uncultured Sphingomonadales bacterium | reverse complement strand
GATGGATAATCGCCCTCGTGATCCAGCACCATGCGCACCGCTCGCTGGCGAACCTCGGGTGCAAACTTGTTCGTTGTCTTGCTCATAACAGGCCCTTCCTCTCAGGAGTTGGGGCCTCCGGCAATCCCGGGGCGGTTCATTACGCCAGGTGGTAATGGTCCTGCGGATGGCTGCTTTGGCAGCATCTACGACAACTGCACATTTACGGCAGACGAGGCGATTAGGAGCCAAGACTTCAGCGCTAAATTGCTCTGTCAAGTCGGTTCCTTGAACGATTACACGCGATATTATCTGCTGACCGCTCCCGGCCGATCAGCAGTCCTTGCCGCCTATGTGTATACTGAGGGGTCGGGAGGGGCATCGACATGGCTAAGGTTAACGTTAGCAAATAATCATTCACCAGAGGGCTTGGCTGATGCTCCGCCACCGTGCGCATTTGCCCTTTTACCCCAAAAGTAGCGACGTGGACAGTAATGGGAGCGGAGGGTGTAACACCCTCGCACCTTTCCCTTTTCCCTGAGTCTTACTTGTCGCGGTTGGCTAGGAGGCGGAGGCGGAGGGCGTTTAGTTTGATGAAGCCGGCGGCGTCTTTTTGGTCGTAGGCGCCGGCGTCGTCTTCGAAGGTTACGTGGCGTTCGCTATACAGCGAGAACGGGGATTTGCGGCCGACTACGGAGGCGCTGCCCTTGTAGAGTTTGAGGCGGACGGTGCCGGTGACTTTGGTTTGGCTGTGGTCGATGGCGGCTTGCAGCATTTCGCGTTCGGGGGCGAACCAGAAGCCGTTGTAGATGAGCTCGGCGTATTTGGGCATGAGCTCGTCCTTGAGGTGGGCGGCGCCGCGATCGAGGGTGATGCTTTCGATGCCGCGGTGGGCGCGGGCGTAGATTTCGCCGCCGGGGGTTTCGTACATGCCGCGCGACTTCATGCCGACGAAGCGGTTTTCGACGAGGTCTAGGCGGCCGATGCCGTGTTTGCGGCCGAGATCGTTGAGGGCGGCGAGCAGGGTGGCGGGGCTGAGGGCCTCGCCGTTGAGGGCGGTGCCGTCGCCGCGTTCAAAGTCTATGGTGATGTATTCCGGCTGGTCGGGGGCGTCCTCGGGGTTGACGGTGCGCGAGTAGACGTAGTCGGGGACTTCGTTCCACGGGTCTTCGAGGACTTTGCCTTCGGACGAGGTGTGGAGCAGGTTGGCGTCCGTGCTGAAGGGGCTTTCGCCGCGCTTGTCTTTCGGGACGGGGATCTGGTGTTGCTCGGCCCAGGCGATGAGGGCGGTGCGCGAGGTGAGGTCCCACTCGCGCCAGGGGGCGATGACCTGGATGCTGGGTTCGAGCGCGTAGGCGCTGAGTTCGAAGCGGACCTGATCGTTGCCCTTGCCGGTGGCGCCGTGGGCGACGGCATCCGCGCCGGTTTCGCGGGCGATCTCGATGAGGCGCTTCGAGATGAGGGGCCGCGCGATGGAGGTGCCCAGCAGGTAATCGCCCTCGTAGCGGGCGTTGGCGCGCATCATCGGGAAAACGAAATCGCGGACGAATTCCTCGCGCAGATCATCGATGTAGATGTGTTCGGGCTTGACGCCCATGAGCACGGCCTTCTCGCGCGCGGGGGTGAGTTCCTCGCCTTGCCCCAGATCGGCGGTGAAGGTGACGACCTCGCAATTATAGGTGACTTGCAGCCACTTGAGGATGACCGAGGTGTCCAGACCGCCGGAATAGGCGAGGACGACCTTCTTGGGGGCGGCGCGATGGGTCTCGGGGTGCTTGGGGGAGGTCACGGGGTTTGGCTCCGGCGGTTAGGCAGGTTTGATGGGCAGCGGGTTTTATGGCTCGGGCGACTAGCAGCCGGGGGGGGAGGGTGCAAGCTGTGTGGGCGGCTTGACGGGTGGGGGCAGGGGCGTACCATCCGGCGCAGAACACAGCGGGAGAGACGGCATGGCGAGCAATGGTGCGCGGTGGACGCGGCGGCCGGAGGGATCGAACTGGGGCGACTTTGGCCCTGACGACCAGATCGGGCGGATGAACCTGATTACCCCGGAGCTGCGCCGGGCCGCGCTGGCCGAGGCGAAGGAGGGCATCGCCTTCTGCCTTTCCATGCCGCTGGATTACCCGGGCGGCGAGGGGGAGCGGACATCGCGCCGGCCGCCGCGCCTGTTCTCGACCAAGCCGCCCAAGGGCGAGGGGGAGATGTACAACATGCCCATGGGCATCGGCACCGAGACCCCGCGCGGGGTGGTGTGCGACGATGGCGTGGTGATGTGTCTGCAATATTCCACCCAGTGGGATTCGCTGGCGCATTGGGGCGGGCGCTTTGACGCGGATGGCGATGGGGTGGAGGAAATCGTCTATTACAACGGCTATCGCGCCGGGGAGGATGTGGTGGGGAGCAGCGAGGGCGTCGACCCCCATGCCAAGGCGCTGGGCATCGAAAACCTGGCGACCACCTGCGCGCAGGGGCGGGCGGTGGTCGTCAGCCTGGCCGAGCATTTTGGCACCGGGCGCACCTGGGTGAACCTCGAAATGCTGGAGCAGGCGATGCGGGCGCAGAAGGCCGAGCTGCGTACCGGCGACTTCCTGCTGCTGCACACCGGGCTGGACGATGCGCTGCTGGCGGCGCGGAAGCAGCCGGGCGATGCGATGAAGACCGTGGGCGCGGTGCTGGATGGGCGCTGCGAGCGGTTGCGCAACTGGATCGCCGCATCCGGGCTGGTGGCGATCTGCTCCGATAATCAGGCGGTGGAGGGCTTCGGCTATGCCGACTGCGAGGCCGGCGACCACACCATGCTGCCGCTGCACGAGCTGTGCCTGTTCAAGCTGGGCATCCACCTCGGCGAGATCTGGCGGCTGGGGGAACTCTCGCGCTGGCTGCTGAAGGCCGGGCGCAGCGCCTGCCTGCTGACCGCGCCGCCCTTGCGTCTGCCCGGGGCGGTGGGATCGCCGGCGACGCCGGTGGCGACGGTTTGAGCGGGGGTTTTTGGGCGGGGTTTAGGGAGGACGGGGGGAAGAAGTAGGGAAGTGGCAGGGAAGCGGCGGGAGGTGGCAGGAAGTAGCGGGGCAGCAGGGTAGCGGGAAGTAGCAGGAAGTAGCAGGAAGTAGCAGGAAGTAGCAGGGGACTCGTCCCCTGCACCCCTT
>CAIXXP010000285.1 GCA_903923465.1 uncultured Sphingomonadales bacterium | reverse complement strand
CTCCTCATCCTCCAGCAGGGCCTTCAGCACATGCTCCGGGCTGATGCGCTGGTGATTGAGGCGGATGGCGAGAGTTTGCGCGGCTTGCAGGAAGCCCTTGGCGCGATCGGTGAATTTTTCGAGGTTCATGGGATGACTCTCCTGTTGGGCAGAAGGTAGTGTTGCCGTTTGGCAACACAAGGGCTTCGATCAATTCCCGAGCAAAAATCCCCGCGCCCCCTTCCCGGCGCGGGCGGGGCGGCCTAGGCTATCGCCCATGCGAAATGCCCCTGCCCGCTCGCCGTTCCTGCCCTCGATTGTCGCCCTTGCCGCGCTGCTGCTGCCCATGGGCGCCGCGCGGGCGGATGCGCCTGCCTTGGCGCCTGGCCCGCCCCCTGCGGCCCCCACGACGGCCGGGGGCGTGCCGCTGGCCGATCTGGTGCGGCTGGTGGACATTCCCTACGACAGCTTCACCCTGCCCAACGGGTTGCGGGTGCTGGTGCATACCGACCGCAAGGCGCCCATCGTCGGCGTCACCACCTATTACCGCGTTGGGTCCAAGAATGAGCCGCGCGGGCACACCGGCTTTGCCCATCTGTACGAACATCTGTTCTTCGGCGGCAGCGAGAACGTGCCCAGTTTCGACGAGCCGCTGGAGGCCGCCGGCTCCACCGCCAGCAATGGTTCCACCTGGTACGACCGCACCAATTATGTCGAGACCGTGCCGACCGGGGCGCTGACGATGGCGCTGTTTCTGGAAAGCGACCGCATGGGGCATCTGGCTGGCGCCCTGACGCAAGACAAGCTCGACAAGCAGCGCGGCGTGGTGGAAAACGAGAAGCGCCAGAACGACAACCAGCCCGGTGGCCTCGCCGACTATGCGATTGGCGAGGGGCTGTTTCCCGTGGGGCACCCCTATCACCACGCGACGATCGGCAGCATGGCGGATATCGATGCGGCGACGCTGGGCGATGTGCGCCGCTGGTATGCCGAGCATTACGCGCCGAACAACGCCATCCTCGTGCTGACCGGGGACATTGATGTGGCGACAGCGCGGGGGCTGGTGGCGAAATATTACGGCGATATTCCCGCCGGGCCATCCGTGGCGCCCGTAGTGGCGGGGCCGGTGACATTGCGCGCGCCGGCCTCACGGGAAATGACCGACGCGGTGGCGACGCTGCGCCTGACGCGCGCGTGGAGCGGGCCGGGGATCACCGACGCCGACGAACCCGCGCTCGATGTCGGCATGCGGGTGCTGGGGGGGCTCGCCTCGTCTCGGCTGGACAATGCGCTGGTGCGCGGCAGGCAACTGGCCGTCTCGGTCTCCGCCAGCGTGGAGCAACATGAGCAGACCAGCATCATCACCGTCGCCATGGAGGTGAAGCCGGGGGTGGAGCGCAAGGTGGCAGAGGCGGCATTCGACGCCGAAATCGCCCGCTTCGTGGCCGACGGCCCCAGCGCCGACGAACTCCGCCGCGCCGCCATGCAGGCGGTGAGCGGCAATGTCGCCGCCATGGAGCGGGTGGGCGATTTTGGCGGCAAGGGCAGCACTCTGGCCGAGGGGCTGCTCTATGCGGGCGACGCCGGCTGGTACAAGGCGGAACTGGCGCGCATCGCCGCGCTGACGCCCGAGCAGGTGCGCGATGCCGTGCGGCGCTGGCTGGGGCGGCCGGTGTTTGCCCTGACGCTGACGCCGGGCGAGCGGGTGGAAAAGGGTGAGACCATGGGGGGCTGGGGCGATGAAGCATCACGCCCGGCCCCGGCACCCGATGCCAAACTGCCCTCGCCCCCCGTGCCATCCGGCCCGCCGCGCGTGATGCCCGCCGTGGCGCCGGTGGGGGGCCTCACCCTGCCTGTTATCGAACATGCGCGCCTGTCCAACGGCATGGCGGTGACGCTGGCCCGCCACGGCATGGTGCCGCGCGTGCTGGTCTCGCTCAGCTTCGATGCCGGAATTGCCGCCGACGCCGTGGACGCGCCCGGGCGGCAGGGCCTGATGCTCGCCGCGCTGGAGGAGGGCACGGATCACCTTTCCGCCACCGCCCTGCGCGAGGCCGAGGAGCGCCTCGGCGCCAGCGTTTCCACCGGCGAGGGGCTGGACGAAAGCACTGTCACCCTCGACGCCCTCTCGCCCAATCTGGCGCCGTCGCTGGCGCTGCTGGCCGATGTGGTGCGCCACCCCGCCTTTGCCGCCGCCGATGTCGCGCGGCTGAAAGACCAGCGCCGGGCGGAACTGGCCGAGGTGCTGGCCTCGCCCTCGGCCCTTGCCGCGCGCACGCTCGATCCGCTGCTGTTCGGCCCCGGCACGCCCTATGGCCAGCCGGGCGACGGGCTGGGCAGCGACGCCGCCATCGCCGCCGCCACGCCCGAGGGCCTGCGCGCCGCCCACCACCGCTGGCTGCGGCCAGACCTCGCCCGCATCACCGTGGTGGGGGATGTGACCATGGCGCAGGCGCTGCCGCTGCTGGAGCAGGCCTTTGGCACCTGGCTCGCCCCCGCTGGCGCCGCACCGGCAAAGGCGATTGCCGCCCCCCCGCTCGCCCCGGCTTCACGCATCGTGGTGATCGACCACCCGCATAGCCCGCAATCGGTGATCCGTGCCGGGCGGGTGCTGCCCCTGCGCGGTGCCCTCGCCCCCGGCGAGGCCCCGCAGGACGCGGCCGACCTGGCCAATCAGGTGCTGGGCAATGATTTCCTCTCGCGGCTCAACAGCGACCTGCGCGAGGACAAGGGCTGGAGTTACGGCGTCCACACCCAGTTGCGCGCGCCCGTGGGCCAGCGCAGCCTGATCGTCTCCGCCCCCGTGCAGAGCGACCGCACCGGCGATGCCATCCGCGCCATCATCGCCGACATGGCCGCCTATCCCGCCATCAAGCCGACCACCGCCGTGGAACTTACCCGCGCCACCGAGGGGAATATCCGAGCCTTGCCCAATGGTTTTGAAACCAACGCGCAACTGCTGGGCAAAATCGAGACCAACGACCGGCTGCACCGACCGGACGACTATTACGCCACCCTGCCCGCCCGCCTGCGCGCACTGGATGGCGCGGCGCTGGACACGGCGGCAAAGGCCTGGCTGCAACCGGCGGGGCTGACCTTTGTGGTGGTGGGCGATGCCAAGGCGGTGGTGCCGCAGTTGCAGGGGCTGGGCTTGCCGGTGGAGGTGGTGAAGGCGGGGGAGTAGGGGTTTTACGGGGCATCAAGAGGTTTTAGGGGGAAGACTTAAAGAGGAAGTCTTGGGGCCTTAGGCCCCAAACCCCATTACTGTAGGCGTTGCGCATCACCTGCGGCGGGGTGCCCGGCCGCGAAGCGGCCTGAAAGCCTGCGCCGCGAAGCGGCCTTAAAGCCTGCGGCGCGAAGCGGCTTTGATGCCTGCGGCGCGGTGAGGTTGGGCGCCAGGGTGACTTTGGCACGCCCTCTCGCCGGGAGACGTTCGGGGGTGCAGGGGACGAGTCCCCTGCGTCTTTCCCTTAATCCGCCTCACATCTTCCCCAAAAAGCCCCTCACTTAGGATACAGCGACGGCGAGGAATTGGGCAACTTCCTGGCCGCCGGCGCCTTCACCCGGCCCGAGCCCCAACTCGGATCGATCCGCACGACCACTGGCGCGTTGCTGCCCTGCACTTGCTCGGCCTTGCCCTGCGCGCTTTCGCGGCTGAAAATGCCGGCGCTGATGGTGGCGGCATCGGTGATGGCGAAATCGAACACGCGGGCCGAGGAGGTGGAGGCCTGCGCCGCGCCGGTGCCGACGCCGGCCACTGTCTGGATGAAGCCATATTCGCCCGGCGGCAGGTCTATCCCGGGCTGGATGGCGATGACGCCGGGGGCGACTTCCTTCTGGTCGAACGGCAGGGCGTCACGGGGATCCACCCCCAGCCGGGCGCCGCTGATGTTAAAGCTGCCGATCTTCACCTCGCGGCCGTTGCGGGTGGCGGAAAAGCGCACGAGGCTCACCTCTTCCGGGCTGGGCGCGGCGCCCCACACGGTGGTGAGGCGCTGCGAGCCGGTGGCGGCACCGGTGAAGAAATAGAAGGTGGGGCGCGTTTCGCCGGCCAGCATCGCGGCGTGCGGCTGGGGCAGGATCGCCTTATAGGAAACCGGGATCAGGCCGCCCGCATAGGCATAGCCCAGAATGCTGCCCGAGGTGGTGCGCGTGGTGGTGATCGGCTTGATCGCCAGCATCTTTCGCTGCGGCAGCCAGCGCGCCAGCACATAGACCCCGGCCGGGTGGGGCTGCGCCGGGTTCGGGGATTCGGGGTTGACCACCGCCGCCTCGCCCGCGCGCTGCACCTTGATCATCGCGGCGATGGCCCCGCCGGGCACGCCCGCCTTGCTGAGCGCCACCAGGCCCGGGGTGGAGATGTCGTAATGGCCCTTCGTGTTGCGCACCATCGCCGCCACGGTGGCTTCGCCCAGCCCGGCCCGCGCCAGCCTGATCACCGCGGCATTGTCGAGCACCTCGCCATCGGCTGGCGGCGTGGCGTCATCCTCGGCCGCGCCGGGATCGGCCGCGCCAGCATCGGGCCTGATGGGCGGCGGGCTGGGGATGGTGGCGGCAGGCAGGCGGGCCGAGATGGAGCCGCGCCCGTGGGCGAGGGCCGCGCCGCCGGTGGAACAGGCGGCGATAAGCGTGGCGGTGAGACACAGGCGGCGCAAGAGCGGGCCGGCGCCGCAGGGCATCAACGGCAGGCGCGGCGCCAGACCGGCAGTCCACCGTGCCAGCGGCGGGCCGCGCCGCCCATTTTGCCCGATGGCCTCCCCGATGGCCTCCCCAATGGCCTCCCCAATGCCTGCCATGCCCGCACCCTCCCCCGTTGGAAGCTACGAGGATTTACTGAAATCAATCAGTTGGCAAGGTCAATCAGCGGTAATTTCAATCAGTTGTCAGGGCCTTGCGCACCAGCTCGTTGACGATTTGCGGATTGGCCTTGCCCGCCATCGCCTTCATCGTCTGCCCGACGAAGAAGCCGAACAGCGCCTCCTTGCCGGCGCGGAACTGCTCGACCTTGTCGGCATTGTCGGCGAGAATTTTGGCGACGGCGGCCTCGATGGCGCCGGTGTCGCTGGTCTGCTTCAGGCCCTCGCGCTCGACGATGACCGCCGCGCTGTCCCCGGTCTCGAACATCTTTTCCAGCACCTGCTTGGCAATGGAGCCAGAGATGGTGCCATCGCCGATCAGCGCCAGCAATTCGGCCGCACCCTGCGGCCCGATGGGGCTGGAGAACAGGTCCTTGCCCAGTTTGTTCAGTGCGCCAAAGAATTCCGACAGCAGCCAGTTGGAGGCCTGTTTCGCCACCTCGCCCTCGGGCTTGCCCTGAGCCTTGGCCGTGGCCGCCAGCAGTTCCTCGAACCAGCGCGCCGTTTCCACCTCGGCGGTGAGCACGCCGGCGTTGTAGGGGGACAGGCCCAGCGCGGTCTCATAGCGATGACGCTTGGCGTCCGGCAGCTCCGGCAGGCTGGCGCGGCATTCCTCGACGAAATCGTCGGTCAGCACCAGGGGCAGCAAATCGGGATCCGGGAAGTAGCGGTAGTCGTGCGCGTCCTCTTTCGAGCGCATCGAGCGGGTCTCGTTGCGGTCGGGATCATAGAGGCGGGTTTCCTGGACGATCTTGCCGCCATCCTCAATGACGCCGACCTGACGGCGGGCCTCGGATTCGACCACGGCCATGACGAAGCGGACGGAATTGACGTTCTTGGTCTCGGTGCGGGTGCCGAATTCATCACCGGGCTTGCGCACGGAAACGTTCACGTCGGCGCGCATCGAGCCCTGATCCATATTGCCGTCGCAACTGCCGACATAGCGCAGGATGGAGCGCAGCTTGGCCAGATAAGCGCCGGCCTCCTGCGGGCTGCGCAGATCCGGGCGGGAGACGATCTCCATCAGCGCCACGCCCGAGCGGTTGAGGTCCACATAGGACATCGTCGGGTGCTGGTCGTGCATCAGCTTGCCGGCATCCTGCTCGACATGGATGCGCTCGACGCCGATGGTCTTCACCTCGGCCTCGGGGTCCTTGTCGTCCAGGCTGATCTCGATTTGCCCCTCGCCCACGATCGGGTGATAGAGCTGGCTGATTTGATAGCCCTGCGGCAGATCGGCGTAGAAGTAGTTCTTGCGGTCGAACCGGCTCCACTTGTTGATCCGGGCATCGATGGCAAGGCCGGTGCGCACCGCCTGGCGGATGCATTCGGCATT
>CAIXXP010000284.1 GCA_903923465.1 uncultured Sphingomonadales bacterium | reverse complement strand
GACAGACCATCGAACATCGGCGCTTGCAACACCGTAAGCTCGCCGCCTAAAACCCAACCCCAGACGAGGCCCGCCCTCCGCTAATTTACGCCGCAAACTGTGCCGAATGTTCTGACGACGGACACTCTCGATATTCTTGCGACGCAGGCCGACGGCCGTCGAGGCCAGGAACGCGGCAACCAGCCCGGCCGCCTCCATCCAGCAGGGCCAGAGCCGATCGGGCGCGAGCAAGCCGGGGCCCGTGCCCGTCAGCTTAGGGCCGAAAATGCCGGGCAGCGCCGCCCAGGCCAGAAAGGCCAGCAGTCCGCCGAGCACGGGCAAAGCCTCTGCCGGGCGTAGCCGCGGCGGGCGGGTAAACAGCAGAATGGCGGCCGCGAGCGCCAGACTGACCTCGGAAGCCAGCGCCGCGAGAAATTCGCTGTTGGCCCCGCCCGCGCCGCAAGCCGCCATCGCCACCAGCGCCAAGGCTGGCGCCGGCCAACTGGGCACCACCGGCAGATCGTGCCGCAGGCCGAGACGGGACACACGGCGGCGACCACCACCCTTTACCCCGCGCCATGACACGCGGCGACGTTCGCCATGCGGTTCCGCAGGGTTGGCGAAGAACAGGCTGCCCGGCCGCATTTCCGGGCCGGGCGCCGGCTCGTCGGACCGGGCGCGCGCCATCAGGGCCGAGCGCCAATTACGCGGAACAGGGCCTTGCCCATTCGCAGCGTCGTGCCGGGGTCCATCAGCGCGAACCGCGCTGCAACATGACGGCGGGCAGCGTTTTGGCGATAATCACGCCATTCAGCGCCAGGCTGCGGTGGCGGACGTAAAGCACGTCCATGGCCACCCGCTGCCGATAGGAGGTATTCGAGCGACCGTTCACCTGCCACAGGCCGGTAATGCCCGGGCGCACCTTGCAATAATCGATGAAGCGGTTGCCATAGCGCGCCACCTCGCCCGCCACGATGGGCCGGGGGCCAACCAGGCTCATCGAGCCAGCCAGCACGTTGAACAGTTGCGGCAGCTCGTCCAGGCTGCTGCGGCGCAGGAAGTTGCCGACGCGGGTGATGCGCGGGTCGTTGCGCAGCTTGTGGTCCTTCTGCCACTCCGCGCGGGCCACCGGATCATTCGCCAGCAGCAGGTGGAGCCGGACATCCGCGTCTGTGACCATGGTGCGGAACTTCAGGCAGGCGAAGGTGCGCCCGCCGCGCCCCAGCCGCGTGTGGGCAAACAGCACCGGGCCCGGGCTGGTCAGCCGAACGGCCAGCGCCACCAGCGCCAACAGCGGCGCCACCGCGAGGAGCGCCAGAAGCGCCACGGTGAAATCGACCGGGCGAAACCAATCGTGCGGCGGGCGATCCGCAAGGAGACGCTCGGCTTGCGAACCAGCCGACGGGCGCGGGGGCAGCGACGCCGCAGCGTCCTCCAGCCCCGGTTGATCGCCCGCTCTTCGCTGTGCCTTGCCACCCGCACCGATGTTGATTGCCGCAGTTGCCATACGCTGATCCACCCTGGAGAGGGGATCAAGTTACGCCGAATGACGCAGTGCAAAAACGCGGAGCCGACCGGGTTCCGCTGCATCTGGCCGCAGATTTTCGTGAGTTAGCGTCGAAACGGACCTAACAACATTTGCCTGCAGCCCCATACGATTGTGCATCGCAGCATTTGCTGAGTCACGGCGTGCCGGGCAGCGCCAGAGTGCCCTCGCGGCGGCGCGGGGGGCCGAAAAACGAGCGCTGGTGGGATGCGCTCGCGGCGCCGGTTGCCAGTGTGGAGGCCGCAGGGGGCTGGGCAAGGGCAGGCCCGGGGCCATCCACCGGCGCGGGTGCGCGGGCCACCGCATTGCCATGCGCAGGCGCCGGCGGTGCGCCAACGCCCGGTTGGCCATGCGCTTCTGCGCTTCCGCCCGCCAGCGGCGGCGGCGCCATTGGAGGCAGGCCCGTCGGCACCGGGGCCGGCCCGGCCGCGCCCGCCAGCGCGGGATAGGCCCCATAGGCCGTCGGCGGGCGATAGAACACATGATGGCCGACAATCGCCACCTTGCGCATCTCGTGCGCCCACACCGGCACGATCCACAGCGTGTGATAGTGGGTCGCCTGCCCGGCCAGCGGCGATGTGAGCCCCTTCAGCGCCAGATCCGCCACGGCCCGCGCATGGGCAAGGCCCGCCGCATCCGGCTTTCGCGCCAGCGACCCATCGCAGGTGAAGGTGAACTGGCAGCCACTCGCACGATCCGAGCCCTGATAGACCACCTCGCAAACGCTTTTGGGGAAACGCGGATGGCGCAGCCGGTTCAGGATGACCTGCGCCACGGCCAGTTGCCCGGCCTCGGGTTCGCCGGCGGCTTCGTAATAGATGGCGGCGGCCATGCAGGTGCTCGCCCGGCCCAGTTCGTCGCCGCTCAGCCAGCCGGGCACGAAGGGCGGCGGGGCGGGATTCTTGCGCTCCATCGGGCTGGCGAGGTTCTCGGCCAGCGCCTGTGCGGCGGAGAGGTCTCGCTTCTGGCCCGGCAGGAAGGTTTCCAGCGGCACATCGACGGGGGGCGGCGCCTCGTGACGCCAGCCCAGCGATGTGGCCACCAGCCCCAGCGGATCCTCGCCATAGAACCAGTCCGGCGCCAGCGTGGCCAGCAGCGCGGCCAGCGCCAACAGCGCCAGCCCCGCCAGCCACAGCCGCGTGCGGTGAACCGGGGCCAGCATCCGGCGCTAGCGGGCCGGCTGCCGCAGCACGTCAAACATCGGCGTTGATCGGCCCGTTCGCCCGGCCATCAACGAACTGGCGCACATAGGGATTGTCGGTGGTGTCCAGCTCATGCGCCCCGCCGCGCCAGACGATGCGGCCCTGATGCAGCATGGCGATCTCGTCGGCGATGGTGCGCGCCGAGGCGAGATCGTGGGTGATGGACACCGCCGTGCAGCCCAGCGAACTCACCCGGTCGCGGATGAGGGCGTTGATCGCGCTGGCGGTGATCGGGTCGAGGCCGGTGGTCGGCTCGTCGAAGAAGATGATGTCGGGCTGGCCAATGATGGCGCGGGCCAGGCCCACGCGCTTCTGCATGCCGCCCGACAGTTCGGAGGGGTAAAGATCTGCCACATGGGCGCCCAGCCGCACCAGCCCCAGCACCTCCAGCGCCCGCGCCCGCGCCTCGCGCCGGGGCATGCGCTCGGCGTTGATCAGGCGGAAGGCGACGTTTTCCCACACGGAAAGGCTGTCAAACAGCGCGCCGCCCTGAAACAGCATGCCCACCCGCTCGAACACCTGCGCGCGTTCGGCGGCCGAGAAGCTCGCGACATCTACCCCGTCGATCAGCACCTGCCCGGAATCGGCGGGGATGAGGCCCAGCGCGATCTTGATCGTCACCGACTTGCCCTGCCCGGAGCCGCCGATAATCACCAGCGAGCGCCCCGGGGCCACCGCCAGGTCAAGGTCGGCCAGCACCGGCGGCCCGTCGAAACGCTTCGACACGCCCCGCCATTCGAGTTTGGGAATGATCTGCTCGGCCATGGCGCTCAGATCCGCGTGAACAGCGAGGTGAGCAGATAGTCGGCCGCGAGGATCAGGATGGCCGAGCTGACCACGGCCTGCGTTGTCGCCCGCCCCACGCCGCGCGCCCCGCCCTTGGCCACATAGCCGTTATAGCAGCCCATCAGCGCCACGATAAAGCCGAACACCGCCGCCTTGATCAGCCCCGATTCCACATCCCAGTCCTGCAGAAAATCCCAGGTGTTCTGAATGTAGATCGCCGGCGACATATCCAGCACCCGCACCCCCACCAGCCAGCCGCCGGCAATGCCGATGATGTCGGCCAGCAGCGTCAACAGCGGCAGCATGATCACCGCCGCCAGCATGCGCGGGGCGATGAGATAGCGGAAGGGATCGGTCGACAGCGTCACCATGGCGTCGATCTGCTCGGTGGCCTTCATCGCGCCGATCTCCGAGGCGATGGCGGCGGAGACCCGCCCGGCCAGCATCAGCGCGGCCATCACCGGCCCCAGCTCTCGGGTGATGCCGATGGCGACGATCTGTGGCATCGCCTCCTCGGCGTTGAAGCGGCTGCCGCCGGTCCAGATATTGAGCGCCAGGGCCGCGCCGGTGAAGGCCGCCGTCATCCCCACCACCGGCAGCGACAGGAAGCCGATGGCGCTGAGCTGGCGGCCGATCTGCCCGAAATACCAGCGCGGGGTGAGCGCGGCGCGCGTGGCCTTCGCCGCGAACAGCGCCACCCGCCCGATGCTGGCGGCGATCTCCAGCGTCGCCTCGCCAATGGCGGTGACGGGGGATAGCACACGGGCCGCAAGCGCGACCTCGCTGTCGGGCCTGGCCGCCATCTCAGTCGGCACCGGCGGGATAGGCGCCGATCGGGGCTTTCGCCGCCGGGGTCGCAGGGGCGGCAGGCTTGTCGGCACCCTTGGCATCGCCCGATTGCGGCCGCAGGAACTGGCCGATCAGCCCGAACAGATCCACCGCGCCCTGCGTATTGGCGATCTCGTCGCCGGGCTTGAGATTATCCTCGGCGCCGCCCGGGGTGATGACGATGTGCTGGCCGCCCAGCAGGCCATCGCTGGTGATCTTGGCGGTGGAATCGCTGGGCAGCTTCACATCGCCACCAATCGCCAGATGCGCAATGGCCAGATAGCTCTTGGGATCGAGCGAAATGGACGAGACCGTACCCACCTTCACGCCCGACACACTGACCTTGGCGCCAGGCGCGAGGCCACCCGCGTCGCCGAACTTGGCGGTCACCTCATAGCCGCCGACGCCGCTGCCGGCCTTGGCCACGCCCAGCGAATAGACGAGGAACAGGCCCGCCAGCGCCAGCACCAGAAACCCCATGGCGGTTTCGCCCCAATGTGTGCGCATTCTCAAGCCCCGTGTTGAATGAAGATCGGCAGCAGGCGCCTAAGCCCCGCTCAGCGCTGCTGCTGCTTGGCGCCATCGGCGACGAGCTGGTTGATCAGCACATCAACATTGCCGCCATGATTGTCGATCGTCGAGATGAAATCCTGCTGCTGGGTGATGGCCAGCCACACGCCCTTCACCTGCACATCCACGATCTTCCAGTTCGACCCGCCGCCGAGCACGCGCCAGGCCAGATCGATCGGCTGCGAGTTCTCGGCGCCGGTGAAGGCGGTGACGACGATGACATCGCCGGGCTTGCGCACCTGCGAGCCGGTGACCACCGCCTTGTTGGCGCGGTAATCGTCGATGCGGCGCTGATAGACGCCCTCGGCATAGGTGCGATAGGCCGCGGTGAAGCGGGCCAGCTGGTCCGGCGTGGCGGTGCGGGCGTATTTGCCCAGCACGAAATGGGTGAGGCGCGGCCAGTCGACCAGTTCGCCGATCAGCACGCGAAAGGCCTGATGGCGCTGCTCGACGCTGGTGCGGCGGTCGTTCAGCACACCCAGCACGCGGCGGGCATTGGGGTCGACAAAGGCCTCCGCCTGCGCGTCGCGGGCGCGAGCGCCTTCCTGCGCGAGGGCGGGGGCGGCACCTGCCGTGGCGCCGGCCACGGCGGCCACTGCCATGAACACCGGCGCGACCAGGCGCGCGCCAATGCGGCCACTGCGACCACTGCGACCACTGCGACCCTGGGCACCAACCGAAGCAAAGCTGACCATCATTTTCCTGTTCCTTGCCCGAATGAATTTCTCTTGCGGTATCGCCCTATAGCGACCCAAGCTGAACGCCTGATGGCCGGCGCCGGTTCCGCCCCGGCCAGCCGCCAGCGCTTCCCCACCTGCCCTTCTCCGGTCAGCTTCCCTTGCCGGTGGGCGCGTCGAAGTCCGGCAGGTCTTCGGTCTTGCCGGTGGCTTCGCGCACGGCCGCCGCCCGCGCCTGCGTATAGCCGGAGCGCGTCGCCGCATAGGGATCGGTCGAATCATTGACCGCGCGCAGGGCCGGCTCGGCCTGCACCCGGACATCGACGACCTCCACCACCACGCGCGTGCCGCCGAAGGTGGAGGTGATGCCGCCCAGCACCCAGCTCACCGGATCGCCAAACAGATCGACCGCCCGGCCAATGCCATCGCGCAGATTGGCCGGGCCCAGCAGGGGCAGCATGACAAATGGCCCCGGCTTTGCCCCCCAGCGGCCCAGTGTCTGCCCGAAATCGGCGGTATGGTGCTCCAGCTTGTGGTGTGAGGCGAAATCGAAAATGCCGGCCAGGCCAATCGTGGAATTGAGCGTGAAGCGCGCCAGCGATTTGCCGAAAGCCGCCATGCGCAACTGCAACAGATTATTGCCGATGGTGATCGGCTCGTCGAGGTTGGCGATGACCAGCGAAATATGGTGCCGCACCACGAAGGGCAGCACCGCCGCATAGCCCCGCGCCACCGGCCCCACCAGATGCCGGTCCACCGAGTTGTCGAAGGCGAAGATCGAGCGGTTGGTCTTTTCCCACGGGTCGCGCGGCTGCACTATGTCGGCGGCCGGGGTGATGGTGGGAGACAAGCCGGCGCCAGGCGACTCGGCGGGGGGGGTGGAGGCCAGGGTGGTGGAGGCCGGGGTGGTGGAGGCCGGGGTGGTGGAGGCCGGGGTGGCGGGGGCGGCAGCGGTGGGCAGCAGGGCCGGGCTGGCTGGCCCGTTGCCCGCATTGCCCACTGCCGGGGCGTCAGCGGGGACGAGCGGGCTGGTCGCCACCGGCTGGGCCACAATCTGGGGAGCAGCCGTGCTGGCCACCGGCACCGGCTCTGCCCCGGGGGTGGAAACGGCTAATACCGCGCAGGCCAGCAGCACCATTCAAGTTCTCCTCGGCGCCGCCAGCCTCCGGCCCGACGGACCGAAGCGGTGGCAATGCAAACATACCGACTAGCCCACTCGGCCAGACGCCGTCCAGCCCCGCGAGCCGCCAGAAACCGGGAACGGCCCGCACTAGGCCGATTTTTTCGCCGGGCGCACCAGCAATACCAGCGGCATCACCGCCAGCCCGACAATGAACAACAGCCAGAAGGAATCGACATAGGCGACCATCAGCGCCTGCCGGCCCACCTCGCCATCCATCACCGCCATCGCCCCGGGGCCGTAAAAGTCGAGCCCGGGCGCCCGCAGGGCGAGCACCGGATTATCCGGCCGCACCCCCTCCACCAGCCGGGCATGCACCGTCGCCTCGTTATGCGCGGCCACCGCCTGCAGGGCCGCGATGGACATAGCCCCACCCAGGTTGCGCATCAGCGAGCCCATCGCCGCGCCCTCGTTGCGCAGCCGGTCGGGCAGGGTGGCAAAGATGATGGTGAAGATCGGCACCGACATGACGCCCTGCCCCACGCCCTGGATCAGGCCGGAGACGAGCAGCAGCCGGCTGTCCATCGCCAGCGAGAACTGGGTCATCATCCAGGCCGAAATGCCGCAAAGCACCAGCCCGAACAGAATCATCGCCCGCGCATCCACCCGGTTGATGATCCGCCCGGCAATCAGCATGGCGAACAGCGTGCCCACCCCGCGCGGCGCGGTAACAATCCCCACCAGCGTGACCGGATAGCCCATCAGCTCGGCCAGCATCGGCGCCAGCAGCGCGATCACGCCATAGGCCACCCCGCCCTGGAACATGCCGAGAATATTCCCGGCCACGAAGTTGCGGTCGGCAAACAGCGCCGGGTTCACGAAGGGCCGCCGCGCGGTGAGCGAATGCACCACCACCAGGTAAAATGCCGTGACCGAAATGACCGTTTCTATCCAGATCTCGCGCGAATCGAACCAGCCCTGCGACTGCCCCCGATCGAGCATCAGCTGCAGCGAACAGATCGCCACCGCCAGCAGGCCAAAGCCGAACACGTCCAGCCCCTTGCGATCCCGCGCGTCGCGGCCGTTCATGAAGGCCAGCAGGCCCAGAACCGTGAGGATGCCAAACGGCACGTTGATGTAGAACACCCAGCGCCAGTTCAGATTATCGGTGAGCCAGCCGCCCGCCAGCGGCCCGACGATAGGGCCCAGCACCGTGCCGATACCCCACAGCGCCAGCGCCGAACCATGCCGCTCCGGCGGGTTGATATCCAGCACGATCGCCTGGCTCATCGGCACCAGCGCCGAGCCCATCATGCCCTGAAACAGGCGAAAGGCAATGAGTTCGCCCAGCGTCTGCGCCATGCCACACAGCGCCGAGGCCAGCGTGAAGCCGGCCACCGCGATCACCATCACCCGCTTGCGACCGATGCGACCGGCCAGCCACCCTGCCAAGGGCGTGAAAGTGGCCGCCATGATGATATAGCTGGTCAGCACCCAACTGATCTGCTCGCGCGAGGCCGAGGTGCTGGCCTGCATGTGCGGCAGGGCGACGTTGGCGATGGTCACGTCGAGCTGGGTCATGAAGGCGCCGGTCAGCACGGCCAGCGTGATCAGATTGCGGCGGCCGGGCGTTGGATAGTCCGCCGGGGAAGCGGCATGCGCCGGGGCCTCGGGGGCCATGGGGGGGAAGTCGGCGGACACTGCCGCTACGCTTTTGCACGATTTGCCGCCCAGCGCCACGCCCTGCGTTGGGCCGCGCGCCCTGCGGAACGTGTTGCGCGGCGCAGGGACCCCGCTGGCCTATTTCGCCAGCCAGCCGGCCGCGCGCGCCACGGAATCGTAGAGGAAAACCACCGTCGGGTCGGCCGCCGGCACGCGATGGGCGTCATCGCCGTCCGCCTGATTCAGCCGTGCGATGATATCGGCGATGATGGCCAGCCGCGCCGCCTTCTTGTCGTCGGCCCGCACCACCGCCCAGGGGGCAAACACGCTGTGGGTGCGCTCCAGCATGGTGTCGCGCGCCTCGCTATAGTCCTCCCACTTCTTCTGGGCCTTGCGGTCCACCGGGCTGGTCTTCCACTGCTTCAGCGGGTTGGCCTTGCGCTCGGCCAGGCGCTTTTTCTGCTCGTGCTTGCTGATGTCGAGGTAATATTTGAGCAGGGTGAAGCCGGAATGCACGAGCAATTGCTCGAACAGCGGCACGGTACCGAGGAATTCCTCGTATTCCGCCTCGGTGCAGAAGCCCATCACCTTCTCGACCCCGGCGCGG
>CAIXXP010000283.1 GCA_903923465.1 uncultured Sphingomonadales bacterium | reverse complement strand
TCCTCGCAGCGGCGGATCTGGTCGATCGTCGCCTTCGCATCCGAGGTGAGGGTGTTGGTCATGGTCTGCACGGCGATTGGGGCGTCGCCGCCCACGGGCACGCGGCCCACCATGATCTGACGGCTTTGACGACGCGCGATATCGCGCCAGGGGCGTATGGATGACATGAGGCCCCTATAGGCGAGTGCGCGCCGCGCCGCAAATGCGAAGCGCACGCAGGGGGGAGGGATTTTAGGGATTGAAGGATTGAAGTTTGCAGGGGCAAACCCCTGCACCCCGTTCCTGTCTGCGTGGGCGGAATGGGTTCGGCCTTGGCGCAAGGACGCGGCGACGCAGGTATTTCGAAGCATCGCGCGAAAAAGTGGGAACCGGTTTTTCGCTTACAGCGATGCGGCTAGTATAAATGCCGCTTCGCGGAGGGTGGGGCGGCGGCGAGGGGGATGCGCGGCGGTATGCAGTAATGGGGGTTTGGGGGTGTAACACCCCCAAGTCTTGCCTGTCCCCTTACCCTCGCGCCAGTTCCTGACGATAGGAACCGAGCATCCGCACTTCCTTGGCGTGGAAGGCCAGCTCGGCCAGCGCCCGGTCCACCGCCGGATCGCCCGGGGCGCCGACGATATCGGCGAAGAACATCGTGGCGGCGAAGCTGGCGCCTTTTTGATAGCTTTCCAGCTTGGTCATGTTGACGCCATTGGTGGCAAAGCTGCCCAGCGCCTTGTAAAGCGCGGCGGGCACGTTGTTCACCTCGAAGATGAGCGTGGTCATGGTGGGGCGGCCGGCCAGCGTGGCGGGGTCCAGCGGGTCCTTCGCCAGCGCCACGAAGCGGGTGGTGTTGTCCGCGGCGTCCTCGACATGATCGTCGACGATGGCGAGATCGTAGAGCTCGGCGGCGAGCGCCGGGGCGATGGCGGCGGCGGCGGGATCGCCCTGTTCCTTGACGAAGGCGGCGGCGCCGGCGGTATCGGCATAGGCCATGGGCACCAGCCCGCGCGCGCGCAGGTAATGGCGCGACTGGCCCAGCGCCTGCGGGTGGCTGTAGACGGCGGCGAGCGCGGTTTCGTTCGCGCTTCCGGCGGGTTTCGGCAGGGCCATCAGGCAGTGGTGGATCGGCATGAAATGCTCAGCCACGATCGACAGTCCGCTTTCGGGCAGCAGGAAGTGGATATCGGCCACGCGCCCGTTCTGTGAGTTCTCGATGGGGATGATCGCCTGGGCGGCGCGCCCATCCTTCACCGAATCCAGCGCGTCTTCAAAGCTGAAGCAGGGCAGGGGCAGGCAATCGGGGGCATATTCCAGCGCGGCGCGGTGCGAATTGGCCCCCGGCGCGCCCTGAAAGGCCACGGCGCGGGCGGCATCGGCCGAGGCGGCACGGGTCATGGCGTCAACGAGAATCAGGGCGGGTTGGGGAAAACTGTGCATGGTGGCCGAGGCTTGGAAAAATCAGGCGGGAAAAGGGCGAAAGTGGCGCTGTGGCCCGCGCGCGGAGCCGCGGATATTCACCATTATGGCGAATTTCCAGATTGGCTATTAGGGCGGTGAATCAAAAGCCGCAATGGCCCTTGCGCTGGGCTGAATGGCTGACTAGAGCCGCAAATTATTGTGCTCAATCTCGGGGACGGGAAATATCGATGGAAAATCGTTTTAATACCATCGCTGGCTGGGTGTTGTTCTCCGGCATTGTCGCGCTCGGCCTGTCGAGCCTCAGCTCTCACTACTTCCATGCGGACAAGCCCGAGCGCCCCGAGACGATGGGCTATGCCATCGCCGGGGTCAGCACCGGTGGCGCGGCGGCGGCCGCCGTGCCAATCGAGGCCCTGCTGGCCAAGGCCGACCCCGCCAAGGGCCAGGCCGTTTTCGCCAAGTGCGCCTCGTGCCACAATGCGGCGCAGGGCGGGCCTAACGGCATTGGCCCCAACCTCTATGGCATCGTGGGTGATTCGATCGCGCAGGGCCGCGGCGGCTTTGCCTTCTCCGACGCGCTGAAGAAGCACGCCGGCAAGTGGGACTTCAAGACCCTCGACGCCTGGCTGACCGGCCCCGCCGCCTTTGCCCCCGGCACCAAGATGACGTTCGCCGGGCTGGATGACGCGCAGGATCGCGCCAACGTCATCGTCTATCTGAACAAGCAGGGCTCCAACCTGCCGCTGCCGCCGGTGCCCGCCGCGGGCGCCGCTCCGGCCGCTGGCGCCGCTGCCGCCCCGGCGGTTGCCGCTGGCGACCCGGTGAAGGGCAAGGCCGTGTTCGCCAAGTGCGGCGCCTGCCACACCAACAACGCCGGCGGCGCCAACGGCATCGGCCCGAACCTGCATGGCATCGTGGGTGACGACGTGGGCAAGGGCCGTGGCGGCTACGCCTTCTCCGATGGCCTCGCCAAGGTTGGCGGCAAGTGGGACGAGGCCAAGCTCGACAAGTGGCTGACTTCTCCTCGCGACATGGTCTCCGGCACGAAGATGACCTTCGCCGGCCTCGACAACGCCCAGGATCGCGCCGACGTGATCGCCTATCTGAAGGCGAACTGATCGGCGGGCCTTTGGCCTGTGATTAAGGGAAAGGCGGAAGGCTGCGGCTTTCCGCCTTTTTCGTTTTTGGAAGTGGGACGGGTTAGATGCGAGGGGGTTACCCCCTCGGGCTCCCGTTACTGTGGGCGTTGGCGCATGTTCTGCGACGGGGCGCCGTGGTGCCGAGCGGCTTTGAAAGCCTGCGGCGCGGCGGCCTTGCGCGGGGCTAAACCCTTGGCGCGACAACGACCGTATGGGGAGCGCGAGGGCGATGGCCCTCGCACCTATCCCTTAAACCCGATCACCCCTTGAACCCCTGGGCAATCACATACCACTCCGACGAATCCTTGCGGCTGGCGGGGGGTTTGGCGTGTTTCACCGTGGCGAAGTGCTTTTTCAGCAGGCCGAGCAGCACGGTATCGGTGCCGCCGGCCAGCACCTTGGCGACGAAGGCCCCGCCCGGCGCGAGGTTGCCGATGGCGAAATCGGCGGCGGTTTCGACGAGGCCCATCGTGCGCAGATGGTCGGTTTGTTTGTGGCCCACGGTGTTGGCGGCCATGTCGGAGAGCACGAGGTCTGGCGCGCCGCCGAGGGCCTCCAGCAGGGCGCCGGGGGCTTCGTCGGCCATGAAGTCCATCTCGAACAGGGTGACGCCCTCGATGGGCGCGGTGGGCAGCAGATCGATACCGACCACGCCGGCGCGGGGAGCCTTCAGGCGGGTGACCTGGCTCCAGCCGCCGGGGGCCACGCCAAGATCGACGACGCGGGTGGCGCCTTTCAGCAGGCCGAATTTCTCGTCCAGCTCGATCAGCTTGTAGGCGGCGCGGCTGCGATAGCCATCGGCGCGGGCCTTTTTCACATAAGGGTCGGATAGCTGGCGTTGCAGCCAGCTTACCGAGCTTTGCGAGCGGCCACGGGTGTTCTTCAGCCGCTCGTTGGGGTCCTTGCCGGAACGGGTCATCCGCGTGCCCGCCCGTCGCGCCCGGCTATGTCGGGGCTCACGGCGTCGCGCAGGGCCGCGCGGCTGCGTTCGCCGGTGTCGTTGGCGCCGATGAGGCTGCGCAGAATGCCCTCGCGGATGCCGCGATCGGCCACGGCCAGGCGGGTGGCGGGCCACAGGTCGAGGATCGATTCGAGGATGGCGCAGCCGGCGACCACCAGATCGGCCCGCTCGCGCCCGATGCAGGGCACCTCGCGCCGCTCGGCCAGCGACAGGCTGGAGAGGCGCGCCGAGATCGCCCGCATCGACTGGGCGGGCACGATCAGCCCATCGACAGCGCTGCGGTCGTATTGCGGCAGTTCGAGGTGGAGGCTGGCCAGCGTGGTGACCGTGCCGCTGGTGCCCAGCAGGCGCATGGTGCCGCCCTGGGCACCGCTTTGCGCCGTGGCGGTGCGGACGGGGGCGATGCGCTCGGCAAAGGCGGCGAAGCTGTCGCTGACCCATTGGCGCATCTGGGCATAGCGGGCAGCGCGGGCGGCGGGGTCGTCGCTGTCGCCCTCGCAGCTTTCGGTGAGCGAGACCACGCCCCAGGGCACGCTGACCCAATCGAGAATATTGGGCACGGTGGGGCCGCTCTCGATCAGCACCAGTTCGGTGGAGCCGCCGCCGATGTCGAACACCAGCGCCGGGCCATGGCCCGATTCCAGCAGGATGTGGCAGCCCAGCACCGCCAGGCGCGCTTCCTCGCGGGCGCTGATGATGTCTAGCGCGATGCCGGTTTCGCGGCGCACGCGCTCGATGAACTCGCCGCCATTGCTGGCGCGGCGGCAGGCCTCGGTGGCCACGGAGCGGGCGAGATGGACGTTGCGGCGCTTCAGCTTGTCGGCGCAGACACGCAGGGCCGCGACGGTGCGGTCCATCGCCTCTTGCGACAGCCGGCCCGATTGCGCGAGCCCCTCGCCCAGGCGCACCACCCGGCTGAAGGCATCCACCACGATGAAATTGTCGCCCGAGGGGCGGGCAATCAGCAGGCGGCAATTGTTGGTGCCAAGGTCTATCGCGGCATAGGCCTGGCGGTGCGCGGGGGGCTGGAAGGGGGCGGGTTCGAGCGCCGCTGTTGGCGCCGGGCGCGCGGCAGGCACGCAGCCAGCGCCGGGGTCAACACGCGGATTGTCCTTAGGGATGCCCAAGGGCGCCGCTGTGCCGGCAGGGCCGGGTGCGCCGCGGCCGACGGCGCTGCCAATGCCGCGCGATGCCGACTTGCGCGATTTGCCGCGCCTGGCGCCGCGCGCCTTCGCCCTGCCACCATTCTCGGTGTCTGGACCCGCCTGCGGTGCCGCCGGCGGAAGCGTGTCCGCCATGATGTTTACTCTATGCCAAAGCCCGCGCGAAACCCGCCGGGTACCTGCCGCCTATCTAGCGCCGCTTGGCCGGCCAAGCAAGTAGACCCATCTTGACGCCCGTCTCATCTTGACCCTTCGTATCTTGACTGGGCGCGACAGCGCGATTAGAGGCAGCCCCGCGTTGCCCCGTCGTCTAATGGTAAGACTACGGATTCTGATTCCGTCTATCGAGGTTCGAGTCCTTGCGGGGCATCCAGCACTTCCTGACATCGGTGGCCCCCGAGCAGCGCTAGAGCCCTTCATGGGTGCGGCGCCGTGGGCTTGGCCAATTTGTGATGCGGGGCGGCGAGGCTGGACTTGCGCCTGCCACCGCTCCCGCTAACGGTTGGCCCCATGACCGAAGAAGAAGAAAAGCAACTCACGCATCGCCGGTTCTACAAGGCCGAGCAGGATGCCGAATTTGTCGATGCCCGCGCCGACCGCAGCCCGCAGACGCATAATCCCTCGTATCGCCTCGCCTATCGCGACGCCGATTTCCTGCTGCGCGACGAGTTGCGCCCGGTGCGGTTTCAGCTGGAGCTGCTGAAAACCGAGATGCTGCTCGACGAGGCGGGCATTGGTTCCACGCTGGTGTGTTATGGTTCGGCGCGGATTCCCTCGCCCGAGGCCGCCGAAGCGCTGCTGGCCAAAGCCACGCCGGAGGGCAGGGCCGCGGCCGAGCGGCTGGCCGCCCGAACCGAATATTACAACCAGGCGCGCGCGCTGGCCCGCATCGCCAGCGAATGCGCGGTGGTGGAAAAGGGGCAGCGCCAGTTCGTCATCTGCTCTGGCGGCGGGCCGGGCATTATGGAGGCGGCCAATCGCGGCGCGGCGGATGCCGGTGCCGAATCGATCGGGCTGAACATCGTGTTGCCGCACGAGCAGGTGCCCAATCCCTTCGTCACCCCGCGCCTGTCGTTCCAATTCCACTATTTCGCGCTGCGCAAGATGCACTTCCTGCTGCGGGCGCGGGCGGTGGCGGTGTTCCCCGGCGGCTTTGGCACGCTGGACGAACTGATGGAGACGCTGACCCTGATCCAGACCGGCAAGATGCGGCGCATCCCCATCCTGCTGTTCGGCCGGGAGTTCTGGAACAAGGTGCTGGATTTCGCGGCGCTGGCCGAGGAGGAGGTGGTCGGCGCCGCGGACCTGGAACTGATCACCTGGGTGGAGACGGCCGAAGAGGCCTGGGCGGAAATTACCCGGTTTTATAATCTGGATTGCGGCTGAGCCGGGGGCGTTGGCGCCCCAAACCCCATCACGGCCTTTGTCGCGCGTCCATCTTGGCGGCGGCCCCTGCCGATGCCTGCGGCGGTGAGGTCTTGCGGCAGGCTGCATTCGGCACACAAGCGCCGCCGGGAGACGTTCAGGGGTGCAAGGCGAGCCCCTGCTTAATCCTATTGCCCTTATCCCATAAGCCGATTGGACACCGACAGGCTTGCGCGCCGCCTGGCTTTGGTGGCCCGACGTCCGGTTAGGCGGCGCTTAAACGCGGCGCCTGCCCGCAATCATGGGCCGGAGAGAATGACAGGCCGGGCTGGAGCCCCGAATAGCGCGTTTTTGGCACGAATTGGGCAAAGGCGATGTTCCGAAATTACCTTATGGGTTATTGCGGTAACGCGCTTCGATTCCGCCTGGCTCCCATTGCTGCAACCGCGAAATTATCCTAATGGAAGCGGGTTCCATGACGCCTTTTCCCCAGGGGGCGGAGGTGGCGAAGATCTCATTAAGGTAATGATTTTGAATGAGAATCTATCATTGGGCAACTGGCGCAATGTCGAAGCGGTGGTCGTTGACCTTGATGGCACGTTAATCCGTTCGGATCTGCTGGTGGAAAGCTTTGCCCATCTGTTTGGCAAGGCCCCACTTTGCGCGCTGCGGCAGTTGGTTAGCCTGACCAGGGGCAAGGCTGCGCTGAAGGCGGCCATCGTCGATCACGTCACGCTGGATGCCTCTCTTCTCCCTTATAACGAAGAGGTGCTGAGTCAGCTTCGCGCCTTGCGGGAGGGGGGGTGCCAACTTTATCTCGTGTCGGCGTCCGACCAGCGGCTGGTTGGCGCGGTGGCGGCGCATCTTGGCATTTTCGCCGCGTTTCGGGGCTCTGACGGCAGCACCAACCTCTCTTCCGAGCGCAAGGCGGCCTGCATCCGCGAGATGCTGGGCGACCAACCCTTTGCCTATTACGGCAATGGCGCGGCCGATCTGGCGATCTGGCGGCAGGCGGCCCAGTGCATTGCCGTGGGTTGCGGGGGCACAACGCGGCGGCGCCTGCTCACCTTTGCGCCATCGGCGGTGTTTGTTGACGACAAGACCTCCCCGTTTCGCGCATGGCTGAAGGTGATGCGCTTGAAGCAATATGTGAAGAACGCGCTGCTGGCGGTGCCGATACTGGCTTCGCATCAGATCTCGCTGGTCAATATCTGGCTGACGTTTCTGGCAATCGTGTCGTTTTCGCTGTGCGCTTCCTCGGTCTATATCTGCAACGACCTGATCGACATCGAGAGCGATCGTCGGCATCTCTCGAAGCGCAAACGGCCGCTGGCGGCGGGCACCATTCCCATCCTTCACGCCCTGCCGGTGGCCGCGGCGCTGCTATGCATTTCCGCCCTTGTCGCCGTGGCGGTGGGGTGGCTGTTTTGCGCGGTGCTCGCCTTCTATTTCGCGCTCACCACCGCCTATACCTTAACGCTCAAACGCAAGATGATCATCGATGCGGTGACACTGGCCATGCTCTACAGTTTGCGCATCCTGGCCGGCTCGGCTGCCATTCATGTTACGCCGTCGGTGTGGTTGCTGGGCTTTTCGATGTTTCTCTTCGCCTCGCTGGCCTTCATCAAACGCTTTGTCGAGCTGTCGCGGCGTCTCGATGCCGGCGGCGCCGGGCGGCTGAGCAACCGCAACTACGAGGTGGGCGACCTGAACGTCGTGATGGCGCTGAGCGCGGCTTGCGGCTTCAATGCGGTCACGTTTCTGGCGCTTTACATGTCGTCGGACAGCATCGGCAAACTCTACCGCCATCCGCTGTTGCTGTGGATTGCCTGCCCCGTGATGATGTACTGGATTGGCCGGAACATTCTGCTGGCCCACCGCCGCTTGATGGACGACGATCCGATCGTGTTTGCCATCTCCGACCGTCCCAGCCTGGTTTGCGCGGCGGTGATCGGCCTGGCCGGTGTGGCGGCGACGCTGTGATATGAGCAATCTGCCGTTTTTCCTGCTGGCGCTGGTCAGTGTCGTGCTCACCACCTGCTCGCAGCTGCTGCTGAAGGGCGGCATCAGGCAGGTTATGGGCGTGCTGCCGGCGGATGTTTCGCTGTCGACCCTGGCCATGCAATTCGCGCTGAACCCGCTGGTGTGGGGCGGTATCGCCACCATGGGCTGCAGCCTGGTGTCATGGATTGCGGCCTTGACCCGCCTCGAGGTCTCGCGGGCCTACCCGTTCACCGCGCTGGGGATCGTGCTCACGGTGGTGGCCGGGCGCGTCCTGTTCGCGGAGTCGCTATCGAGCATGAAGATTGCGGGCGCCGCGCTGATCATCACCGGTATGTTGCTGGTTGCGCGCTCATGACTGCCGCGCCCGGTGGCGCCGTTTTGGAGAACTGACCATGGAGCAGACCGCCGGACAGGCCTGGGCCGCCAATACCTCCGCCAAGCTGAGAGGGGGCGTGCTGCTGGGGCTGGGAGCGCTGTTCTGGGTTATCGCCATCTTGCAGGTGCTGGTCATGGTGCCCCGCCGGGCCAGCCTGTCCGACCTGAGCTTCGGGTTTGGCCCGTATGTGCACGAAATGCTGGTCGCCGGCCGCTATGCCGATTGCACATACGCCGTTTGTGACCACGCCGCGCGCCTGCCGCTGCTGGTGTGGATCGCCTTCGCGGCGGGCCAGATTTCCCAAAACCAGCAGGTGGCCACCGTTCTCAAGGATGTGGTGTTTGCGTCGGTCTCGCTGGGCGTTCTGGCATGGATCTGGCGGCAACTGCCGCCCTCTTCGGCGCGGTTCCGGACATGGTTGGTCGTGGGCGGGCTCATGGCTGTCGGCATTCCCGTATCAAAGCATGCGGGGCAGCTGAACTATGAAGAAGGTATTGGCATTCCGCTGCTGTTCCTTCTGGGGCTGGCCGCGCCGCTGGCGGTGAAGCGGCTTACCGACGAGGCCTTTGCCCGCAAGCTGATCGCCCTCTCCATAGGGCTCGCAACATTGCTCTACCTGCTCAAGGCCTCGTTCCTGATCGTTTTTGGCGTCACCTTGCTGGCGGCCATCACATGGGGCCTGTCGCGCCGATCGCTGGGCATTGTCGCATTGGCCCTGCTGGCGTTGCTGGCGCCGCTTTCGTGGGGCGCATTCACCAAGGCTCAGACGGGCCGATTTACCGTCATGACCAGTTTCGACGGCGAGAACCTGCGTCGCGGCTGGAACGCGGATACGGCGCGCATCTATCCGGTGATCGAGATTGATCGCGTGTTCGACACGCAAACCGCCTATCTGCCTGACGGTACAGCCATTCGGATTGAGCCCAAGCCGGTGCGCAAGGATTTTGCCAATGAATGGGCGTGGAGCGACTTCAACCGCGCCGCCGCTGTCGCATGGCTGAAAGCACATCCTCAGGATGCCGCCGTGCTGGCGCTGCACAAGGTCGGCAATTATTTCCTCAGCCTGCATAAAACGCCAGTGTCCTATTCGGCCGATGCGCGACACCAACCGGCCGGGCATCGGATGCAGGATCTGGTTGTCACCATCTGGCTGGTGGCGGCGCGGCTGGTGGTTTACGCCTTTGTTGCCGGTTGCGTCTGGATATGGCGGCGCCAGCCGGAGAAGCGCCCCGCCGTTGCCCTTTCTGCCCTGCTGGCCGGGGCCTATGCGGTGCCTTGTTTGGCTGGGTTCAATTTTGAACGGCATATCACCGCCGGTCTCACCCTGACACTGGGCAGCGTGCTGGCGCTGGGGCCTGATATTTTGGAGCTTTGGTCCGGTCGGACTAAAATCGGCGACGGGTCAGGAACGCAGTAAAGCCGGGCAAGCAGCAAGCCTTGCCCAGCCCACCCCCAACAACAGCGCCAAGGTGTCCGTGCCCGGCAGCCTTTCGGTGCGGTCAGGGCAAGGCCGTCATCGCGGAGGCTCTTTCGGGCCAGAAATCGGGTGGGCGAGCGGCATTGCCCCCAGCGTGTGGCCCAGCGGCCCGTTGCCGCCGCCATAGCCGGGTGCCGCCACCAGCGCGGCGCGAACATAGGCAATGGCGCGCGCAACCGCCTCTTCCAGCGCCAGCCCACGCCCGAGGTGGGTGGCAATGGCGCTGGCCAGCGTGCAGCCGGTGCCGTGGTTGTGGGGAGCCTCCAGCCGGGGCGCGCGATATTGGCGTTCGCCGGCGGGGGAGAGCAGGCGGTCGATCACCTCGCCCCCATCTCCGTGGCCCCCCTTGATCAGCAGCGCGCGGGCGCGGGGGCGCAGCATGGCCTCTCCGCCCAGCGCCGCCAGTTCGGGCAGGTTGGGGGTGGTGAGGGTGGCGCGGGCGATCAGGGCCGCGAAGGCGTCCACCACGGCGCAGCCTGCCAGCACGGCGCCCGAGCCGGCATTCGTGGCGACCATCACCGGATCGAAGACCACCGGCCCGGCGAAATGCTCGAGCCGGGCGGCGACCGCAGCGGCGGTCTCGGGGCTGCCCAGCATGCCGATCTTCACCGCGTCAGCACCAATGTCTGACAGGCAGGCGTCGATCTGCTCGCCCACCAGCGCGGCGGGCAGGGGGTTGGCGGCGGAAACGCCCAGCGTGTTCTGCACGGTGAGGGCGGTGATCGCCGCCATCGCATAGCCGCCGAGCATGGTGATGGTCTTGATGTCGGCCTGAATGCCGGCGCCGCCCGAGGGATCGGAGCCGCCGATCGCCAGAATGCGGGGAGGGGGGCTCACCCGGCGAAGTGTCGCTGGGTGGATGGTGGATGCTTGGCGTGCAGCTTGCGCGCTCTTGTGGGGCGGTCCAGCAGTTCGCCGCCGCAATTGGGGCACACCTCGTCCAGCGCATCGGCGCATTCGGCGCAGAAGGTGCACTCGAAGCTGCAGATGAAGGCGCCGGGGTCTTCCGCCGGCAGATCAGTGCCGCATTTTTCGCAATCGGGGCGCATTTCCAGCATCGGCCCAGCCCTTTCTGTGGCGCCCCGCGTTTCGTCGCGATGGGGAAGGAAACCCCCGCCGGTGACGGGGAACGCAAGCTGTTACCGGATTGGCGCGGAACCACTCCCCCAGCGCCGGGGCAAATGGAAATATAGGGCCAGCGTCGGCGCTTATCAACCTGTCAGGCCGCCGCAGCAACGGCGACGGCATCGCAAATGGCGCCGACCACCGCGTCCACCTCCGCGCTGTCGTCGCCCTCGGCCATCACGCGGATGACGGGTTCGGTGCCGGATGGGCGAATGACGAGGCGCCCGCGCCCGGCCAACTGCGCCTCCGCATCGGCGATGACGGCCTGCACCCGGGCGTCCTCCAGCGGCTTGCCGCCGGCAAAGCGCACGTTCTTCAGCAACTGCGGCACCGGGTCGAACAGATGGAGCAGCTCGCTGGCGGGCTTGCCGGTTTGCACCAGCGCCGCCAGCACCTGCAGCGCGGCGATGGTGCCATCGCCGGTGGTGGCGTGGTCCAGCAGGATCATGTGGCCCGACTGCTCGCCGCCGACGTTGAAGCCGGCGGCCTTCATATGTTCGAGCACGTGGCGGTCGCCCACCTTGGTGCGGATCAGGTCGAGGCCCTGCCCCTGCAGATAGCGCTCCAGCCCGAGGTTCGACATGACCGTGGCCACCACGCCGCCGCCGCGCAATTCGCCTTGCGCCGCCAGCCGCGTGCCGATCAGCGCCATCAGCTGGTCGCCGTCCACCGTCTCGCCCTTTTCATCCACCACGATGAGCCGGTCGGCGTCGCCATCCAGCGCGATGCCAATATTGGCGCCGCTGGCCACCACGGTTTCCTTCACCAGATCGAGATGGGTGGAGCCGCAGCGGTGGTTGATGTTCGTGCCATTGGGCGAAACGCCCACGGCGATCACCTCCGCGCCGAGTTCCCAGATGGCCGAGGGCGCCACCTGATAGGCGGCGCCATTGGCGCAATCGACGACGATCTTCAGGCCGTCGAGGCGGATATTGTCGGGCAGCGAGCCCTTCACCGCGTGGATATAGCGGCCACGCGCATCCTCTATGCGGCGGGCGCGGCCGATCAGCGGCGAGTCGGCCAGCGGCAGCTCCTGCGCCAGCATCGCCTCGATCGCCTCCTCGTCCTCGTCGGAAAGCTTGAAACCATCGGGGCCAAACAGCTTGATGCCATTGTCCTCGTAAGGGTTGTGGCTGGCCGAGATCATCACGCCGACATCGGCACGCAGCTCGCGGGTCAGCAGCGCTACCGCCGGCGTGGGCATCGGCCCCAGCAGCACCACATCCATGCCCACGCTGGTGAAGCCGGCTACCATGGCGTTTTCCAGCATATAGCCCGACAGGCGCGTGTCCTTGCCGATGACCACCCGGTGGCGATGGCCGCCGCGCAGGAAGCGGGTGCCGGCGGCCTGCCCCACCTTCATCGCGATCGCCGCGGTCATCACCCCGGCATTGGTGCGCCCGCGAATACCATCCGTGCCGAAATATTGCCGTGCCATTGCCCGCCCCTGTGTATGTCCCGAGTGATGTTACCCGGCAAAACGCCCGGGCGACAAGGTGCCGCGGGAATTTTGCCAACAGCGGCCTGTTAGCGGGAAAGTGTCGACAGGGGGTGAACGAGGCGGAGGAAGTTGAGGGTAGACTGCAGGGGCTGGCCCCTGCACCCCGTAACGTCTTGCGGCGAGAGGGTGTGCCAACGGCAGCATTGCGCACCACCTCACCGCGCCGCAGGCTGTCAAAGCCGCTGCGGGGCGGGGCGCAATGCTGAAGTGGGGCGCTGCGGCGACAGGAATGGGGTTTGGGGCCTGAGGCCCCAAGCCTATTGCTTAATCCCTTTGCCTACAGCGTCTTGGCGTAGACCAGATATTCCTTGTTCACGGTGGAATCGATCTCGCGGGCGATGGAGTTCATCCCCTGGTTGTCATCGAGGATCCAGCCGATCTCGCCACGGGTGGCGCCATAGTTGGCAACCGAGGCGCGGCGGATATATTCGATCATCATGAAGGCCAACTGGCTGGCCAGGCGGCTGGCCTGCAGCGACTTGCGCACGCCCATCAAGGGCACGCGCATGGTGCGCACGCGGGGGCGCCACAGCCACAGGCCCAGCTTGATCCAGCCGAGGATGGAGGGCTTGCCGTTTTTGCCATTGGTGCGGGCCTGCACCTCGTTGAGATCGGGCAGGGTCATCATGAAGGCCACCGGCACGCCTTCCAGCTCGGCGATCTGCACCAGGTCGGCCTTGACCAGCGGCTTCAGCTTCTTGGCGGTATAGGCGATTTCGGCGTCGGTGATCGGCACGAAGCCCCAATTGTCGGCCCAGGCGTCGTTGAGGATTTCGAGGATGATCGCCGCTTCCTCGTCGAACTTCTTCAGGTCGACATTGCGGACGCGGATGCGGGGGTTCTTTTCGCCGCTGGCGACGATGCGGCGCACCAGCGGGGGGAATTCCTTGCTGATGTCGAGCTCATAGCAAATCAGCGTCTTGACCGGCTCATAGCCGGCCGCTTCGATCCACGGCTGGAACTTGGCGTTCTGGTGGCCCATCATCACCGTGGGCGGATGATCGTGGCCCTTCACCAGCAGGCCGGGCTCTTCCCATACGGACAGGTTCATCGGCGCCATCACGCGGGTCATGTCGCGTTCGCGCAGCCAGCTTTCCGCGGTGGCGATGAGGGTGCCCGCAATGTCCTGCGTCTCGGCCTCCAGCGCGCCCCAGAAGCCGGTGCCGGGGCCCATGCCCTGCTCCACCGGCTGGGTCAGCGCCAGCTCGTCGATATGCGCGGCGATGCGGCCGACGACTTTACCTGCCGCATTGCGGGCGAGGAACAGCTGGCAGCGGGCATGTTCGAAGAACGGGTTGCCGCCGGGGGAGAACTTCTCGATCTCCTCGTCGCGCAGTTGCGGAACGAAATTGGGGTCGGCTGCATTGGCGGTGTAGACGTAATCGACCCATTCGCCATGCTCGCGCTTGCTGCCAACGGGGGTGACGATTATTTTTGTCTCTGCCACGATCATGCCTTTGTTCAAAGTCAAAGCGAACTGCGGGCCACGCGGCACCTTGTCAAGTGGCGGGCCGCCAGTGCGGGGTTTCGGGCCTTTCGATTCGAAGCCGCGCCCAGTCTGGAATAAGTTGATGACAATTCAAGAGAGCTTCGCCGCGCCCGGGGTGCAGATTCCCGACGACATGGACATGTTGCGCGCCGCGGTGGAATTGAGCCGCGATATTTCCGTGGCCGACCCTCGATATTATTGGCCGGACATGCTGTTCAGCGCTGCCATCGGCTATGCCGGGCTGGCCGGGGCGATCCTGCTGGACAACCCGTTTGCGGCGGCGGCCTCGGCGGTGGTTTCGGTGTTGGCGCTGTATCGGGCGCTGCTGTTCATTCACGAGTTGACCCATATCCACCGCGACGCGCTGCCCGGCTTCCGCTTCGTGTGGAACCTGCTCGTCGGCATTCCCCTGCTCATTCCCTCCTTCATGTACGAGGGCACGCATACGCTGCACCATGCCCGCACCCGCTATGGCACCAGCGAAGACCCGGAATATCTGCCGTTGGCGCTGATGAAGCCCTGGTCGCTGCCGGTGTTCATTCTGCTGGCCGCGGTGCTGCCGATCGGCCTGTTGCTGCGCAGCGCGGTGCTGGTGCCGCTGGGGGCGGTGGTGCCGCCCTTGCGCCGGGTGGTGTGGGAGCGGGCCTCGTGCCTGGCGATCAACCCCGAATTTTGCCGCCGCGCGCCAGAGGGCCGGTTTGCCCGCATGGTGTTCTGGCAGGAAATCGGCGCATCCGTCTGGTCCATCGCCTTGCTGGCCAGCCCGCACTGGCTGGGCTGGCGGCCTTTGCTGATCGCCCTGGGCGTGCTCTCGGCGGTGGCGGTGCTGAACCAGATCCGCACGCTGGTGGCGCATCTGTGGGAAAACGGCGGCGCGGTGATGACGGTGACCGGGCAATATCTCGATTCGGTGAACGTGCCGCCGCCCGAGCTGTTCGCGCCGCTGTGGGCGCCGGTAGGGCTGCGCTATCACGCGCTGCACCACCTGCTGCCCAGCGTGCCCTATCATGCGCTGGGCGAGGTGCACCGGCGGCTGAGCGCTCGTCTGGGGCTGGATTCCACCTATGCCAAAGCGAGCTATCCGCGCCTGTTCGTGCTGATGAAGCGCCTGTCGCTGAGCACAATGCAACCGAGATAGGGGCAGCGGCGATAGGGGCAGCGGCGATAGGGGCGCGCGCCGGGCGCCGCTACTCCTCGGTGCGGATCAGCACCGTCTCGCCCACCGCGAGGAACAGGAAGAACGGCGCCCAGGCCGCGATCATCGGCGGGTAGGCACCAAAATTGCCAAAGGCCAGCGCCGCATTGTCGATGACGAAATAGGTGAAGCCCAGCGCCATGCCCGCCACCGCGCGCAGCAGCAACTGGCCAGAGCGCGCAAGCCCAAAGGCCGCCACGGCCCCCAGCAGCGGCATCAGCACCGCCGAGAGCGGCCCCGACAGCTTGTGCCACCATTTGCCCTCCAGCTCCGAGGTGCGGTGACCGCTGGCGCGCTGGGCGGCGATGGTGCGGGCAAGGTCGATGATGTTCTCGCCATCGGGGTTGACCGTGCTGAGGTCGATCTGCCCCGGGGTGATGCCACGCCCCACCACCACCGGCGTTGCCGGATGCGCGCTGACGGTGGTGGTGACATCGAAGCCGCTCGGGGCCTCCATCACCCAGCCCGGCGCGCCATAGTGGGCATGGGCGCTGCGCGTCTGGCCGGTGACCATGCCTTGCGGGTTGCGTTCATACCAGGTGACGTTGTTCATCCGCATTGCCGAGCCGCTGCCGGTCAGGGTTTGGGCATAGAGGATGCCATTGTCGGAACTGTCGGTAACATAGACGTTGCTGCGCGTGCCGGATTCGCGCGGGATTTCGCCATATTCCACGCCCTGCCACGCCTTCAGCGTTGCATTGGAGCCGGCCACGACGCTTTCGTTGAATGCGAAGCTGACCAGTGAGACGACCATGGCGGTGGCCATCATCGGCGCGAGGATCTGGTGGGCCGACAGGCCGGCGGCGCGCATGGCGATGATCTCGCTGTTCTGGTTCAGCGGGAAAAAGGTGAACAGCGTGGCCAGCAGCACGGAATAGGGCAGGAACCGCGCCACCAACTGGGGCACGCGCAGCGACACATAGGTCCAGATCTGCGCCTCGCCATTGCCGGGGTGGGCGAGGATGCGGCCGCTCTCGCTCAACAGATCGAGCAATTGCAGCACCATCACCAGCATCAGCAGCACCGAGACGATCCGGCCGATGAACAGCCGCGACAGATAGAGCGTGAGCGTGCGCGAGGGGAAAAATTCGGCTTCCATGGGGCCCCTATTGCGCGCCGGCGCCATGCGGCTTGCGGCGGCCGATCAGCGCGCGCATCTGCCGGGTGAACAGGGCAAAGAACCGCTCCAGCGCGCCAATCGGCTGGCCGCCGGGCACATAGGCGATGGTCCAGTACATCCAGGCGATGATCACGGCGAAGGCCCCAAACGGCCCCCATAGCGCGAGGCCCGGATCCATCCGACCCAGCGCCGCCACCGACTGCCCGTATTCATTAACCTTGTGATAGGCCACCACCATCACGATGGAGATGAACACGCCCAGCGACGAGGTTGACCGCTTGGGCGGCACCGCCAGCGCCACCGCCAGCAGCGGCAGCATCAGGATCATCACCACCTCGGCCAGGCGGA
>CAIXXP010000282.1 GCA_903923465.1 uncultured Sphingomonadales bacterium | reverse complement strand
GGGCGAGCTGCTCGACCCGCTCGCGGGTGAGCGCAAGGCAGATGAGCCCGCGCCCGTGGGTGGCCATGAAGTTGATCGCCTGGGGCGTGGCCATCTGCGCCGGGATGACAAGGTCGCCCTCGTTCTCGCGGTCCTCGTCATCGACGAGGATGAACATCCGCCCGTTGCGCGCCTCGTCGATGATCTCCTCGATCGGCACCAGCACCGGGCGCTCGTCGTTCACCATCAGGAAGCGCTCCAGCTTGGCGAGCGTTTCGGCGGTGGGGTTCCAGTCAGCCTCTGTGCAATCGCGCAGGGTGTTGGCATGGAGGCCGGCGGCGCGGGCCAGGCCGGCGCGGGTGAGGGTGCCATCGGTGATAGCCGCGCGGACGCGTTCGATAAGGGAGTTTGACATGGCGCCATCCTATCACATCAAAATGTGATCGCAAGGGCCAATCATCACATTGGTTGCAACATAGCCTTTCGTGCGCGCCACCATGCCGGCACCGCGACGCCGCCGATGCCCATCGCCACCGCCCCGGCCAACCCGTGCCAATAGCCGAAGCCGAGTTCGTGCATTCCCTGAAGCACCGGCATCTGAAGGGCAAACAGCGGGAACGACAATTGCCCCAGCCAGCCGGCCTGGCGGCGGAACCGCCGCAGGCGCAAGCCCCCGGCCAGCATCACCGGGCACACCAGCACCACGAACAGCCAATCGCACCACCACCCGTTCACATGCAATGCCCAGCTTCCGGCAATGACCGCGGGCATCACCACCAGCGCCAGCAGCGGCGGCACCGGGATAGGCGGTTCCTCGCCCCACCACCGGGCCAGCCCCATGCCAACGCTATAGGCGAACAGGCAGCGCACCAGCCCCGCGCCCAGCGTTTCCGGCTTGGCCCCCACATCCAGCGAACCGTGCCAGGCGCCGCAAAACGCCGTCGCCGCCCCCAGCGCCACAATCACCGCCGGCAGCAGCCACCCCCGCAAGCGCCTCAGCACCGCCACATGGCTGCCCTCGCAGACGATCTGGCCAAAAATCGTCCAGGCCGGAATATTCAGCGGGAAAACGAAAGTCTGCCCCCACACCGGCAGCAGCGCCATGTTCACCGCCGCCACCACCGCGAATTGCCCTGGCCCCGGCGATTGCACGAATAACAGCGGCATACCGATCAGCCCGCCCGCCGCCATCATCGGCCATAGCCGGCGATAGCGCTTGGCCATGAAGCTTCCGGGTGCGAGGCCGGCTGCCAGCCTGGGCTCCTGCACCCGGGCCATCAGATAGCCCGAGAGCATCAGGAAAAAGTCGACCCCGAGATAACCCCGGCCGAAAACGAAGGCGCCGCCAAACACCGCCCGGGCATGCAGCAGCAGCACGCAAAAGGCCGCGACACAGCGCAGGGCCTCCAGCCCGGGCAGCCGGCCGCCCGCCGGGGCGGCGGGACGGGGTGGCGCCTCGGCGGCTCCGCCAGCGGGGGCGCCACCCGTCACTTGCGTGTCATCCGCCATTGCCTTATTCCCCATGGCCGAATTTGCCCCCTGCTGCCCATCGTGATCCAGCGGCTGTTGGCGGCGCGCGGGCAAAGCCCGCAGACTCAAGCGCCCCAGCAGCCTTGCCCCCTTGCCGGCCAAAAATCTCCCGAACTGCCAAGCCCCGTGCCACGGTTTTTTGGCGAGGCAAAGGGTGCGGCACGGCAAATCGCGCAGCTGCCCGCAAGTTTCGCGCTATCACTCTGGCCGATAGCCCATGCGCCACAGCAGGTCGAACACGGCCTGCGCCTCTCGCGCCAGCCCGCGCCGGTGCGGCCGCGCCAGGTGCAGCCGGGCCATGAACTGGAAACGGCGGGCGGCATGGGCTGCCTGCTCTATCAACGGTGCCTGGTCAGTGCTCATGGTGGGGGCATAGCGCCACGCGCCGGCGGCCGCCCGGGCCGAAGCCTCCGGATTGGAGGGGCAGGCTGCGGCCTAGTGGGCGATCAGCATGCTGCAGGGCAAATGTTGCAGCAGTGTGCTGGCGGTGGAGCCCGAAAACCAGCGGGTGAACCGGCTTTTGTCCGTATGGCCCAACACCACCAGATCGGCTTTGATCTCCCGCGCGTGGGCCACGATTTCCACCGCCGGGTCCCCCTCGCGAATGGCGATGACATGGCGCAGACCGCTGCATTCCTTGCCGGCGCCGGCCAAGGCCAGGGCTTCCTCGATCTGCTGGCGCTTCATGCCCCAGATATCCATGCTGCCCGTGGCCTGCGCGATGGCGAAGCCGCCCGAGGTGGGCACGATTCCCAGAATATGCAGCTCTGCCCCGCACAGCCGGGCCAGCGCCGTGCTGTGCCGCAGGCCATTGCCGCCGGCGACCGAACCATCATAAGCGAGCATGATCTTGGTATACACGCGCCTCTCCCAAAGCTGCATTGGCGACCCATGGCTGGCACAAGATTGCCCCCAGCGGAAGGGCTGATCCGCGAAAGGCCAATTTTCCGGTGGCGCCCGGCAAATCTGTATCCCATGTTCGGTGTGCGGCGCCGCCAAGCCTGGTGCAGGCAATGTGAGAGGATGAGGGATGACAGGCGATGTCGCCGCCCGGCTCGACCGGTTGGAAGCAGCCGAGGCGATCAGGCAACTGGCCTTCCGCTATGCCCTGGCCGTGGACATGCGGGATCTGGACGCGCTGGTGGCGCTGTATGTGGCCGATGTGCGCACCGGTTCTGGCAGCGGACGCGCTGCCCTGCGGGCGGTGTTCGACGAATCGCTGCGGCAATTCACCACCAGCGCGCATCTGGTGTCTAACCATGCCATCGAATTCCTGGAGCCGGATGATGCGCTGGGGCTGGTGAGTTGCCGCATCGAGCATGAGGTGGAAGGCGCCTGGGTGACGGCCGTGCTGCTCTATCATGATCGCTATCAGCGCCGCGACGGGCGGTGGTATTTCCGTGGGCGGGTGCAGCAGCGGCTATACGCCACGGCGGAGGCCGACCCGCCGGTGGGGCCAAACAAGGTGCGCTGGCCGGGGCGCGACGCGCTGGACGGCCACTATCACGATGCCTTTGCCAGTTGGGCGCGGTTCTGGGGAGAAGGGCAGGGGGCTGCCCCGGCGGAAACCGAACCGCCCGAGCAGGCGGCCGATGAAGCTTCCGACCGGTTCATCTCGCGCCTGCGCGGCGGCACCAGCCTGCCAAAGCCGCCACGCTACATCTTCTGAATTTCTGCCGGCGTTCCGGCGGAACGCGCCGTGGGGAATCCCGGATGGTGCTTTAGTTGGGGAGAAAGTGCGAGCACGTATTTACAAGCGCCGCCCAAGCTATGATCAAGGTGAAGCCACAGCTATTTTGCGAAAAGGATCAGGGCGCGTAACGG
>CAIXXP010000281.1 GCA_903923465.1 uncultured Sphingomonadales bacterium | reverse complement strand
GGTCCACCTCGGCGCGGACATGGCTGTTGAAGTCGCAATAAGGGCATTTGCGAAGGCAAAAGGGCCAGTGGATGTAAAGTGCGCGGGCCATGGGGTGTTACTCGGGGGGTGTTTGTGGGCGGGAGTCAAGGGGGAGGGTTTTGAAGGGGAGGGAAGGTGCGAGGGGATTATCCCCTCGCGCTCCCGGAATTGTCATTGTCGCGCCCCGGGGGTCAGCCCCGCGCAAGCTCGCCGCGCCGCAGCTTTCAAGCCGCTTCGCGGCGTAGAGCGACGCTGAGGTTGTGCGCCAACGCAGACAGTCCCGGGAGCGCGAGGGTGTAACACCCTCGCACCTTCCTCCTCCCCCTTCCCCCTTGACTCCCGCCCGCAAACACCCCCCGAGTATCACCCCATGGCCCGCGCGCTCTACATCCACTGGCCCTTTTGCCTTCGCAAGTGCCCCTATTGCGACTTCAACAGCCATGTCCGCGCCGAGGTCGACCACGGCCTGTGGCAGGAGAGCCTGCTGGCCGACATGGCCCGCGAGGCGGAACTGGCGGGCGGGGAACCGCTGCAATCCATCTTCTTCGGCGGGGGCACGCCCTCGCTGATGCCGCCATCGCTGGTGGCGCGCCTGCTGGAAGAAGCCGAGCGACGGTGGGGCTTCGCGCCGGGCATAGAAATCACGCTGGAGGCCAATCCCTCCTCGGTGGAGGCGGGCAACTTTGCGGCTTTGGCCAGCGCGGGGGTCAACCGGGTGTCGCTGGGGCTTCAGGCGCTCGATGATGCCAGCCTGCGCTTCCTCGGCCGGTTGCACGATGTGGCGGAAGGCCTCGCGGCGCTGGAGGTGGCCCAGGCGGCCTTCGCGCGGGTCAGCTTCGATCTCATCTATGCCCGCCCCGGCCAGTCGGCGGCAAGCTGGCAGGCGGAGCTGACGCGGGCCCTCGGCTTCGGCACCGGCCATCTGTCGCTTTACCAGCTGACCATCGAGGAGGGCACGCGGTTCGCCACTCTGGCGCGGGAAGGCTCGCTGGTGCTGCCCGGCGAGGACGATGCGGCAGACCTGTTCGCCCTCACCCGCCAGATCACCCATGCCCACGGCCTGCCCGCCTATGAGGTGAGCAACCACGCCCGGCCGGGCGAGGAAAGCCGCCACAACCTCACCTATTGGCGCTATCAGGATTACGCCGGCATTGGCCCCGGCGCGCATGGCCGGCGCGGGGGGCCAGATGGTCAAAATTACGCCACCGTGCGGCACAAGAAGCCGGAGAACTGGCTGGCCTGCATCGCGCGCGCGGGCGATGGCATTGCCGAGTGTCGCCCCCTTGGCGCCCATGAACAGGCCGCCGAGGCGCTGATGATGGGCCTGCGCCTTGCCGAGGGCGTGGATGTGGCCACACTGGCGGCGCGGCTGGGGCTGGCCGAGGACGCGCTGGTGGATGGTGAAAGGCTGGCGCTTTACGAAAGGCTGGGCCTTGCCTGGCGCCGCAATGGGCGCATTGGCGCTACCGCCGACGGCATGCCGGTACTGAACACGCTGATCGCCGAACTGGTGGCACCGGCCTTGGTTGAGCGGCCCGGATGAGCGCGCCCGACCTGTTGCAGGCGTGGCAGGACCACCTCGTCCATGTTCGCGGCCGCAGCCCGCACACGGTGCGCGCCTATCTCGCCACCGCCGCGCGGCTGATGGCGGCCACGGAGGCGGAGGATTGGGCGGCGCTGGCCGCGCTCGATGTCGCGGGGTTGCGGATCTATCTTGCCGGGCGCCGCGCTGCCAAAAATGATGGGGCCGGCATTGGCAACGCCTCCACCGCCCGCGAACTGTCGGCGCTGAAGGCCTTCCTCGCCTTCGCCCGCCAGCAGATCGGCGCGGTGGGCAATGCGGCGCCGCGCCTGCGGGGGCCGCGCATCAAGAAGGGGCTGCCCCGCCCCGTCTCGCCCGACGATGCGGTGAGCCTGGCGGTGATGGTGGAGGACGACGCCACCCAGCCGTGGATCGGCGCCCGCGACCGGGCGGTGCTGCTGCTGCTGTATGGTGCCGGCCTGCGCATTGCCGAGGCGCTGTCGATCACCGGCGCCAAGCTGCCCCTGGGCGAGACGCTGCTCGTCACCGGCAAGGGCAACAAGCAGCGCATGGTGCCGCTGTTGCCGCTGGTGCGCGAGGGGGTGGCGGCCTATCTCGCCCTGTGCCCCTGGCCGATGGCCCCGGAGGAACCGATATTTCGCGGGGCCAAGGGCGGCCCGCTGAATCAAGGCATGGTGCAAAAGGCGATGGCGGCCGCACGCCGGGCGCTCGGCCTGCCCGATAGCGCCACGCCGCACGCGCTGCGCCACAGCTTTGCCACCCATCTGCTGGGCGCGGGCGCGGATTTGCGCAGTTTGCAAGAGTTGCTGGGGCATGCCAGCCTGGGCTCCACCCAGATCTACACGCGGGTCGACGCCGCCATGCTGCTGGATGTCTACACCCACGCCCACCCCCGTGCGGGCTGATGGCGCGCCGGCAGCCAGCTCAGCCGCGCGGGAAGGCCCGGCCAATCAAGCGCCGCGTGCGGGCCAGCAGCGGCACCTCCACCGCGCGATACACCAGCACCGAAAGCCCAATTGCCACCAGCGTGGTCACGCCGCACAATGGCAGCAGCGGCAAACTGTCCTGGTAATGCTCGCGCAGGGCCAGCGCCGCATGGATGATCGGCAGGTGGATAAGATAGAGCGCGAAGGAGGCATCGCCCAGCAGCACCAGCGTGGCGTTGCGCGCCAGAAAGCCGGACAGCGCCCCGCCACCTGTCCCGAAACTCCAGATCACCAGCGCCATAACCGGCAGATAGGCGAGCTGCATGCGCCAGACGTCCGCCAGCCCGAGCAGGGGATAGGCCACCATCGCCGCTACCAACAGGGCGATCGCGCCCACCTCCAGAACGCTGGCCGCGCGGCGCCCCAGCGGGTTGCCGCCAAAGCCGGCGGGCGGCAGGCGATACACCAGCATGCCCACCACGAAATCCAGCAGACGCGGCAGGGGGGCGATATAGGTGAGCCAGTGGCTGCGGGTCAGCGTGCTTTCGCCATCCGGCACGTCATGGGTGATGGAGCCCTGCCCATGCGTCACCAGCCAGATAACCATCGTCAGATTGGCCAGCAGCAACAGCGCGCCAAACGCGCCCAGCCGGCGCAAGGGCAAAAACGCGAGGCCAGCAAACATGGTGTAGAAAAACAGCTCGTCGCTGAGGCTCCACGAGGGCTCGTTCAGGCTGAAATACCACTTCACCTGCGGCACCCAGCTTTGCAACAGGGCGAGGTTTGTCAGGCTCATCGGCAGGCTGGAGGTGCCAACGGTGGCCAGCGCCCAAATCGCCAAAGGCAGCCCGCACAGCCAGTGCAACGGCGCAATCCGCGCCACCCGCAGCGCCAGATACTTGCCCCGGCTGATCGTGCCGCTGGTCAGCTTGGCCTGATAGGTATGGCTGAGGATAAACCCCGAAAGCATGAAGAAGAAGCTGACCCCGGCGTAGCCCTCGTGAAACAGGGTGCGTGCGAGGGGTTGCAGCGGGTTCGGCTCTTCCGCCAGCGGCCACAGATGCGACGCCAACACCGCCAGCGCCGCGAAGAAACGCAGGGAAGTGAGTTGTTCGATACGGGCGGGGGGTGGTGGTATGCTCACGGAACGAACAGCACACGACCACCAAACTCCTCAACCACCGTCCGTAAATTAACATCACTGGTTGCGAGAATTGCTTCGTCTTTGATCGCAGTCTCAGCGATCAGGATGTCGCGATTCTCGTTGCGGTCCACATCATCTCCCAGCTTCTTGCTACGCTTCCTCCTCTTCTTAATGGGATTATTCCAGTCCAGACATCTCAACCGTGCAAGCATGGCGTCAAAATCACCGCTACCGTCGTTCAAGTAGGCCTGATCAAATCCCGCCCCCTCTATGTCCAAAGCAAAGCTTTTGGCCAAAACCGTCCCAGATGGCAGGGCATCGGCATAGGCCAGCAGTTTGGCCTTCCTTTCCGGTTCAGTTGTAGCGGCCAACTCGTCGCGTTGAATTCCCGTCACAAGCAATCGGCCACCGGAGAAAATATCGAGGGAAATTTCCCCATCAGCAAGGCGATTGAGGAAAGATGTGTCGATCATGTAGGTAACGCGTTCGGCGGTCATCCCCTCACGCCACCCCCCACCGCCGCTCTATCGCCGCCCAGATCATCCCCGCGCAGTCGCTGCCGTTGAAGCGGTCAATCGCCACAATCCCGGTGGGCGAAGTGACGTTGATCTCGGTGAGGTAGTGCCCGCCGATGACATCAATGCCCACGAACACCAGCCCGCGGCGCTTCAGTTCCGGCGCCAATGCCGCGCAAATTTCCTGTTCGCGCTCCGTCAACTCGGTCGCCTCGGCGCTGCCGCCCACCGCGAGGTTCGAGCGGAACTCGCCCGCGCCGGGGCGGCGGTTGATGGCGCCGGCCACCTCGCCATCCACCAGCACGATGCGCTTGTCGCCCTGCGCCACCTCCTCCAGAAACGGCTGCACCATGAAGGGCTCGCGCCACATCTGGCCGAACACCTCGATCAGCGCGCCCAGATTGCTGCCATCGGCGGGCACGCGAAACACCGCCTTGCCGCCATTGCCATGCAGCGGCTTGATCACCAGATCGCCCGAGCGCCCCTCGGCCACCATCCGCTGCTGGAACGCGCGCACATCCTCGATGCGGCGGGCCACCAGCGTCGGCGGCATGAAGCGCGCATAATCCAGCACGAACACCTTCTCCGGCGCGGATCGCACGCTCTCGGGGTCGTTCACCACCAAGGTGCGGCCCTTCAGCTTCTCCAGAATATGCGCGCCGGTGATATAGCCGAGGTCGAACGGCGGATCCTGCCGCATCAGCACCACATCGATATCCGCCGCCAGATCCAGCACCTGATGCGCGCCCAGAGTGTAATGGCTGCCCTTGGGCTCGCCAGCCTCGGGGCGGCGCACGGTGACGGGGGCCGCCCATGCCGTCACCCGGCCATCGCCCTCACCGGCGGACTCCCACGCCAGCGTCGCCACATCGTAATGCCACAGCGAATGCCCGCGCGCCTGCGCCGAGAGCATCAGGTGAAAGGTGGAATCACCCGCGACATTGATCGCGTCGAGAGGGTCCATCTGGACGGCAACACGCAGGGACATGGCAACTCCGGGTATTGAACGCATGGCGGCCTCACACAAAGGGCTGCCACGCGTTGGCGATGTGGCGCGGCGCGGCGCCGGGCGCAAGCAACAAGACGTCTATCCGGCAATCTTCGCCCGATTTGACAAAGCGCGGCAGCAGGATTTCCATCGCCGCCGCCACCCGCGTCAGCCGCCGCTCGTCGATGGCAAAGTCGAGGTCGGCCGCGCGGCCGCGCCATTTCACCTCGACGAAAGCGACAATACCGGGCCGCCGCGCGACGATATCCACCTCGCCGCGCGGGGTTTTCACCCGCATGGCCAGAATTTCCCAGCCGTCCTCCATCAGGAAGGTGGCGGCCTCTTCCTCGGCGCGGCGGCCGTGGGCGTCGGCGGCGATGCCGCGCGCTTCCCGGCGCCAGTCGGTCATAAGGCCCCGCTCATACAGCGCCGGTCATTTCAGCGTGAGCGCCAGCGCATAGAGCGCCTTGCGATCCAGCCCGGTGGCCTTGGCGACCGCGGCGGCGGCATGGCTGGGCTTGGCGTGGGCCAGTTCGGCACGCAACAGGCCTTCCGCATCGTCCATGCTGGTCTCCACCGCCGGCGCCGGGCCCACCATCAGCACGATCTCGCCCCGGGGCGGATAGTCGGTATAATGGGCGATCAATGCCTCCGGCGTGCCGCTGCGGCATTCCTCATAGAGTTTGGTCAGTTCGCGCGCCACGGCCACCTCGCGGCCGGGCAATGTGGCGGCCACCGTCGCCAGCGCGTCGGTCAGGCGCGGCGCGGTTTCGTAGAACACCAGCGTGGCCGGCACGGCCGCCAGCGATGCCAGCACATCGCCGCGCGCCTTCTCCTTGGGCGGCAGGAAGCCGGCGAACAGGAAGCGATCCGATGGCAGGCCCGACAGGGTGATGCCGACGATGGCGGCGCTCGGCCCCGGCAGGCTGGTGACGGCAATGCCCCGCTCCCGCGCCTCGCGCACCAAGCGATAGCCGGGGTCGGAAATCAGCGGCGTGCCGGCGTCGGAGACCAGCGCCACCGCCTCGCCCGCCATCAGCGCCAGCAGGCCCTCGCGCGCCTGGGCATCGGCATGGTCGTCATAGCGGATCAGGCGCTGCTTCAGCCCCAGGTGGTGCAGCAGCCTGCCGGTTATCCGCGTATCCTCGCAGGCCACCGCGCTCACCCGCGTCAGAACATCCACCGCGCGCATCGTGATATCGCCGAGATTGCCAATCGGTGTGGCGACGATGTAGAGACCGGGGCTAAGGGCTTCCCCGGGTTCCTGTTGATCGGTATTCGGGCGCTGGTTCATCCCCCCTTGTGAACCACCCGGACGGAGAGCGGCAAGCAATGTTTGTGAGAATCAGGCCGAAAGGCAAGAAGCAGTCCGCCGGTATTGCGCGCCGGGGGCTGGTGGCGCTGGCCGCGCTGGCGATGCTGGGGGCTTGCGCGGTGGTGCCCGGCGGGGGCCCGCGCAACGGCGCTGACCGTAACCCCGCCCTGCCCAGCGACCAAGGCCGCCACCGCGTCGCGCTGCTGGTGCCGCTGTCCGGCCCGAATGGCGGGGTGGGCCAGTCGCTGGCCAATGCCGCCACCATGGCCCTGCTGGATACCAATGCGCAGGATATCCGCATCACCACTTACGACACCGGATCCGGCGCGCCGGCCGCCGCCGCGCATGCCGTGGCCGATGGCAACCGCCTCATCCTGGGCCCGTTGCTGGGCGACGATGCCCTGGCCGTGGCCGAAACCGCCAAGGCCGCGCAGGTGCCGGTCATCTCCTTTTCCAACGATGCCACCGTTGCCGGCGACAATGTCTTCGTCATGGGCAATATCCCCGGGCAAGCGGTCAGCCGGGTGGTGCGGCTGGCCCGCGCGCAGGGGGCGACGCGCTTCGCCGCGCTGATTCCGGTGGGGCTCTATGGCCAGCGCGCCTCTGCCGCCATGCTGGAGGCCGTGCGCGGCTCGGGTGGCGTGCTGGTGGGCATGGAAGGCTATGAGCGCACCGACAGCGCCCTTGCCGCCGCCGTGCGCCGCCTGAAAACGCATGGCCCGATCGATGCCGTGCTGGTGGCCGATACCGCGCATTTCGCCGCCGTGGCCGCCAGCCTGTTGCCGAAGCCGTCTGCCGGTGGCCCGCGCATCCTCGGCACGGAATTGTGGAGCCGCGACGCGGCGCTGGCCCACACCCCGGCGCTGCAGGGCGGGCTGTTCGCCGCGCTTTCCGACGCCCGCTTCGCCCGGTTTGCCGAAAGCTATCGCGCGCGTTTCGGCAGCGGGCCGGATCGCATCGCCACGCTGGGCTATGATAGCGTGCTGATGACGCTGCGGGTGGCGCGCGATTGGCCGATGGACACGCCCTTCCCCACCGCCCGCCTGTTCGACCGCACCGGTTTCATGGGGCTGGACGGCCAATTCCGCTTCCGCTCCGGCGAGGTGGTGGAGCGGGCGCTGGAGGTGCGCGAGGTGCGCGCCGGCAGCATCATCGTGGTCAGCCCGGCCCCCGCCCACTTCGGCGGGTAGCATTCCGGGGAATCAACCCCGGCGCTCTGCCGGCCTAATTGTTGTTGGTGTTGCTGTGCGATTTCACCTTCGCCGCGCCGACCAGCCCGGGTTTGGGCGCAGGGCTTGGCCCGGGTTTGGGCGCGGGGCTGGGAGTCGCGCTTGCCCCGCCGGCGCCCTGCCTGTTGGCGGCGCCCGTGGTCTTGCCCAGTTTCACGTCGGCGCCCTTGAGGGGCGACCCCGCCCAGGCGGGCTGAACCATCAGAACCATCATCGCCGCCAGCACAGCGCCACCGCGCCGAATGCCCGTATCGCCCATATCCCTCTCCTCGGTGCCAACCGGGTGCGCATGCCGCGCCCCGTTCGCGCGGCGTAGGCTAACACACCTGTCCCACATCTGAATGCAAGCGATTGATTGGCACGAGAACTGCGGAAAAAGCCGTGCTGCCCGCTTCCCCGGGAGTCGCGCAGGCTCTAAGGCAGCCGCATGGCTGATGATCTGTTCGATACCCCACGCGGCCCCACGGGCGAAGTCTACGATGGCTCGGCTATCGAGGTGCTGGAGGGGCTGGAGCCCGTGCGCCGCCGCCCCGGCATGTATATCGGCGGCACCGACGAGCGCGCGCTGCACCACCTCGCCGCCGAAGTGCTGGACAATGCCATGGACGAAGCCGTAGCCGGCCACGCCACCCGCATCGAGGTGGTGCTGGAGGAGGCCCCCGGCGCGGCGGGCCGCATCACCATCACCGACAATGGTCGCGGCATTCCGGTGGACGAACACCCCAAGTTCCCCGGCAAGAGCGCGCTGGAGGTTATTCTCACCACGCTGCACTCGGGCGGCAAGTTTTCGGGCAAGGCCTATGCCACCAGCGGGGGCCTGCATGGCGTCGGCGTCTCGGTGGTCAACGCGCTGTCCTCACTCACGCGGGTGGAAGTGGCGCGCGGCCGGGAATTGTTCGCGCAGGAATTCAGCCGGGGCCTGCCCACCGGCCCCCTCCAGAAACTGGGCGCCGTGGCCAACCGGCGCGGCACGGCGGTCAGCTTCATCCCCGATACCGAGATTTTCGGCGACGACGCCCGCTTCAAACCCGCCCGCCTGTTCAAACTGGCCCGCTCGAAGGCCTATCTGTTCGCCGGCGTGGAAATCCGCTGGAAATGTGCCGCCTCGCTGGCCTCTGACGATGCCCCCGCCGAAGCCGTGTTCCAGTTCCCCGGCGGTCTCGCCGATCACCTCGCCGAGCAGGTCGGCAGCCGCGAATGTGTAACAACGCAGGCCTTCTCTGGCTCGCAGGATTTCCCCGGCGAGCAACAGGGCCGGGTCGAATGGGCGATCGCCTGGCCGCTGTGGTCGGATGGCGCCTACAGCTACTACTGCAACACCATCCCCACCCCCGATGGCGGCACCCATGAGGCGGGCCTGCGCGCGGCCCTCACCAAGGGCATCCGCGCCTTCGCCGATCTGGTGGGGCAGCAGAAGAAGGCGAAAGACATCGCCCCCGAGGACATCGTGACGGGCTGCGAGGCCATGCTCTCGGTGTTCATCCGCGACCCGCAGTTCCAGAGCCAGACGAAAGACCGCCTGACCAGCCCCGAGGCCGCGCGCATGGTGGAAGCCGCCATCCGCGACCATTTCGACCACTTCCTCACCGACAACATGGAACGCGGAAAGGCGCTGCTCGGTTATGTGATGGAGCGGATGGATGAACGGCTCCGCAGGAAGGCGGAGCGCGAGGTGAAGCGCAAGACCGCCACCAGTGGCCGCAAGCTGCGCCTGCCCGGCAAGCTGACCGATTGCAGCGGCGAGGGCGAGGCCGAAACCGAACTGTTCATCGTCGAGGGCGATTCGGCCGGCGGCAGCGCCAAGCAGGCCCGCGACCGCAAGACCCAGGCCATCCTGCCCATTCGCGGCAAGATCCTCAACGTCGCCAGCGCCACCACCGACAAGATCCGCGCCAACAGCGAAATCGCCGATCTGGGCCTCGCGCTGGGCTGCGGCACAAGGAAAGACTGCAACCCCGACAATCTGCGCTACGATCGCATCATCATCATGACCGACGCCGATGTCGACGGCGCCCATATCGCCACGCTGCTGATGACCTTCTTCTTTCAGGAGATGCCGGAGATCGTGCGGCGCGGGCACCTCTATCTGGCGCAACCGCCGCTCTACCGCCTCACCTGCGGCAAGGAAAACGCCTATGCCCGCGACGACGCCCACCGCGCCGAGCTGGAGGCCACGCGCTTCAAGGGCAAAAAAGTCGATGTCGGCCGCTTCAAGGGCCTGGGCGAAATGAACCCCCAGCAGTTGCGCGAAACGACCATGAGCACCGCCACGCGCAACCTGCTGCGCATTACCCTGCCGCCCGAATACGAGGGCCGCGCGGCGGTGAAGGATCTGGTCGACCGGCTGATGGGTCGCAACCCGGAACACCGCTTCATGTTCATCCAGAACCGCGCCGGCGAGCTGGACCCCGACCTGATCGACGCCTGACCAGCCCGGAACATTCCCGGCGGCGGCCCGTTCCAGATTCCATTGATGAATCTGGAGAGATGCCATGCGCACACTGCTTATCCTGTCCGCGCCCCTGCTGGCGCTGGGGCTTACCGCCTGCGTCGATGACGAAGGGCCGCATTCCATGGCCTATGCCGAATATGGCCCTGCCGCCTATGATGGATGGTACGACGGCTATTATGGCAACGTCTATGACGGCTACTGGGGCGATGACGGCTTCTTCTACTACCGCGTCACCGACCACGACCGGGAATTCCGCCGCGGCGATCGCGATCACTTCCGCCACGATCAAACGCCCCCGAGTGGCAATTTCCAGCACCTGCAGGGCACGTTCAACCCCACCCACGATTATCACATGCCGCACTATCCGCACGGCCGTCGCTAGGCACCCGGACGGGCGCGGGGAGCAAAGCCCCCGCGCCCGCTGGTCGGCCATTCAGGGCAGCGGACGGCCCAGCCGCCTTTCCACCTGCCGCCGTTCCCACTCCGGGCCAAACCACGGCAGCAGGTCGAACACCCGCAGCGCTCGCAGCAAAATGCCCACGCCCCAGCCCAGCATGGGCCACACCGCCCAGAAATAATGGCGGTAGGTCAGCAGGTTTATCGCCACCAGCATGCTGCACACCACCACATAGGTGCCCAGTTGCAGGTAAAAGCCGCGCACCGCGCGCACATGGGCAAAGGCCAGCGCGACATCGGTCTTGTCGGCATCATTGGTTATTTCACGCACAGACTGCTCCTGTAAGTCCGAGAAGTCGACGTTGAACGCCGCGCCCAACGCCTTGTACGATTCGAGGCTGGCGGGCTGGCCCTGCTCTATCCGCTGGATGGTGCGCGCGCTCAGCCCCGAAAGATCGGCCAGTTGCTGTTGCGACCACCCGCGTTTCAACCGCATTTCCTGAATAACCATGCCCTGCCTCTTGTCGTCGCGCCCTTGTTCGCCATGGGCCGTTGTGCCGCAACGACACCTACCCGACAATTCCCGTAACGCCAGCGACAGCCAGGCGACAGCAAGGTGACACTGCGTCACCATTCCCCCTTGCAGGCGGCGATTGGGCCATCTAACACCCGGGTCAAACCACACGAATTCGGGAAAAAGCACGATGCAGCGTTTTGAGGGCACCAGCAATTACGTCGCCACCGATGATCTGAAGGTGGCGGTAAACGCGGCCGTCATGTTGCGCCGCCCGCTGCTGGTGAAGGGCGAGCCCGGCACCGGCAAGACCGTGCTGGCCCACGAGATCGCCAAGGCCACCGGCGCTCCCCTCATCGAATGGAACGTGAAGAGCACCACCAAGGCGCAGCAGGGCCTGTATGAATACGACGCCGTGGCCCGCCTGCGCGATGGCCAGCTCGGCGACGAGCGCGTGCACGACATCTCCAACTACATCCGCAAGGGCAAGCTGTGGGAGGCCTTCACCGCGCCCCAGCTTCCCGTGCTGCTGATCGACGAGATCGACAAGGCCGACATCGAGTTCCCCAACGATCTGTTGCAGGAACTCGACCGCATGAGCTTCGACGTTTACGAAACGCAGGAGCGCGTCACCGCCGCCGAGCGCCCGATCGTGGTCATCACCAGCAACAACGAGAAGGAGCTGCCCGACGCGTTCCTGCGCCGCTGCTTCTTCCACTACATCAAGTTCCCCGATCGCGAGACGATGCAGGCGATCATCGACGTCCACTTCCCCGGTATCCAGCGCACGCTGATCGCAAAGGCGCTGGAAGTGTTCTACGAAGTGCGCGATGT
>CAIXXP010000280.1 GCA_903923465.1 uncultured Sphingomonadales bacterium | reverse complement strand
CGCCATTGGCCCTCCCCTCGCGCCGGGAGACGGTAAGGGGTGCAGGGGCTAGCCCCTGCTGTTTCCTTCCCCCTGCGAAACCTTCCCTTTCCACCTCCCTGCTCACGACCCTAAACCGTCGCGATACCGGTGAGCGGCGAGCCGACGCTGCCGGGCAGCCGCAGCGGCGGCGCGGTGAGAAGGAAGGCGCTGCGGTTATGCTCCAGCAGCCATGCCGCCAGTTCTTCCAGATACCACAGCTCGCCGAGGAAAATGCCCTGCTTGAACAGGCAGAGGTCGTGGAGCGGCAGCGGCGCGACGCAGGGGTCTGGCGAGCCGAAATTGCCGAGCCATTCAACGGCCATCGTGTCTGAGCAGAGGGCGACGACGCCGCTGTCGACGATCCACTGGCACAGGCGTTCGTCGCTGCCGTCGATCATCGCGCAGTGGCTCATCAGCCTGGCCTGGTCGGGCTGGCGGTTCATGTTCAGCAACAAGCGGTCGTAGCCGGAGTAGAACAGCGCGAAATCGCCCTTGCGCACCTCGACCTGCTGGGCGTCGATGGTGCGCATCAGGTCGTCATAGCCGATCGGGCGGGCGTCCATGCCGAAGGCGGCCTGAAGGTTGATCATCACCCCGCGCCCCTGCACCCCGGCCGTGGCCAGCGTCTCGATGCCCAGCGCGCGGGCCTGCACCGCGCCATCCTCGGCCGGGCCGACCAGATGTTCGTCGGCGCGATAGCCGTTGTAATAGACCTTTTCGGCCACGCCATCGCCGTCGGCATCGAACAGGCGGCCGTGGTGGGCCAGCGAATCCCATTGCGTCGAATATTGCGTATGGAGCACGACGTAATCGTCGCAGGTGATCTCGCCGCCGCCATCCCACACGTGGTTGTATTGGCAGACATGCTCGTCGCGGGCGCCGAACAGGCGGGGTGGCGCGCGGAAGGGCACCATCTGGCCGCCGGGGTAATCCAGCGGCAGGCTGAGGCTGAAGGCGATGCCTTCGCGGACCTCGCGCACGCCGGCAAGGCGGCGTTCGGGGGTGAGCCAGTTCATCCGGCCGATCTGGTCGTCGGGCCCGAAATCGCCCCAGTTCGAGCCATCCGGCCGGTTTATCCAACGTGGCATTTTCGTCTCCCGATGGTGGTGGCCCGGCGGTGGGCCGGGTGGCGTGGTGCCATGGCGCGGGCGGCGGCGCCATGAGTGCGGGTGCGCGGTGCTTGACCGCTGGCCCTTGCAGGCCATAGCATGCGCGCGGAAGACGGCAGGCGCCCGCCCCATGGCACCATGGCACGCAGCCCGCCGCACGGGAGCACACGACATGGCCGCCGCCACAGCATGACCGACGCACGCCGCATGAAAGCAGCCCGATGGCCCTGATCGCCCGCGCCCTTTCGGAGCAAGGCCATCTGGCGGTGCGCGTGCGCCTGCCGGCGGAGCGGCGCAATGTCTCGCGATCGGCCACGCGGGCGCTGGATGTGCTGGAGTTCTTCGGCCAGGCGCGCCGCCCGCTGCGCGCGGTGGAGATTGCCCGCGAGCTGGAGATGTCGCCTTCCAGCGCCAACCAGTTGCTGAAAACCATGGTGGATTCGGCGCATCTGGTGTTTGACGCCCGCGAGAAGACCTATTTCCCCTCGCCCCGCCTGGCCGCCTTCGGCACCTGGATGGGGCAGATTTTTGGTGCCGCCGGGCCGCTGCATGATCTGGTGAGCAGCCTGTGCGCCCGCACCGGGCTGGCGGTGACGGTGACCACGCCCAACGATCTTTCGATGCAGATCATCGATCTGGCGGCGCCCGGCGATCGGCCGTTGCAGCGGGGGCTGACAATTTCGCTGTTCGGCTCGGCCACGGGCAGCGCCTATCTGGCCGGGCTGGGCAATGACGAGGTGCGCCGGCTGGCCCGCCGCGCCCGGATACCCGACGGCGACGTTCCCGCCATCCTCGCCACGCTGGAGAGTATTCGCGGCGCCGGGCTGGCCGATGGGCCGAGCGGCGGCGACCACAACAGCTGGGAGGGCACATGGTCGCTGGCGATGTGCCTGCCCACCCATCTGGCCGGGGTGCCCTGTGTGCTGGGCATGGCCGGGCCGCGCGCCACGGTGCTGGCCAGTCTCGCCGAACTGGGCGCGGCCATGCGCGAGGCGATAGAGATGCATTTCAGCCGCTGACGCTGGGCCGGGCCAGATCGCGGATGAAGGCGGCGACTTCGGCGAAAGTCTGTTCCGCGCCGACCAGAGCATTGCCGCGCATCACCGCGACATGCTCCATGCCGGCGATGGCGGTGAGGTGGACGGGCCGGCCCGCCGCTGCCAGCCTTGCGTGCAGGCCGAGCGAATCATCGGCCAGCACCTCGCCCGCACCGACACTGATATAGGTGGGCGGGAAGGCGGCGACATCGGCAAACACCGGGGAGGCCAGCGGGTCTTGCGCGCTGTGGCCTTGCAGATATTGCTCCGCCCCCTCGCGCGCGGCGGCGGCGGAGAACAGCGGGTCGCTGGCGGCATTGGCCGCAAAGCAGGGGCTGGAGACGGTGAGATCCAGCCAGGGCGAGTGCAGCACCAGCCCGGCGAGCGGAATGCCCTGCCGCGCGCAGAGCAGGGCCAGCCCCGCCGCGACGCCGCCGCCGGCGGAATCGCCCGCGAGGATGAGCGGGCCGCCGCCGCGCAGCGCGGTGATGGCGGCCATGCCGTCGTTCAGCGCCGCCGGAAACGGATGCTCGGGCGCGAGGCGGTATTCGGGGCAGACGACATCCACCGCACAGGCATCGGCCAGGTTCCGGGCGTAGACGCCGGCATATTCCGGGCTGCCCAGGCGGAAGCCGCCGCCGTGCCAGTGGAGCACGGTGGGCCGCGCCGCTGCTGCCGGGATGGCGGCTGGGGCGCAGGGGGCAAAGCGCAGCGCGCGCACCTGCCCCCAGGCCCCGCCATCCAGGTGGATCTCAGCCTCGGGATAGGTGGCGGCCATGGCCCGCGCACCGGCGCGCCGGGCCAGCAGACTCTCTGGCGCGGGGCGGCCTGTCTGTTCCGGCAGCGGCCCGGACAGCGGTGCGGGGGTTTTGTTCATGTGTTCAACCCTCTGGTTACCTGGTCAGGCCCCGGTTACTTGGTCAGGCCCATGGTGCCGCCGGCCATTTTCGGGGGCGGGCCGAAGCCGCCGGTGGCCAGGAAGCCGCCATCCACCGCCAGCGTCTGGCCGGTGACGTAATCGGCCATGTCGGAGAGGAAGAAGGTGACCGCCTTGGCGATATCGGTGACGGTGCCGCGCCGGGCCATCGGCACATAGGGGGCGATCAGCGCGTGCTCTTCCTCCGGGGCCTTCTTCGGGATGCGCGGGGTGATGATCGAGCCCGGCGCCACGCAATTCACCCGGATGCCGCCGGCCGACCATTCCGCCGCCATGGTCTTGACCAGATGGATGACGCCGGCCTTGGCCGCGCCATAGGAACCATGGCCCGCCGCCGAGCGAATGCCGTCGATGGAGGCGAGGCAGACGATGCGGCCGCTCCCGCGCGCCAGCATGCCACGGGCCACCTCGCGGGCGGTGACGAACAGGTAGCGCAGGTTGCGGTTGTGATCGTTGTCCCAGGTCTCGGTGGTCATTTCCACCAGCGGCGCCCAGCCGGCCATGCCGACGATGCACACCAGCCCGTCGAGCGCGCCGAACTCGCGCTCCACCTTGGCCACGACGTCGACGACCTGCGCCTCTTGCGTGACATCGGCGGTGAAGGCCTGGGCGGTGATGCCCTTTTCCCGGACCTCGGCGCAGACGCGCTCGGCGCGATCGAGTTCAAGATCGAGGATGGCGAGATCGGCGCCCAGCGAGGCGAGGAGGCGGGCGGTGGCCTCGCCCATGCCCTGCCCGCCGCCGACGATCAGCACCCGTTTGCCCTCAAGGCCAAAAAGCTCCCGCATGTTTTATTCCTTTACTGGATGAAGATTGAGATCTGGCGCGAATGATGCCTCGGGCGTGCGGGCCCACAGCCGCGCGGTGACCGATTGCTGTTCCTCGGCGGCCTTGGCGATCTGGTCGGCCAGGGCGCCGGCGACGCGGGTCTTGCCGCGCCTTTGCAGCTCCGGGATGACCTTGGTGCCGAGCAGTTCGATGGATTTCATCACCGCCTCATGCGGCAGATAGCCGAAGTTCAAATAGCACAGCACCTGATCGACGCCGATTTCCTCATAGCGCTCCAGCTTGCGGATGCACTCCTCGGGGGTGCCGACGACGACCATGTCCTCGCGGTCGAATTCGGTGATATCGAATTCGCCGCGGGCGCGGGCGGAAATCAGCGGGAAGGCCTTCTCCTGCTCCTCTGGCGAGAGATGGGCCATTTCCCATTTCAGGTGGAATTCGGCCAGGCCCTTGTACCACCACCACATCGATTCCCACAGGCGGTTGGTGCCAAAGCTTTCGCGCGATTCGACGCAGTGCACCAGCGTGTAGGCGCCCACCTTGTTGGTATGGACACTGGTGAGCGGGACGGCGGTCTTCTGCGCCTCGCGATAGGCATCGATGGTGACCTTCAGCGCGCTGAGCGGCTGCATGATCGAGAAGCACAGCAGGCCGCAGCCATTCTCGCCGGCCAGTTTCGCGCTGGAGGCGGTGGCAGCGGCGATCCATGCCGGGGGGTGGGGGAACTGATAGGGCTTGGGCGTGACCATGCGCTTGGGGAAGGTGAGATATTCCGAGTGTTCCTCGTAGTATTCCTGTTCCCACATGCCCACCACCGTGCGGGCGGCGGCCTGCAGCTTGTCCTTGCTGGCGGCAATATCGACGCCAAAAGCGGCCTGTTCCATCGGGGTGGAGCGGCCCATGCCCCAGATCGCCCGGCCGCCCGAGAGCAGATCGACCGTGGCCACCTTCTCGGCCACGCGCGCGGGGTGGATGAACTCATGCGGCATGAGCGCCACGCCGAAGCCGAGCTTGATGCGCTTGGTCACCTGCGACAGCGCGCCCAGCACCACCTCGTTGGCGGGCATGTGGCTGCGGTTCTCGCGGAAGTGATGCTCCACGCACCATACCGCCTCGAAGCCCAGCTCGTCGGCCAGTTTGATCTGCTCGATATTGTCCTTGTAGACCACGCGCTCGGCCGCGCGCTGGCCCCACGGGTGCGCTCCCGCCCACGGGCGGGGCACGTCGAACTCGTAAAGGAGCCCCAGTTCCATGTCTCTCTCCCGACGCCTCTGTAACCGGACATCTGTTCTGTCCGCGATGATGCGCCGCCGCGCCGCCCGGTGCAATCGCCAGGCCAAAAATCCGTGATTACGCATGCCGGGGCCGCGCCCGATGGAAAGGCCCGACGGAAAGGCCCGATGGAAAGGTCCGATGGAAAGGCCCGGTGGATAGGCCCGGTGCACAGGCCCGGTGCATAGGCCCGACGGCGGGGCCGGCGCGCGCAAACAGGGGTGGACGGGCCGGAGGCAAGACGGCATGATTGGCGGCACCTGCCGGGTGGTTTCGCGAGGGCGAAAGCGCCCGCCACGACCAAAGAACCCAAGACAAAATCCGCCAAGACCAAATACCGGGAGATGACCGCATGACCGAGACAACAACCGCGCCGGACGGCAAGACCGCCGGCGACCTGCGCACCGCGCAGGGCGAGGAATTCTGGATCCGCCTGCGCGAGGCCATGGGCAAGGATGGCCTGCTGACCTATCGCTATCTCGGGCGGGTGAGCGAGGACATGCATGGCGTGCCGGTGGGCCATATGGTTATCCGCAGCGACATGCGCGACAGCCACGGCGGCATCCGCCCGGCGGCGCTCGCCATCTCCACGGCGGAGACCGGCTTTACCGATTTCGACGCGCTGCCCGCCCCCATCTCGTCGGGCCTGAACATCGTCGATCCCGGCCGGGACGTGAAGAAGGTGGCCATCCGCCGCCATGTGCTGAAGGTGGGGCGCCAGCTCGGCTTCAGCCGCACGGTGGTGACCGACTGGGACAATGAGGATCGCGTGATCGCCGTGACCCATGGCATCGGCATCAAGCTGGGCGAGGCCCCGGCCGAGGGCGCCGAGCCCTTCCCCCTGCCCGAGGGCATCGCCGACCGGCCCGACCTGCCGCCGCTGATCGCGGTGTTTGGCGGGTGGAAGAGCGATGGGCATTGGCGCCTGCCCGCGCTGTTGCCGCAGAACCGCTCGACCAGCGGCACGCTGCATCTGGGGCCGATGCATCTGGCCTTTGACGCCGCCGCCGACGAGATCGCCGCCGCGCAAGGGACGCGGGTGATGGACTGGCAGGTGCTGTTCCTCTCCGGCGGCACGGATGGGCCGTTCCGGGTGGATGTGAAGCCGATTCCCGCCACTGGCCCCGCGCGGGTGCTGGAACTCACCATGGTCGATGAGGGCCGGGGCAACCGGCTGGTGGCCTCCGCCTCGGCCAGTCTTGTCGCAGCGGGGTGATGGTTTTCGGGCAGGGCCGCCAGTGTGACTGGCGGCCCTGTTCCGGTTGGGTCCTGGAGTTGACCAGGCCTAGTAGTTGACCACTTGCGAGAACACCTGAAAGGTGTCGCGGCGGGCGATGCGCCAGCCTTCCGGCGTTTTCACATATTGATCGAAATATTCGACCACCATGTCGGGCTTTGACAGCGGCGCGGGCAGCGGGTGGTCGGCGATCCAGTCATAGACGGTGGTGGTGGAAATGCCCGAGGCGGAATCGGGGCCCTTCACCGTGATGATGGCGTGGCCGTTGACGTGGCGCAGCACGCGGCCCTTCGGCTGCGATTCCATGAAGGCGCGGATTTCGCCGTGGCCGTTCATCGCCGGCACGGCCGGGCGCTGCCACACGGCATCGGGCGTGAACAGGTTCACAAAGGCGTCGATGTCCTTGCGATTCACCGCCTCGGCATAGAGCGCCACCACCCGCTCGCAGGCGCGCTCGATGAGCATTTCTTCCACTGGATCCATTTTCGGCACGTGTTCTCTCCCGTTTGGGCGCCTTGTCTGGCGCGGCGTGGGGCGGAGGGTAGCGGGAAAATCGCCCCCGGGAAGCGGAAAATCGCCGCACAGCGCCCTGCCCCGCCGGCTTGCATATAGGTGTGGCGCGGGGGGTGTGGCGCGGGTGTGGCGCGGGCGGGCGGTGCCGGGCCAGGGTGGCGCCGGATTGGGTGGTGGCCCCCGCCGCGATCCGGCGTATATGGCGAGGGCCGCCATGACTGAAACGCCGCCTTCCGCTCCCCCTGTTGCCGCGCCCCCACCCGCTGGGCTGCGCGCCTCCTCGCGGCTGGTGCGCTCGCCCGACTATGTGGTGCTGGGCGCCCGGATAGAAGCGCGGGATGCCACGGGGCCGCTGGTGGCGCAGGCCCGGCTGCTGGGCGCGCGCATCGAAACGCGCGACGTGGCCGGCGACCCCCGGGTGGCCATGCGGGCGGCGCGCTGCGGGCAGTGCTTTGTGTTCCGCTATGGCGTGGTGGTGTGCATCGGCCCCGCCGAACGCGCGCATGAAACGCTGGACGCGGTGCTGAGCGGCCATGTGATTGACCCCACGCCGGTGGAGGAGACCGAGAGCGCCACCATAATCGTGCGGCAGGGCGGCAAGGACCGCATCGCCACCGATGGCCAGATCGAGCTGGAAGATGCCAGCGACGAGCGCCTGCTGCTGGTGGCCACGGTGCTGGCCTATAGCGTGGTGCTGTCTCGCGACGAAATTCTCGTCTCTGACGCCTTCGACCATATCGGCCCGCTGGTGGCGGATTTGCGCGAGAATGGGCGGGTGCGGCTGTCGATCCGGCCGGTGATGCGGCAGGTGGGCGAGGTGATCGCCGCGCGCCACCGGCTGATGGGCACGGCGCAGGTGGACGAGCGGCCTGACATCCTGTGGGACCACCCGCATCTCGACCGGCTGTATGCGCGGCTGGAGGACGAATATGAGCTGAAGGAGCGCGCCGAGGTGCTGGAGCGCAAATTCGTGGCGCTGGGTGACTTTACCGAGGTGCTGCTCGACATCGTGCAGGACAAGCGCGCCTTCCGGCTGGAGGCGGCGATTATCGTGCTGATCGCCTTCGAGATCATGCTGACGCTGTTCAACATGGCGACGCACTAGGGCACGCTGGCGGCCGCGTTGTCCCGGTGCGGGTTCGGGCAGGCGGGGATCAGGCTGCCTGGGCGGGGCGCTCCATGGGCCGGGCCTGTGGCGCGTGTTGCGTGGCGGGGGTGGCGGCGCGCTGGCCCGGGGCGCCGCCCAGCCGGAACTGGCCGACCTTGCGCGTCATGTCCTGCGCCAGCCCCGACAGGCTGCGCGACGCGGCGTTGGACTGCTCGGCCATGGCGGCATTGTGCTGGGTGTTGAGGTCCATCTCCTGAATCTCGCCGCTGATGCCCTGCATGGCCTCGGCCTGATGCTGGGACGCGCTGGCGATTTCGCGGGCCTGCGAGGTGGCGTTAGTCACTTTCTCGATGATCAGATCCAGCGCCGCGCCGGTCTTGGCGACGAGTTCCACCCCTTCGGCGACATCACCGGCCGAGCGGGTGATGAGCTGCTTGATGTTGCTGGCCGATTCCGAGGTGCGCCGGGCCAGCGCGCGCACTTCGCTGGCGACAACCGCAAAGCCCTTGCCGGCGTCGCCCGCGCGGGCGGCTTCCACCCCGGCGTTCAGCGCCAGCAGGTTGGTCTGGAACGAAATCGCCTCGATGACATCGGTGATCTTGGCGATTTCCTCGGAGGATTTCTGGATCTTGTCCATCGCCAGCACCGAGGATTTGACGATGGTGCCGCCATATTGCGCCTGGGCTTCCGCCTCGGAGACGCTGGTGTTGACATGCCGCGCATTGACCGCGGTGGCGGT
>CAIXXP010000279.1 GCA_903923465.1 uncultured Sphingomonadales bacterium | reverse complement strand
GCGCCAAACCTATTCGGCGCCGCAGCCCTATTCTCCGCCCGCACAAACCGCGCCTGGCGATCTGGCGCCGATGCCCTCGGATGCCGGCGCGGCCTATGTGCCGTCGAGCCAGCCCCATGCCGCGCCGGCACCGGTGGCAGCGCCTCCAGCGCGCCAATACGCGCCCGCTTATGCGCAGCCAGCACCAGCCTATGCGCCGCCCCAGCAATATGCGCCCGAGCCAGCGCCGCAGTCCGCCGACCCGGCCGCCGCACCAGTGCCGTTCCGTTCCTATCTCATCCGGCCGCTGCGGCGCGCGCCTGATGGCTCGGTGCTGATGCCCGGCACTGATGCGCCCGCCTATCCCACCCCGGCGTTCCCCACTGCGGAGAATGGCGCGCGGGTCGATCAGGGCAGCGCGGGGGCTGTCTATGCCTATGGCCCGCCGACGCAGCCTTCGGCCACTGCCACCATGGCGACACCGCAGCGCTCCTATCTCATTCCGCCGCTATCGCGCAGCGGCGCCGGCACCGGAATGAGCGGGGCCACGACCGGCGGCACGGTTGTCCAGCCCGAGACGCTCAGCCGCGCGGGAGGGCAGCCTGCTCCGGCCAGCCACTCACGCCTCGCACCGGCCAAGCCGAAGCACCACCCCGCCGCTCGCAAACCCAAGCCCGGGGACACCGGCATGGCTACCCCCGCCAACCCGGCGCCGCTGGCGGCACTCGCCAATACAGCCGGTGCCAATACCGCTGGCACCGCCGCCGGCGGCACGCTGGTGGTGCAGGCCGGCGCCTTTTCCGTGCGGGGGCGTGCCGAACAGGTCGCCCAGGCGGTAGGCGGGGTCGTCAGCCTGTCCGGCCGGGTCTGGCGGGTGCGCTGCGGGCCGTTCGCCTCGCGCGGCGGCGCCGAGGCGGCTCTGGCAAGAGCCAAGGCCGCAGGTTATAGCGAGGCGCGAATCCAGCGTGCGGACTGAAGGCTATCCTGCCTTGCACGCCAGAGTGACTGTGGAAAGCGTGTCGAAACAAGGCCGGATGCTGAAAAATATCGTGGGGGGTTTGGCGCTGCTGGGCCTTGCCAGCGGACTGAATACCTCCGCCACGGCCCAACCGCAGGCTGGTTCCGCGGTACAGCCCACACCGTCGGCCCCGACCCTGCTTCCGCCGGGCGCGATGGCGCCACCGGCACAGGCCGCTGCCGCGCCGGTGGCGCTGCTGGTGGATCTCGGCTCCGGCCGCGCGCTCTATTCCCGCGATGCCGAGCGGCCTTTCCTGCCCGCCTCCGTCACCAAGACCATGACCGCCTATGTCGCCTTCGAACTGATGGCACAGGGCAGGCTGCGCCCCGAGCAGACCTTCACCGAAAGCGCCGACGCCTATCGCCACTGGCACTCCACCGGTTCGCGCATGTTCCTGGAATATGGCAAGCCGGTCAGCGTGGATACGCTGCTGCAGGGCATCATGACCGTCTCGGCCAATGATGGCTGCGTGGTGCTGGCCGAGGGGGCGGCGGGCAGCGTGGCCAACTGGGTGGCGCTGATGAATGACACCGCCCGGCGCCTGGGCATGACGCAAAGCCATTTCGGCACGCCCAATGGCTATATGGACCACGGCAATACCTATGTTTCGGCGCGCGATCTGGTGAAGTTGGCCGATGCCATGATCACCCGCTATCCGGTGCTGTATCACCGCTACGTCGGCCACCCGGGCATGACGTGGAATGGCATTACCCAGCGCAACCACGACCCGACGCTGGGCATCGTGCCGGGGGCCGATGGCATCAAGACCGGCTACACCGGCGAGGCGCATTACAATTTTCTCGGCTCGGCAGAGCGAAACGGGCGGCGGCTGGTGATGGTGCTGGCCGGCGTGCCACGGCCAAACGAGCGGGCCAAGGCTGCCCGCGCCCTGCTGGAATGGGGCTTCTCCCAATGGGACAGCCAGCCGCTGCTGGGCCCCGGAGAGCGGGCGGGCACGGTCGATGTCGCGGGTGGCGAGGTCTCCAGCCTGTCGCTGGTGGCACCGCGCGCCTATTCCGTCAGCGTGCCGCATGGCACTCGCCCACCGGTGGAAATGCGGGTTATCACGCGCGGTCCGGTAACGGCGCCGGTGGCGCGCGGGGCGGAGATCGCCACGCTGGAGGTGCGCGTGGCCGGCGAGGCGCCGATCCGCCTGCCGCTGGTGGCGGGCAATGCCGTGCCGGAGGGCGGGCTGCTCGCTCGCCTGCGCGCCTCGTTGAAGAGCCTGTGGGGATGAGCCGCGACGGCGCCGCCCCGGGCCGGTTCATCGCCCTGGAAGGTGGGGAGGGGGCGGGCAAATCCACGCAAGGCGCCCTGCTGGCCGAGGCCCTGCGCCAGCGCGGGCTGGAGGTTGTCTCGACCCGCGAGCCCGGCGGCACACCCGGAGCGGAGGCCATCCGCGCGCTGCTGTTGGGCACGGACGGCGAGGGGTGGGGGCCCCGCGCCGAGGCCCTGCTTTTCGCCGCCGCCCGGGCCGACCACGTCGATCGGCTGATCCGCCCGGCATTGGCGGCAGGGCGCTGGGTGGTGTGTGACCGCTATGTCGATTCCAGCCGCGCCTATCAGGGCGGGGGCGGGGGCTTGTCTGACGCCGATATTCTCGCCCTGCACGCCATTGGCAGCGAGGGTCTGCTGCCCGACATGACGCTGTTGATCGAGGTCTCGCCCAACGTCGCCGCCGCCCGTCTCGCCCGGCGCGATGCGGGTGGCGCGGATCGCATCGGTGGGCGAGAGGCGGCCTATCATGCCCGCGTGGCTGCCGCCTTTGCCCGTTTCGCCGAGGCAGACCCTTCGCGCTTCGCCCGTATTGCCGGTGATGGCGCGCCCGAGGCGATCCATGCCCAGATTCTGGCCGCGCTGGCGCCGTTGCTGCCATGATGCTGGTGGGCCACGAGGAGCCCTGGCGCGAATGGCGCGCCGCGCTGCAGTCTCACCGGATGCACCACGCCTGGATTTTGGCCGGGCCGCAAGGGCTGGGCAAGGCCGCGTTTGCCCGCGCCGCCGCCGCCGAACTGGTGGCCGAGCCCGGCATTGCCCAACCCCGGCCGGAAGCCCACCCCGACATCATCATCCCCGAGCATCCGCCCGAGAACAAGGAAGAGATCAAGAAGCGCGAGGCAGGCGAGGCCTTCACCACCAAGCGCTCCATTCCCATCGACGAGATCCGGGCGATGCAGCACCGGTTGACGACCCGGCCATCGCTGGGCAGCCGGCGCGTGGTGATCCTCGATCCGGCGGATGATCTGGAAAAGGGCGCGGTCAATGCCCTGCTGAAAAGCCTGGAAGAGCCGCCTGTCGGCACTTATTTCCTGCTGGTCACGCATCGGCCCGGGCGCCTGCTGCCCACGGTGCGGTCGCGCTGCCGGATCTTGCGGTTTTCGCCGCTGGCCCCGGACGAGATCGACCGCATCCTGATTGCCGGCGAACCCCAGGCGGATGCCGCCACCCGCGCCGCCGCCATCGCTGCGGCCAGTGGCTCGCCCGGCGCGGCCATGGGCTTTGTCCAACAGAGGCTGGGGGGCGCCCATCAGTTGATGCGGCAGATGCTGGCGGAGGGCGATGCATCACTGGCCCTGCGCGGCCGGCTTTCGGCGGAGCTGGGCACAAGACCCGCCCGCGAGCGGCTTGCCGCCGTGCTGGAACTGGCCCGCGCGGTGCTGGCCGCCGAGTTGCGCACCGCTACCCCCGCGCGTCAGGCCCGGATTATCGCGGCCCATGCCGATCTCACCCGCCTTTCGGCGCAGGCCCCGACCTATAATTTCGATCCCGGCCTGCTGGCGATGGAACTGGGCGGGCTGATTGCCGGGGCATCCGGGGTTGCTGGCGCAGGCGTCGGCGCTTAGAGAGGCGACAGCCTTACGCCCTCCATTATCGAAAGCCGACGCGCCGCCCATGGCCGAAACATTCTACATCACCACCGCCATTGCCTATCCCAATGGCAAGCCGCACATCGGCCACGCTTATGAGGCGATTGCCGCCGACGCCATCGCCCGCTTCCAGCGCCTATCCGGCAAGGATGTGCGGCTGGTGACCGGCACCGACGAGCATGGCCTGAAAATGGCGCAGACAGCGCGCGGGCTGGGGCGCGATACGCTGGAATTCGCCACGGAAATGTCAAATTATTTCCGTGAGATGTGTGGTAGACTTGACATCTCCTATGATGCCTTTCGCCGCACCACAGAGGAGCAGCACAAGGCTGCCAGCATCGCCTTGTGGACGGCCATGCGCGAGGCCGATGACCTCTACCTCGACCGTTATGAGGGCTGGTATTCCGTGCGCGACGAGGCGTTCTATGACGAAGGCGAAACCACGCTGGAGGAAGGGGGGCAGCGCCTCTCGCCGCAGGGCACGCCGGTGGAGTGGACCGTGGAGGAGAGCTGGTTCTTCCGCCTCTCCAAATACCGCGATTTCCTGATCGAACTGAACGAAACTCCCGGCTTTCTGGAGCCGGAAAGCCGCCGCAACGAGGTGCTGGGCTTCCTGAAGGGTAATGAATTGCGCGACCTTTCGGTGTCGCGCACCAGCTTTGACTGGGGCGTGCCGGTGCCAGACAGCCCGGGGCATGTGATGTATGTCTGGGTGGACGCGCTGTGCACCTATCTCACCGGCATCGGTTTTCCCGAGCGGGAAGGGGAGTTCGCCCGTTTCTGGCCCGCCGATCTGCACCTGATCGGCAAGGATATCGTCCGGTTTCACGCGGTCTATTGGCCGGCGTTTCTGAAGAGCGCCAAACTGCCGCTGCCGAAGAAGATTTTCGGCCACGGCTTCCTGCTCCATCGCGGCGAGAAGATGTCGAAATCGCTGGGCAATGTCGTTGATCCGCTGGAACTGGCCGACCGCTTCGGCGTGGATGCGCTGCGCTATTTCCTGCTGCGCGAGGTGAGTTTCGGGCAGGATGGGTCGTATAGCGCCGAGGCGATTGTGACGCGGTGCAACGCGGAACTGGCGAATTCGTTTGGGAATTTGGCGCAGCGGACGCTGAGTTTGATTTTCAAGAATTTGGATGGGGAGTTGCCGGATTATTCTGGGTTCGAGCGGGCTCCTGCTGACAGGGAGGTGATTGCCGAATGCCTCGCCTGCGTAGACTGGATGAAGGGATTCTTTGAAAGTCTCGACTTTACGGGCGGCTTGAACAATTGGATGCGCGCCGTTTTCGCCTGCAACCAATACATCGATGTCCAAGCCCCATGGGCGCTCAAGAAAACCGATCCTGAGCGGATGAAGGCGGTCCTCGCCACGCTGTACTTCTGCATCCGCGACCTTGCCATCGCCATCCAGCCGATCATCCCCGCCAGCGCTGCCAAGCTGCTCGACCAGATGGGCATCCCCGAGGATGAACGCAGCTTTGCCGCCCTCGCCGATACCCCATGGTATGAACGCCTGCGCGCCTCCGGCTTCCGCCTTGCCCAACCGGTCGGCATCTTCCCCCGCCTCGAAATGCCGACAGAGGCGGAGGCTTAACGGCGATGCTCATCGATTCCCATTGCCACCTCAATTACAAGGGGCTGGTCGAACAGCAGCAGGCCGTGCTGGCGCGCGCGCGCGCGGCAGGCGTCGGCGGCTTCCTGAACATCTCCACCCGCCAGCGCGAATGGGCGGACATCATCGCCTTGGCCAAGCAGGAGCCGGATGTCTGGGCTAGTGTCGGCATCCACCCGCACGAGGCCGACGAACATGCCGACATGGGCGAGGCGGTGTTGCTGGCCGCCGCCGCGCATCCACGGGTGGTTGCCATTGGCGAGACGGGTCTCGACTATTATTACGACCATTCCGACCGGGCCGCGCAACAGGCGCTGTTCCGCACGCATATCGCCGTGTCGCGCGAGACCGGCCTGCCGCTGATCATCCACACCCGCGACGCGGAGGAGGATACGGCGCGCATCCTGGCCGAAGAGATGGGGAAGGGGGCCTTCCCCGCGCTGATCCACTGCTTCACCGCTTCGGCGGATTTTGCCGAGCGCGTATTGGCGATGGGGCTTTCAATATCGCTTTCTGGAATAGTAACGTTCAAGAACGCCAAGGATTTACAAGCGATAGCGCAGACAATACCCGAGGGTCGGCTGCTGGTGGAAACCGACGCGCCATTCCTCGCGCCCGTGCCGCACCGGGGCAAGGTGTGCGAGCCGGGCTATACCGCCGATACCGCGCGCTTTGTCGCCGGTTTGCGCGGCGTGTCTGAGGCAACTTTGGCCGAGGCGACAACGCGCAACTTCTTCCGCCTGTTCACTCGCGCCGGCCTGGCCCAGCCAGGAGCCGGCGCATGAAGCTGGTGATGCTCGGCAGCGGCACCTCCACCGGCGTGCCCCGCGTGGGCGGGGAACTCGGCGAGGACTGGGGCCAATGCGACCCGGACGAACCCCGCAACCGCCGCACGCGCGCCTCCATCGTGGTGGAAAGCGATACCGGTGAGCGGATCCTGATCGATACGTCCACCGATCTGCGCGCCCAGCTGCTGGCGAACCGCATTCATCGTCTGGATGCCGTGTTCTGGACGCATGATCACGCGGACCACACCCATGGCATCGATGATCTGCGCCCGTTCCGGTATGGGCGCGCGGGGCCGCTGCCGGGTTTTGCGGTGGACGAGACGGTGCGGCGGCTGCGCCAGCGCTTTGGCTACGTCTTTGCCGGACAGTTTGGCTATCACACTATCGTGGCGCTGGAATCGCTCGACCGGCTGCGGATGTTCGCGGGCTTTGGCATTGGCTGGTGCCAGATGCCGCATGGCCCGGCGGAGACAACCGCTTTCCGCTTGGAGGCCGACGGCAAATCGATCGGTTACGCCACGGACTTCAGCGCCATCACGGCCGAGATGGTGCAGTTGTTCGACCGCTGCGACCTGCTGGTGGTCGATTGCCTGAGGCGCGAACCGCATCCAACCCACGCGCATCTGGGCATGGCGCTGGAGCTGGTGCAGGCGGCCCGCGTCGGGCGGGCGGTGTTGACCCATCTCGACAAGAGCATGGATTACGCCACATTGTCGCGCGAGATCCCTGAGCATGTGCTGGTGGGGTTTGACGGTCTGGAATTGCAGGCGTGAGCCTGTGGGGTGGATTTGGGCCGGGCGAATCCGGCGCGGAATGGGGCGAAACGGTAGTCTCCATTCTGGCCGTTGGCTGTTGTCTCGTGCTGGCGATCGGCAAGTTGAAAACGGCGGCGCTGTCGCGGCGAACACAGCTTTGGATGGCGGTTGTGTGGGTTGCGCTGTTTGTCGGTGTCTCCGTTTTAATGCGAATTCTCACAAGCTGACCCCGCGAACGATTGAACATAATATATATTATCATTATTGGTGATCAAACAGGCAGGGGGCCCTCGCGGGCAAAACCACTTCCCCCCGTGGCAAAGCGCGCCGCAATCGCCTATCCGTCCTCGTCATGACGGCCGAATCCCCCAGCACACATGCCACCGCGCTCGAACGCCTGCTCGCCATCATGGCCCGGTTGCGCGACCCTGAATCCGGCTGTGAATGGGACCGCGCCCAGAATTTCGCTTCAATAGCACCCTACACCATCGAGGAAGCCTATGAGGTGGCAGACGCCATCGCCCGGGCCGACATGGATAGCCTGCGCGACGAGCTGGGTGATCTGTTACTGCAGGTGGTGTTTCATGCCCGCATGGCCGAGGAAGCCGGGCTGTTCACCTTTGCCGATGTGGCGCAGGCGATTGCCGACAAGCTGGAAAGCCGCCATCCGCACATCTTCGCCGCCGAATCCGCAGACGCCGAAGATACCCCCCGCGAAGTGCGCTGGGAGGCGATCAAGGCCGCCGAGCGCGCCGCCAAGGGTGCTGACAGCGCAATGGATGGCGTCGCGCTGGCCCTGCCCGCGCTGATGCGCGCCGAAAAACTACAGAAGCGCGCGGCCCGCGATGGCTTCGATTGGCCAGACCCCTCCGGCCCGGCCGCAAAAGTGATTGAGGAAATGGCTGAACTCGCCAGCGCCGAAGGCCCCGACGAGCAAATGGCCGAGGCCGGCGACCTGTTGTTTGCGGCGGTCAATCTGGTCCGCGCCTATGGCATCGCCCCGGAGGATGCCCTGCGCGCCGGCAATGCCAAGTTCGAGCGCCGGTTTCGCGCGATGGAGGCCAAGGCCAGCGCGCAAGGGACGCAATTCCGCACCCTCGGCCTCGATGATCAGGAGGCGCTGTGGCAGGCGGTGAAGGCGGACGAAGCACCGCCCGCCTGATCCGCTTAGTGGGCGTGGGCTTCCGCCTGCAGGCGGGCGAAGCGCCCTGCCTCGCGCGCGGTTAGCCGCACCCTCACCCGCCGCTGCGGCCCCGCGGCATCGTTCGTCACATCGTCCGCATCCGCCAGAACCTCGCCGTGGGCATAAAGCCAGGCTAGCCGCTGGCCATCGCTGGCGCCGAGAGTGAAGGCATATTCCCTGGCGTCTCCGGTCAACATGCGGCCGGCGGTGGCGAGCAGCCCGTCACACCCCTCCCCTGTCAGCGCCGAGAGCGGAACGATCACCTCATCGGGCCGGGTGCGGGCGGCGGCGAACAACTCCTCGGCACGAGCCGGGGTCAGCATGTCCCACTTGTTCCACACCTCGATGATCGGCGCGCCGGGCTCGCCATCGCTGCCATCCATCACGCCCAGATCGGCCAGAACGGCCAGAACCTGCGCCTTTTGCTGGTCTGAATCCGGGTTGGCGATGTCGCGGACATGGATGATGACGTCCGCCGCCGTCACCTCCTCCAGCGTGGCACGAAAGGCGGCCACCAGCTGCGTCGGCAGGTCGGAGATGAAGCCCACCGTGTCCGAGAGGATCGCCTTGTCCACACCCGGCAGCCGGATGGCGCGCATGGTCGGGTCCAGCGTGGCGAACAGCAAGTCCTGCGCCATCACATCGGCGCCGGTCAGCCGGTTGAACAGGGTGCTCTTGCCGGCATTGGTATAGCCGACCAGCGCGCACACCGGCCACGGCGCCTTCTCGCGGCGGTCGCGGTGCAGCCCGCGCGTGCGGCGCACCTGCTCCAGCTCGCGGCGGATGCGGGCCATGCGGTCGCGGATCATCCGGCGGTCTGCCTCGATCTGCGTTTCGCCTGGGCCACCGAGGAAGCCGAATCCGCCGCGCTGGCGTTCGAGGTGGGTCCAGCTGCGCACGAGGCGCCCGGCCTGATAATCGAGATGGGCGAGTTCCACCTGTAGGCGCCCCTCGGCGGTGGCGGCGCGTTCGCCGAAGATTTCGAGGATGATGCCGGTCCGGTCGATCACCTTGCGCTGGAGTTTTTCCTCCAGATTGCGCTGCTGCACCGCCGATAGCGCGCCATCGACGATGACCAGCTCGGCCTCCTCCAGATTGCACGCGGTGAGGATATTGGCGATCTGCCCTTCGCCGAACAGGGTGCCGGGGCGCACCTCGCGGATGGGCAGAACGAAGCCGTCGGCCACCACCAGGCCGATCGCCGCCGCCAGCCCCTTTGCTTCCTCCAGCCTCGCCTTGGGGTCGGCGCCGATGTTTCGCCCGCGGATTTGCGGGCACACCACCAGCGCCCGCGCCCCGCGGGCTACCTCCTTGGGGTCATCAAAGGCGTTCAGCTGTCAGTATCCTCTTCGCCATCCCATTCGCCGGTCAGGTCGACATGGCCCAGCGGCTGAATGGTCGATACCGCATGCTTGTAGGCGAGCTGCACATAGCCCTCGCGCTCCAGCAGCATGCAAAACAGGTCGTAGGCGGCGATGCGCCCCTGTAACATCACCCCGTTGACCAGGAACATGGTCACCTGCACCCCGGCATTGCGGGTGCTGGCAAGGAACACATCCTGCAACAGGCGGGTCTTCTTGCCGCCTTCCACCCCGGTGGTGAACTGGCGCACATCCACGGGCATGCTGGGCATGATGGTGGAGACGGCATGCTTGTAGACCAGCTGGGTCTGGCCATCTCGGCGCAGCAGAATGGAGAAATTGTCGAACCAGGTGACGATGCCCTGCAGCTTTACGCCCTTCACCAGAAACATGGTGACCGGGGTCTTGTTCTTGCGCAGCAGGTTGAGAAACTGGTCCTGAAGGCTCTGCCCCTTCGCGGAGGAAGTGCCGGCGACAACGGGCGCGCCGCCCTTTGCCTCTGTCGCCAACTTGGCTTCCGGCGTGGCCTCTGGGGCCTCTACCGGTTCTGATACCGCGCGTGGGCGGGCCGTAAGCGTACGTCCGGTCATTCAGTCGCTCCTTTTATTGGCGGCCACTTATGCGGTCCGCAATCTGGCGGGCGAATTCAAGAATCGCCAACCGGTAACAGGGAGCAGTCTAATATTTCGCAGGCGCAGCGTAAATCCGATTCTTGCACGTGGCCGCAATTGGCACATTGCCTTCAAGCCTCGTCGTCGTCCTCGCCCTCGCGGCGCTCCACCATGCCCAACAGCTTCAGCTTGCGATGCAGGGCCGATCGCTCCATGCCGATAAAGGCGGCGGTCTTCGAGATGTTCCCGGAAAAGCGCCGGATCTGCACCCGCAGATATTCGCGTTCAAAGCTCTCGCGCGCCTCGCGCAGCGGCACGCCCATCAGCGCGGAGCCGCCCATGTCGTTGCCCCCGTTCGCGTGGACGATCTCGCCGGGCAGCATGTCGACCTCCACCCGCCCAAGGCGCTCGCGCGGGGTGAGGATGATCGTGCGCTCCACCACATTGCGCAGTTGGCGCACATTGCCGGGCCATTCATAGGCCTGCAACGCGGCCATCGCCTCGTCGCTCACCTCTGGCGGCGGCAGGCCGTGCTCATTGGCATTGCGGGCGAAGAAATGGCTGATGAGCGCGGGGATATCATCGCGCCGATCCGCCAGCGAGGGCACATGCACCGGCACCACGTTCAGCCGGTAGAACAGGTCCTCGCGGAACCGCTTTTCCTCGATCTCCCGCTCCAGATTGCGCGAGGTGGAGGACACCACCCGCACATCGACGCGGATTTGCCGGTTGCCCCCCACCCGGACAAAACTCTGCTCGGTCAGCACGCGCAGAATGCGGGCCTGGCTGGAGAGCGGCATGTCTCCCACTTCATCGAGGTACAGCGTGCCGCCATCCGCCATTTCCAGCAGCCCCGCGCGCACCAGCTTGCCATCGTGCTCCTCGCCAAACAACTCGTGTTCAAAGCGTTCGGGCGTGATGCGCGCGGTGTTCACCGAGACGAAGGGGTTGCTCGCGCGCGGGCTCCAGCTGTGGAGCAGGCGGGCAGCCACTTCCTTGCCGGCGCCGGACGGGCCGGAAATCAGCAGGCGGCTGCCGGTATTGGCCACCCGCTTCAGCGTGGCACGCACCTGATTGATCGCCGAGGAGTTGCCGGTAAACTCGTCCCCCATCGGCGTGTCGAGCTTCAACCGGGCGTTTTCACGGCGCAGGCGCTCGGTTTCCGTGGCGCGGCCCACCAGCAGCAGCAGCCGCTCGGCCTCGAACGGCTTCTCGATGAAATCCATCGCCCCGCGCCCGATGGCGGAGACGGCGGTGTCGATATTGCCATGGCCGGAGAAAATGATGACCGGCAGATCGGGCTCGCGCGCCTTTATGGCGTCAAGCACCTCCAGCCCGTCCATCGGGCTGCCATGCAGCCACACATCGAGCAGCACCAGGCTGGGCCGCCGCTGGTCCACCGCCGCCAATGCCGCGCTGCTGTCGCCCGCGGTGCGACACTCATAGCCCTCGTCGCTGAGCACCCCGGCGACGAGATCGCGAATGTCCTTCTCGTCGTCGACGATCAGGATATCGATGGCCATAGTGCCTCCTTATTCAGTTTGATGCGGTGGGAGGAAATCATTCGGCTGCGTCCGCCGCGCGCTGCCCGGCCAGGGGATCGCGGGCGAAGCCCATAGAAACCTGCGTGCCCCCGCTGGTGTTCCCGGCAAAGCTCATCTCGCCGCCATGTTCCTCGACAATCTTCTTGACGATGGCGAGGCCAAGGCCCGTGCCCTTTTCGCGGGTGGTGACGTATGGCTCGGTAATGCGCTCGCGATCCTTCGGCAGGCCTATGCCATTGTCGGCGATGGTGACGATAACCGTGCTGGCGGACGCGCGCATGGTGACGCTGATCTTCCCGGTCCGCTCCTCTCCGCTAATCTTCACTTTTGTATCAATGGCCTCAATCGCATTTTTGAGCAAATTTGTCATGGCCTGGCCGAACTGGTGCCGGTCGCAGGCGATCCGCCCGATCTCGCCATTCGCGGCGAACTGGAAGGCGATATCGGTGCGCGCGACCTCTTGCAGGAACAGCGCCTGGCGGGCCAGATCCACCGGGTCCTCCTGCCGGAACACCGGCTTGGGCAGGCGCGCGAAGGAGGAGAACTCGTCCACCATCTTCCGCAAATCGCCCACCTGCCGGATGATGGTCTGCGTCAGCTCAACAAATAGCTCGGGATCTTGCGTGATCTGGCGCAGATAGCGCCGGTTCAGCCGCTCGGTGGCCAGTTGAATTGGCGTCAACGGGTTCTTGATCTCGTGGGCGATGCGCCGGGCGACATCCGACCAGGCCGCCTGCCGCTGGTCGATCAGCTGGCGGGTAATGTCCTCGAAGGTGATCACATGCCCGCCCCGGTCGGCCATCACCTTTACCGCCAGCGTCAGCAACTCGCCGCCGCGATCGTGCTGCACGATGGCGTCCGGTTTTTTCGCCTCCACCAGAGCGGCAAGCTGGGGGGCGAATTCCCCAAGCGGCCGCCCCATGGGCGCCGCCTCCGCTGTGTCGGCACTATTCGGTCCCAGCAGCAGCTTCTGCGCCGAGCTGTTCATCAGGCGCACCGCCCCGGTGGCATCCAGCGAAATAACGCCGGCGGTCACGGATTCCAGCACCGCCTCGATAAAGGCGCGCCGCTCGTCCAATTGCAGGTTCGCCCCCACCAATGCCCGCGTCTGCCGCTCGATCTGGGTGGTCATGCGGTTGAAAGCGCGGGTCAGCAGGCCGATCTCGTCCGGCCCGTGGCGCCCTTCCACCCGCAGCGCATAATTGCCGCCGCCCACGCGCCTTGCAGCGTCCACCAGTTCGTAGACCGGCTGCACCTGCCGGTCCGCCAGCCGCAGCGCGAACCACACCGACAGCCCGACCAGGGCCAGCGAGGCCACGAACAGCGCCACGTTAAAGCGCAATTGCAGCAACCGCGCCCTTTGCGTCAGCACCTGATAGGCGCGCACGATGTTCTCGGCCCGCCGCCCCTGCGCCAGCGCCAGCAAGTCCGACGTGCGGGCGGCGTAAAGATAGACCCCTGCCCGCCGGTCGATCGGCGCCACGGCCTCGATCCGGTCGCTCTTGGCGTTCACGATAATCGGCGAGCCACCCTCGATGCGGTGCACTTCCTCGGCGTTCACCCGCTCGCGGCTGCCGTTTTTCGCGGGGTCGACAATGGCCAGCGTTCGCAAATGCCCATCCGGGCCCTTTTGCAGGATCGCCACCTCGTCCAGCCCGCGTTGCAGCACCTGATAGGACAGGCTTTCGGCAAAGGGCCGGCTGGCGACCGAAGTCTGGCTGAGGATGAACTGTAGATCGCTGGCCATGGCGATAGCCTGGTTGGAAACATCGCGCTCGGTCTGCTCGTAATAGCCGCGCGCCAGCTTGTTGGCGTTCTCCAGCAGCCCGCGCGAACTGTCGGAAAACCAGAACTCCACGCCAGACTGGAACAGCCACGAGGCGAAGATCACCACCAGCAGCGTCGGCACCGCCGAGATCAGCGAAAACAGCACCACCAGCTGGACATGCAGCCTTCCCTTGCCGCCGAAATGTTCGGCCGCGCGCCGCTTGGCGATCCACCGGCCGATCAGCATCAATATGCCGATAGCCGGCACCAGCGTGCCCACCAGCAGGCTGGCCGTGAGGCCGCCCGGCAACAGCTGCCCGCGCGATTGCTGGTCCGTCAGCGCCAGCCAGCTGGTCAGCGTCGCCACCACAAACGCTACCACCGAAACCAGCCACAGCGCGGGGTAGATATTGGCGCGGTGCAGAAACACGCGAACTCGCCGCACCCAGCGCGCACGGCCATGCCAGACGGAAGTGTTGCGCGGTTCCATAGTGGCTATCTTACAACAGGCCTGTGGTTTTTGTACACGCAATTCTCGCCCGGTTTCAGCTCACCCGCGCCGGACAAAGGCCTCGGCATCCAGCGCCAGCTCGCCCAGCCGCTTGCGCAGCGTGTTGCGGTTGATACCCAGCAACTGCGCGGCCCGCAGCTGGTTCCCTCCGGTCTCGCGCAATATCTCGGTGAACAGCGGGCGCTCGAAGGCCGCCAGCGCGCTGTCGTAGATGGTGCCATGCGCGGGGTTGTTCTGGCTCAGCCAGGCACCCACCGCCGTCTCCAGACTGGCGGGAGGGCAGCTCACCTCGTCGCCGCGCGCCGCCTGGGCCAGCATCGGCAGCAGGCCGGTATCATCGATGACATCCTCGCGCGCCAGCAGGGCCAGCCGGTAGATGAAGTTGCGCAACTCGCGAACATTGCCGCGCCAGGGCTGGCGTTGCAGAATGTCCATCGCCTCGGCGGTCAGCTGGCGGCGCGGCAGGCCCTCGGCGGCAGCCTGAGCGAGAAAATGCCGCGACAGCGCCGCAATGTCATCTGCCCGCTCGCGCAAGGGGGGCAGGTCGATCGGCACCACGTTGATGCGGTAATAGAGATCCTCGCGAAACTGGCCGGCGGCGATCATCGGCGCCAGATCCTTGTTGGTGGCGCAGATGATGCGGGCATCGATCGCCACCTCGTCACGCCCGCCAACCCTGCGGATGGAGCCCGATTGCAAGGCGCGCAGCAGGCGGGTTTGCGCCTGCATCGGCATGTCGCCGATCTCGTCGAGGAACAGCGTGCCACCGGCGGCCTGTTCAAACTTGCCGATGTGCCGGGCCACCGCGCCGGTAAACGCGCCCTTTTCGTGCCCGAACAGCTCGCTTTCGATCAGCTCGGCGGGAATCGCGGCGGTGTTCACCGCCACAAACGGCCCGGCGCGGCGATGGCCCAACTGGTGGATCGCCTCGGCCACCAGTTCCTTGCCCGTGCCCGATTCGCCCAGCACCAGCACGGTGAGGTCGTTGCGCAACACGCGGGTGATCATGCGATAAACCGCCTGCATCGGCGCGCTGCGGCCCACCAGCGGCAGGCCCTGCCCTTCCGGCTCGGCCTCGTCGCGCGCCTCGACCGAGGCGCCAGCGCTGGCGGCCTGCCGCACGGTGCGCACCAGTTCCTCGATGTCGAAGGGT
>CAIXXP010000278.1 GCA_903923465.1 uncultured Sphingomonadales bacterium | reverse complement strand
CAGGGTACGCTCGCGGGTGGTTGGGTGGGGGCGTGGGCTTGGGCAAGCAAGGCCCAAAAGGACATGGGGCTGGATAGCTTTGCCGCACTGAACCAAAGCGTCACTTCTGGCAGCTCTCGCACCAGAAGCTGCTGCGGCCGCCTTGCGTGATGCGGGTGACGGTGCCGCCACAGGGGCAGGCCTGACCCTCGCGGCCGTAAACCTGCCAGCTGGCGGCGAAATAGCCGAGTTCGCCGTTGGGCTGGGCATAGTCGCGGATGGTGGAGCCGCCGGCGGCGATCGATTCGCCGAGGACCGCGCGGATGGCGGGGACCAGGCGGGCGAGGTCCGCGCGGCGCAGGGTGCCGGCCGGGCGCAGCGGGCTGATGTGGGCGCGGTGCAGCGCCTCGCAGACGTAGATGTTGCCGAGGCCGGCGACGATGCGCTGATCGAGCAGCAGCGGTTTGATCGGCGCGGCGCGGGCGGTGAAGCTATGCGCGAGGTGGGCGGGGGTGAGGCCATCGCCCAGCGGCTCCGGGCCGAGGGCGGCGAAGGCGGGCCATTGTTCGAGCGATTCGGTGGCGACGAGATCGACGCTGCCGAAGCGGCGGGCGTCATTCAGCGCGAGGGTGTGGGAGGGGCGGGCTGCTTCGGCCTCGGTTTCCAGCACGAGGTGGTCGTGTTTCTCCGGCGACGCGGGGTCTATGCGCCAGCGGCCCGACATGCCGAGGTGGAAGATCATGGTCGTGCCGCGGTCCGTGGCGATGAGGCCATATTTGGCGCGGCGCGAGAGGCTGGTGACGCGGGCGCCGATGAGCGCCTGCGCGAGCCCTTGCGGGAACGGGCGGCGCAGGCCCTCGCGATTGAGGCTTAGCGCCTTGATGCGGGCACCCTGGAGGTGAAGGGCAAGGCCGCGGACGGTGGTTTCGACTTCGGGAAGCTCTGGCATGGGCAGGGGTGTAGCCGGGGTTTTGGGGGTTGGGGAAGGGGGGAGGAATTTGCCGGGGGAGGGGAGACGGGAAGGTGAGCAGGCAAGGTGCGAGGGGAAGGTGCGAGGGACTCGTCCCTCGCGCTCCCTTTACTGGTGGCGTGGTGGGTGTTCTGCGGCGTTGGGTGCTGCCGGGAAGCGGCTTTATGCCTGCGGCGCGGCGGCGTGGCGGGAGGCCGAACCTTTGGCGCGACAATGACAGGTTGGGGAGCGCAAGGGTGTAACACCCTCGCATCTAATTTCTTCGCTCCCTTAATCCTTCTCTTCCATCCCTTTCCCCGGCCTTATCCCTTTTCGCCTCTGCAAAATGCTCCTAGAGGCTGGGGGATGAGCGAGACGGTATCTTTTGGCTACGAAGAGGTGGCCCCCGAGGAGAAGGAGGCGCGGGTTGGCGCGGTTTTCTCCAGTGTGGCGCGCAAGTACGACATCATGAACGATGCCATGTCGGTGGGGATGCACCGGCTGTGGAAGGACAGGTTCGTGCGGCGGGTGAAGCCGCGCGAGGGCGAGCAGATTCTCGACATGGCGGGGGGCACGGGGGACATTGCCTTTCGTCTGGCCGAGGCGGGGGCGAGCGTGACGGTGTCGGACATCAACCAGGACATGCTGGATGTGGGCATGGAGCGGGCCGTCAAGCGCGGGATTGATGGGCTGGTGTGGAGTTGCCAGAACGCCGAAACCCTGAGTTTTCCGAACCGGTTTTTCGATGCTTACACGATTGCTTTTGGCATTCGCAATGTGACGCATATTGATCGGGCGCTGGCGGAGGCGCACCGGGTGTTGCGGCTGGGGGGGCGGTTTTTCTGTCTGGAATTTTCGACGACGGTGTGGCCGGGGTTTGGCGAGGCTTATGATGCCTATTCGCACAAGCTGGTGCCGCGGATCGGCAAGGCGATTGCCGGGGATGCCGACAGCTATCGCTATCTGATCGAATCGATCCGGCGGTTTCCCAAAATGCCCGAGTTTGAGGGGATGATCCGCGCGGCGGGCTTTACCCAGACCAAGGTGGAGCCGATTTTGGGCGGGCTGGTTGCGATCCATTCAGGCTGGAAGGTCTAGGCCAAGCGCGATGCGAAAAAGTGGGAACCGGTTTTTCGCGCCCAATCGCGCGACCACCAAAGGGCACGCGATGCGAAAAAGTGGGAACCGGTTTTTCGCGCCCAATCGCGCGGCCACAAAGGGTGCGGCATGAGTGGTTCGGTGACGCATGTTTGGCGGCTGTTGCGTTGGGGCCGGGTGCTGGCGCGGCATGGCGCCCTGCGCGGCATAGAGCGGAGCCCGGCGACGCCCGCCGGGGTGCGGCGGCTGGCGCGGATCGCGCGATTTGGCACGCGGCAGCCGCCCCCGGACACTAAAAATTGGCCGGATTACGCGACGGCGTTTCAGGCGATTGGGCCGGCCGCGATCAAGCTGGGGCAGAGCCTGGCGACGCGGCCCGATGTGGTGGGCGAGGATGCCGCGCTGAATTTGATGGGGTTGCAGGACAGCCTGCCGCCGGTGGCTTTTGATGAAATCGCCGCCGAGATTGAGGCGAGCTTCGGCAAGCCTTTGGGCGACGTGTTTGCCCGGATTGACCCGGTGGCGGTGGGTTCGGCCTCGATCGCGCAGGTGCATCGCGCGGTGACGGCCGAGGGCGCGCAGGTGGCGGTGAAGGTGCTGCGGCCCGGCATTCGCGCCAAGCTGGAGCGCGATATCCAGACCTATGAATGGGCCGCCGCGCATGTGGAGGCGATTGGTGGCGAGGCGGCGCGGTTGCGGCCCCGGCTGGTGATCGCCAATTTCCGCCGCTGGACCATGCGCGAACTCGACCTGCGGCGCGAGGCGGCATCGGCCAGCGAACTGGCGGATGTGACCAAGGGAACCGCCGGGTTCCGCGTGCCCGCCATCGACTGGTCGCGCACCACCAGCAGCGTGATGACGCTGGAGTGGATCGACGGGATCAAGCTGTCGGACATCGAGGGGCTGAAGGCGGCGGGGCATGACCTGCCCGCCATCGCCCGGCGGCTGGTGCTCTCGTTCCTCGCGCAGGCGATTTACGCGGGCTACTTCCATGCCGACATGCATCAGGGGAACCTGTTCATCGAGGCCGACGGGACCATTGTGGCCATCGATTTCGGCATCATGGGGCGGATCGACCGGCGGGCGCGGGGGTGGCTGGGCGAGATCCTCTATGGGCTGACCACCGGCAATTACCGGCGCGTGGCAGAAATCCACTTCGAGGCGCAATATGTGCCGTCCTATCATTCGCTCGACGATTTTGCCTCGGCGCTGCGGGCGGTGGGCGAGCCGTTGCGGGGGCGGGCGGTCTCGGAAATCTCCTATGGCCAGATGCTCGACGCGCTGTTTGCCATTACCCGCGATTTCGACATGCAGACCCAGCCCCACCTGCTGCTGCTGCAAAAGACCATGGTGATGATCGAGGGGCTGGCGACGCAGCTCGACCCGACCATCAACCTGTGGGACGTCTCTGGCCCGTTTGTGGAGGCCTGGATGCGCGACGAACTGGGGCCAGAAGCGGCGCTGGCCGACCGGATGCACGGCGGCCTGCGGCTGCTGGCGCGGCTGCCCGGGCTGATTTCGCGCATCGAGGACGCCTTCCCCCCCAAGGGCGGCGAACCGGAACAGCCGCCGCTGGTGGAGGTGCCGCTGGTGTGGCGGCGTAGGGGCGGGGCTGGATGGCTGGGCTATGTGGCGGCGGGGCTGGTGGGCGCGGGTTTGGTGTGGGCCGGGTTTGCGCTGGGCTGGGTGGGGTTTTAGGGGTTTTGGGGGTTTTGGGTTTTAGGGGAAGGTGCGAGGGGCCGGGAGTATCGTGTGAAACACGATGCGACCCACAACGGCGCCCCCTCGCGCTCCCATTACTGTAGAGGTTGGCGCAGGTTCTGTGAGGGGGCGCCTTGCCGCGAAGCGGCTTTAT
>CAIXXP010000277.1 GCA_903923465.1 uncultured Sphingomonadales bacterium | reverse complement strand
GGTGCCGAGATCAGCACGCGCTTGGCGCCGGCGGTCAGGTGCTTGCCGGCGGTTTCGCGGGTGGTGAAGAAACCGGTGCATTCCAGCGCGATGTCGATGCCGTTGGCGGCGTGGGGCAGATCGGCGGGGTCACGCTCGGCGGTCACCTGAATGCGCTTGCCGTTGATCACCAGATCGGTGCCATCCACCTCGACGGTGCCGGGGAAAGTGCCGTGCACGCTGTCGCGCTTGAACAGCAGGGCGTTCGCCTTGGCATCGGCCAGATCGTTGATCGACACCAGCTCCAGCCCACATTCGGGGCGCTCGAGAATGGCGCGGGCCACATTGCGCCCGATGCGGCCGAACCCGTTAATCGCAACCTTGACAGCCATTTATCCGTTCCTCCTCACTGAATTTCCAAAGCCGCGAGAACCCGCGGCGCGATCTTTTCAGGCGTCAGCCCGAAGTGGTCATACAAGGCGTCGGCCGGGGCCGAGGCGCCAAATGTGTCAATCCCGACGCGCAGGCCATCAAGGCCGGTGATTGCCTCCCAGCCGAAGCGGGTGCCAGCCTCGATCGACACGCGCAGAACGCCCTCTGGCAGAACATCGGACCTATAGTCCTTATCCTGCGTCAGGAAGCGCGACATCGATGGCATGGAGACCACATCCGCCCCAACGCCGCGCGCCTCCAGTAGCGCACGAGTGTTAACAGCAATTTCCACTTCAGAGCCAGTGGCGATCAAAACCACTTTGCGCGGCGCCGTCGCCGCCTGCAGGCGATAGGCACCCCGGGCGGAGAGATTGGGGCCAGTCTGGCGCAATTGCGGCAAATTCTGGCGGCTCAGCGCCAGCACCGAGGGGCCGTGGCTATTTTGCAGGGCCAGCAGCCAGCACTCCGCCGTCTCGATCACATCCGCCGGGCGGAACACTTCGAGGTTGGGGATCATGCGCATGCTCATCACATGTTCGATCGGCTGGTGGGTCGGGCCATCCTCGCCCAGGCCGATGCTGTCATGCGTGAGCACATAGACCACGCGCGCGCCCTGCAGCGCCGACATGCGGATGGCATTCCGGCAATAATCAGAGAACACGAGGAAAGTGCCGCCATAGGGGATGACGCCGCCATGCAGCGCCATGCCGTTCATCGCCGCCGCCATGCCGAATTCGCGGATGCCATAATAGACATAGCGACCGCCGTAATCCGCCGGGCTGAACGGGCCGGTAACCTTGGTCTTGGTCAGGTTCGATCCGGTGAGATCAGCCGAGCCGCCGACCATCTCGGGCACCAGCGGCGTCAGCACTTCGAGGGCCAGTTCGCTCGCCTTGCGGGTGGCGACCTTCTGGCTGCCCTCCAGCCACGCGGCGAAAGCGGCCTCGGCCTGCGCCAGGTCGGGCAGCTCGCCGGCCATGCGGCGCGAGAACTCCGCGCCTTGCGCGTCAGCGGCGAGGCGGGCCTGCCAGTCGGCACGGGCAGCGGCGCCCTTGGCGCCCAGCGCCCGCCAGCCGGCCAGAATTTCGGCGGGAACCTCGAAGGGCGCGGCATCCCAACCCAGATTAGCGCGGGTGGCCGCCACTTCATCGGCACCCAGCGGGCTGCCATGGACGTTATGGCCGCCTTCCTTGTTCGGGGCGCCCTTGCCGATCAGCGTGCGGCACGCCACCAGCGACGGGCGCGGGTCGGCCACGGCTTCCGCAATCGCGCGCTCGATATCGGCGTGGTCGTGGCCATCGCAGGCCACCGTGTGCCAGCCGGTTGCGCGATAGCGGGCGGCAACGTCCTCGCTGGTGGAAAGATCGGTGTCGCCATCGATGGTGATGCGGTTATCGTCCCACAGCACGATCAGGCGGCCCAGCTGCAAACGCCCGGCCAGGCCGATCGCCTCGTGGTTGATGCCTTCCATCAGGCAGCCATCGCCCGCCACCACGAAGGTGCGGTGATCGACCAGCCCATCGCCGAAACCGGCGTTCAGATGTCGCTCGGCAATGGCCATGCCCACCGCCATCGCCAGGCCCTGACCCAGCGGGCCGGTGGTGCATTCGGCGCCTTCCAGCTCGTGGTTCTCGGGGTGGCCGGCGCAGGGGCTGCCCAGCTGGCGGAAGTTGCGAATGTCAGCCATCGTCGGCTTGGCATAGCCGGTGAGATGCAGCAGGCTGTAGAGCAGCATCGAGCCATGCCCGGCCGAGAGCACAAAGCGGTCCCTGTCCGGCCAGCGCGGCGCGGTGGGGTCGAACTTCAGGAACTTGGCATAAAGCACCGTGGCCACATCGGCCATGCCCATCGGCATGCCGGGATGGCCACTGTTGGCCGCCTGCACCGCGTCCATGGAGAGGGCGCGAATGGCATTGGCCATGGGAGCAAGGGAGCCGGGGCGGACGGAGGACATCAGGAAAGCTCCCGAGAATTGGCAGGAAGAGGCGCGCGATTCGTGGCCGCCTCCTTTGCGGAAGGGCCAGCCCCCGTCAAGCATCGCGCCCTTTTACGCGAGGCTGTTGCGGCGGTCTGCCGGGGGTAAACGCGCCGGGGCTTTGCTTCGCCCGCGGTTTTGGGTTAGTTCTGCGCCATGTCCGAAAGTAGCCCGACCGAAGATCAGTCCGAACAGGCGCTCGCCCGCATGGATGCCGCGCTGGCGCGGATTGAGGCGGTGCTGACCGACGAGGCGCGGGCCGCCGCGGCCAGTCGCGAAGCCGCCAGTGCCGCTGCCCTCGCTCAATTGCGCCAAAGGCACAGCGCGCTGCGCATCGCCACATCGGGCGCGCTGGCACAAATCGACGCGCTGATCGGCACCTGCGACGCCGGCAGCGCTTCCGGCAGCGCTTCCGGCAGCCGCCCGGCATGAATCGGGCATCGTCTCCCGATTCCGGCCGGGGCCTGTCCGCCGCCACCACCAATATCACGCTATCCATCGGTGGGCGCGACTACACGGTGGCCTGCGCCCCCGGCGAGGAGGCCCATGTCACGGGTCTGGGCCGCACCATCGCCGGCAAGCTGGAGGCCATGCCCAGCAACATCGCGCTGGGCGAGGC
>CAIXXP010000276.1 GCA_903923465.1 uncultured Sphingomonadales bacterium | reverse complement strand
CACCTTGGCAACGGCAGCAGCCTGAGCGGCAAAGGCCTCGTTGGCCTCGATCACATCCATCTGGTCGAGCGTGAGCCCGGCGCGCTTCAGCGCGATCGGCACGGCCTGGATTGGCCCTTCGCCCATATACTCCGGCTCCACGCCGGCGATGCCCCAGGCGACGATCTTCGCCAGCGGCTTCAGCCCGCGCTTTTCCACCTCGGCGCCGGTGGCCAGCACCACGGCTGCGGCACCATCGTTGATGCCGGAGGCATTGGCGGCGGTGACCGAGCCATCCTTCTTGAAGGCCGGTTTCATCGCCGCCAGCGTTTCCATGCTGGTGTCGGCGCGCGGATGCTCGTCGGTGTCGAAGAAGGTCGCGCCTTTACGGGTCTTGATCTCGATGGGGAGGATCTGCTCCTTGAACCGCCCCTCGGCGATGGCGCGAACGGCCCGCTGGTGGCTGGTGACGGCTACCGCATCTTGGTCTTCGCGGCTGATACCGTGGCGGGTGGCACAGTTCTCTGCGGTGATGCCCATGTGGTAATTGCCGATGGCATCCTGCAGGCCCACGGTCAGGGCGTCCTCGACCGTATTGTTGCCCATCTTCTTGCCCCAGCGCACGCCGGAATCATGGTAGGGGACGTTCGACATGCTCTCGGCGCCGCCGGCCACCGTGATAGAGGCCTCGCCCAGCTTCATCATCTGCGCGGCGGAGACGATCGCCTGCACGCCCGAGCCGCACAGGCGGTTCAGCGTGAGCGCGGGGACCGGATAGGGAATGCCGGCGTTCAGCGCGATGACGCGGCTGAGCATGCCGTCACGGGCGCTGGTCGGCATGACCTGACCGATCACGACATGCTCGACATCGGTGGGGGCCACGCCGGCGCGGGCCAGCGCCTCGGTCACAACCTTGCCGCCCAGATCGCTCGGCATGAAGCCCTTCAGCGAGCCGCCAAAATCCCCGATGGCGGTGCGCACGCCGCTGACGATGTAAATGTCTTCCATTGTCGAATTTTCCTTATCGCCGGGGGCTCACAGCGGAATGTTGTCGTGCTTCTTCCAGGGGTTTTCCAGCGACTTGTTCTTCAGCTTCCGCAAGCCCAACGCAATCCGCCGCCGCGTCGAGTGCGGGTAAATCACCTCGTCGATGAAGCCCTTGCTCGCCGCCACGAAGGGGTTGGCGAAGCGGTCTTCATATTCCTTGGTCTTCTCGGCAATGCCATCGGCGTCCAGCCCGCGGAAGATGATCTCCACCGCGCCCTTGGCGCCCATCACCGCAATTTCGGCGGTGGGCCAGGCATAGTTCAAATCGCCGCGCAGGTGCTTGGACGACATCACGTCGTAAGCACCGCCATAGGCCTTGCGGGTGATGATGGTGATCTTCGGCACGGTCGCCTCGGCGTAGGCGAACAGCAGCTTGGCGCCGTGCTTGATGATGCCATTGTGCTCCTGCGCGGTGCCCGGCAGGAAGCCCGGCACGTCGACGAAGGTGAGGATCGGGATGTTGAAGGCATCGCAGAAGCGCACGAAACGCGCGGCCTTCTTCGAGCTGTTGATGTCGAGGCAGCCCGCCAGCACCATCGGCTGATTGGCGACCACGCCCACGGTCTTGCCCTCGATGCGCCCGAAGCCAATCAGGATATTGCCCGCGTGCGCCGGCTGGATCTCGAAGAAATCGCCCTCATCCAGCGTCTTCCTGATGACCTCATGCATGTCATAGGGCTGGTTCGCCGAGGCGGGGATAATAGTGTCGAGACTATCCTCGCGGCGATCCCACGCATCGGCGCAAGGGCGCTCGGGCACCTCTTCCTTGTTCGAGGCGGGCAGGAAGTCGAAGAACTCGCGGGTGGCGAGCAGCGCCTCGATATCATTCTCCAGCGCCAGGTCGGCAACGCTGGTCTTGGTGGTGTGGGTGACAGCGCCCCCCAGTTCCTCCTGCGTGACCACCTCGTTGGTCACAGTTTTCACCACGTCCGGGCCGGTGACGAACATGTAGGACGAATCCTTCACCATGAAGATGAAGTCGGTCATGGCGGGCGAGTATACCGCGCCGCCGGCACAGGGGCCCATGATCAGCGACAGCTGCGGCACCACACCGCTGGCGTTCACGTTGCGCTGAAAGATCTCGGCATAACCGCCGAGGCTGGCCACGCCCTCCTGAATGCGCGCGCCGCCCGAATCGTTCATGCCGATAACGGGAGCGCCCACCTTCATCGCCATGTCCATGATCTTGCAGATCTTCATGGCGTGGCGCTCGGAAACGGCGCCGCCGAACACGGTGAAGTCCTGCGCGAAGACGAAAACCAGCCGGCCGTTGATCGTACCCGAGCCAGTGACGACGCCGTCGCCGGGAATGGTGGTCTCCGGCATGCCGAAATCGACGCAATTATGCTCGACGTAAGCGTCGTATTCCTCGAAGCTGTCTTCATCCAGAAGGATCTCGAGACGCTCGCGGGCGGTGAGCTTGCCCTTGGCATGCTGTGCGTCGATGCGCTTTTGCCCCCCACCCATATGGGCGGCTTCGCGGCGCTTTTCCATTTCGGCGATATTGGCGGACATGCCGTACTGGCCCTTTCTCGGAATGGCGGAATCTCTAGGCGCCTAAGGCATGCCATCGCCCCAGCGTCAAGGGGGCATTAAGCGGCCGATTAATCGGCAAGGCCTCGCAAACCCTTGCAAACGCCCTGCGGGTCGCCTCGCCTGCCCACGGGCCGGGGTATTCCGCCCGCTTGCCGGCCCCGTCCGCCCGCTCAGCGCATCAGCACCAGCTCTTCCGCCATGCTGGGATGCAGGGCCATGGTGGCGTCGAAATCGGCCTTGGTCAGCCCGGCCTTCACCGCGATGGCCGCCGCCTGCAGGATCTCCGGCGCCTCGGGCCCGATCATGTGCACGCCCAGCACCCGGTCGGTCGGCCCATCGATCACCAGCTTGTAGAGGCCGCGCTCGGCGTCATCGGCGAACATGTTTTTCATCGGACGGAAATCGGCGGTGAAGACGCGGATCTCGCGGAACTGCTCGCGCGCCTGCCGCTCGGTCAGCCCCACGCCAGCCATGGGCGGCTGCGAAAACACCGCGCTGGGAATGTCAGCGTAATCGATGGTGCGCGGGTTGCCGCCAAACACCGTGTCGGCAAAGGCATGGCCTTCGCGAATGGCAACCGGCGTCAGTTGCACGCGGTCGGTCACATCGCCCACCGCATAGATGCTGGGGCACGCGGTGACATTCGACGCGTCCACCGGCACCTCGCCATGCGCGCCGAGCGTGATCCCGGCATTTTCCAGCCCTAACCCATCGGTTTTCGGGCGACGGCCGGTGGCCACCAGCACAACATCGGCATGGCAGGGCTCGCGATCCCTTGTCACCACCCGGAGCTTGCCGTCCGCCTGTTTTTCAACGCTTTCGATGGGGCTGTTGAAGCGGTAATCGATGCCTCGCGCCATGGTGATCTGCAGCAGCCGGTCGCGCAGTGCTTCGTCATAGCCCCGCAAGATCTGGTCCGAACGATTGGCCACGGTGACATGGCAGCCCAGCGCATTGAAAATGCAGGCGAACTCCATGGCGATATAGCCCGCGCCCTGAATCATCACCCGCTCCGGCAGCGTGGGCAGGCTGAACACCTCGTTGGAGGTGATGCAATGCTCGTTGCCGGGAAAAGCAGGCCTCACCGGCCATGCGCCCACCGCGACCAGAATGACCTTGGCGCTGATCTCGCGCCCGCTGGCCAGCTTTACCGCGTGCGGCCCGATAACGGTGGCGCGCTCGGCAAAATGCTCCACCTTGTTGTTTTCCAGCGTGGCGAGATAGGCCCGCTCCAGACGGTCGACATCGCCGGCGACGAAATCGCGCAGGGCGCCCCAGTCGAAACGCATGTCGCCCAGCGTCCAGCCAAAGCGCGCGGTGTCCCGCAGTTCGTGGGCAAAACTGGAGCCATAGACCAACAGCTTCTTGGGCACGCAGCCGCGGATAACGCAGGTGCCGCCCACCCGATACTCCTCGGCTACCGCGACCCTTGCCCCATGCGACGCAGCGATACGCGAGGCCCGCACCCCGCCAGAGCCGGCGCCGATAACAAACAGATCGTAATCGTAAGTGTCTTGCCCGGGGGTCTCGCTCATCGGATGCTCCTGTCGTGGCCCGTGCTATGGCGTGCCCTGGCGTGGGTTGCCAAGCCCAATCTGGCCTTGCGCGTTTCGGCCACGCCAAATGGAGCCTGCGCCGCCTCTGGCCCTGTCATTGATCTGGCCGGTTGACGCGCGCGACACGCCGGTTCACGCCTTTGGTGCCACCATCAGCAAGAGGGCGAATCCATGACCAAGTTCACCGCCGAGCAGGCCCACGCCTATGTCGAGATCCAGCAATTGATCGGCGATTGGGCCTTTGAGCTGGATCACCACCACGGCAAGCACATCGCCGACCTGATCACGCCTGATTGCCTTTATGTAATCGGCGGCGGCGCGCGCAAGGGAGCCGAGGCGGTGACAAAGTGGTACGAGGACCGCATCGCCCGCCTTTCCGCCACTGCCGAGGGCCTGCCCACCCAGCGCCACGCGATCATGAATTTGCGCGTCCGCTTCCGCAATGCCGACGAGGCCTCGCTCACCTTCAACATCATCCAGTTCACCACCCGGGGCAACCCCATGGGCACCCAGCACTCGGACCCGCGCGCCTTTGGCGATGCCCGCATAGATGTGCGCCGCAACGCCGAGGGGCACTGGCTCATCGCCATGTTCGACGCGAACAGCTCCTTCCGCAAGGCGCGCGGCTGAGGGGTGCTGCGGGGCCGACCGGTTGGGGCGCTTGGGGCGCCCCTTGCGTCAGCCTATCCCCGCCTCGGCCAGCAGCGCGGTGGTGCTGGCATCGAAGCTGGTGCCGCCCTTCTCGATGGCCTTGGCGATTTCCTTGCCGAGTTCCACGCCGAACTGGTCGAAGGGGTTGATGCCCATCAGCACGGCGTTGGCAAAGGTACGGTGCTCGTGGAACGCGATCAGCGCGCCGAGCGTGCCAGGAGTCAGTTCGTCCACCAGCATGGTTGCCGAAGGCCGGTTGCCCGGATAGGTCCGCGCGCCGCCCAGCGGGTCGCCCGGTTCGGCCGGCCGCCCGGCCATCAGCGCGGCGCCTTGGGCAAAGCAGTTCATCAGCAGAATGCGGTGGTGCGCCGGGTCCAGTTCGTCGCCCGGAGCGATGGCGGCGATGAAATCCACCGGCACCAGGTTGGTGCCCTGATGCAGCAGCTGGAACACCGCATGCTGGCCATCCGTGCCCACCCCGCCCCAGGTGATCGGCGCGGTGGGGCCATCCACCGGCGTGCCATCGGCATGCACGCTCTTGCCGTTTGATTCCATCTCCAACTGCTGGAGATAGGAGGGGAACAGCGCCAGTCGCTCGTCATAAGCGAAGCAGGCGCGGGTCTGGCAACCCAGCAAGCGCGTATAGAGCTGGTCGGCAAAAGCGGCGCGCAAGGGCAGGTTGGCCGCGCCATCGGTGCTGGCGAAGTGCCGGTCCACCGCCTCGGCCCCGGCGAGGAATTCGGCAAAACCCTCCCACCCGAGCGCCAGCGCCACCGGAAAGCCGATCGACGACCACAGCGAGTAACGCCCGCCAACGCTCTCCTGAAACGGCAGCACGCGGGTTTCGTCCACGCCCCATTCCACGGCCTTTTCAGGGTAAGCGGAGAGCGCCACCACCCGTCCATAGGGATCGGCCACGCCGCCCTGCGACAACCATGCCAGCGCTGATGATGCATTGGTCATGGTCTCGATGGTGGTGAAGGTCTTGGAGGCGATGGCGATCAGCGTCGTGGCCGGATCGCAAGCGGCAAAGGCCTGCTCCAGCGCGCAACCATCGATGTTCGAGACGACATGGACATCCACCACCGCGCCGTCGCGGGTCAACGCATCGATCGCCAGCGCGGGGCCGAGCGCCGAGCCGCCGATGCCGATGTGGATCAGGTGGCGCACCTCGCCCAGAACGCCGCCGTGGATCGCTTGCACCAGCCCCCGCATGCGGGCATGGAGCGCGGCGGCCACTTCCACCGTCGCCTCATTGCCGATGCCGCGCTGCGCGGTGTGCTCGGCGGCACGGCCTTCGGTTACGTTGATCGGCGCGCCGCTGAGCAGCGCCGCCCGCGAGCCGGCAAAATCCACGGCCTCGGCAAGGCTGGCGAAGGCCGCGAGATGCGCAGCGTCGAGATGGGTTTTCGACCAATCGAAGCGGATGCCGCCGCCGCCGGCCGCCTCGGGCAATTCCAGACGTTGCGACAGCAAGGCCAACCGCGCGGGATCGGCCGCGAAAAGATCGGCCAGGCTGTGCCGCGGCAGCGCCTTCAACCCCGCCCATGCCGCGCTTGCCATCTCGTATTTGCTCACGCCACGCACTCCTGCCCAGATTGCCAAAACAGCCGGACCGCGCGGTCCTGCGGATGGTGTATGCCGTGCCCCGCGCCCGCGGCCAAGGGTGCGACGCAGCATTTTTCACGCCATTTCGGTGAATAGGGTTGCGCGCGGGTGGCGGGGCCATCCACTCGGCGCTTTTCCCCGCAAAATGGTGCCCCACCGTGCCACAGCCGCACGGACAAACGCACGTGCGGCGCGCAACTGGCCTTGACGCCGCGAACATCGGGCAACATGGACGCAGGATGACCGAACAAACCGCCCCCGCAAGCCCTTCGGCCCCCGACAACGCCTCGCCCGGCAAGCCCAGGGAGGAGGAGAGCTTCTGGGCGTTCCTGATCAAGCTGGTGGTAATCGTGGCGGTGTTCCGCAGCCTGATTTTCTCACCCTTCAACATTCCCAGCGAATCAATGCTGCCGGGGCTGGTGAATGGCGATTATCTGCTGGCCGCCAAATGGCCTTACGGCATTTCCAGCTATTCGTTGCCGTTCTCGGCGCCGTTGATCCCCGGCCGCCTGTTTGCCCATCAGCCCGCACGCGGCGATGTGGTCATCTTCAAGGCCCCGCCCACCAATGATGTCGACTGGATCAAGCGCGTGATCGGCCTGCCCGGCGACCAGATCCAGATGAAGGACGGCGTGCTGTGGATTAATGGCAAACCCGTGCCCAAGCAGCGCATCACCGATTTCGAGGTGGCCGTGTCGCCCAACACCGCCTGTTATCAGCCGCGTTATATGGAAGGGGTCAATTACGAGGTGGTGAAGCCGGATGGCAGCCATGTCTGCCATTACCCGCGCTTTCACGAGGTGTTGCCGGCCGATACCAGCGCTGACGGTACCGTGACCGCCGGCAAGGGCTATGATGTGCTCGATCTGGAGCGCACGCCGCAGGACAATACCCCCCCCTTCCTGGTGCCCGAGGGCACGCTGTTCCTGATGGGCGACAACCGCGACAATTCCATGGACAGCCGCTTTTCCGTGGCGGAGGGCGGCATCTCGTTTGTGCCCCAGGCCAATCTGGTGGGCCGCGCCACGATCATGATGTGGTCGACCGATGGTTCCGCGCAGTGGTATGAACCATGGACCTGGTTCACCGCCGCGCGCCTGAGCCGGATCGGGCACACTTTTTGAGAGGCAGCTTGACCGCCAAACCCGCCCCTGTGGCACCATTGCCTGAAGAGACGGCCACGCTGCTCGCCACACTTACGGGTGCCGCGGTGGGCAATGATCCGGCGGGCACTGGGGCGGTGTGGACAGCGGCCCTCACCCACGGAAGCTTTAGCGGCACCCCCACGGCGGGTGGCGATTACCAGCGCCTGGAATTCCTCGGCGACCGGGTGCTCGGGCTGGTGATTGCCGAGTGGCTGTATGAAACCGAGGGCGAATCGGAAGGGCGCCTGTCGCAGCGGCTGAACGTGCTGGTCTCCCGCCAGATGTGCGCCCAGATCGCCCGCGAGGTGGGCCTGGGGGCCCACATCCGCCTGGGCAAGCAGGCGCGCGACGATGGCGGTG
>CAIXXP010000275.1 GCA_903923465.1 uncultured Sphingomonadales bacterium | reverse complement strand
ATGTATCTGGCGGGGCCCCTGGGGCCCTCGCTGATGGGCGATCTGGGCGCGAATGTGATCAAGATCGAGGCGCTGACCGGCGACCGCATCCGCTTCCTGCACCGCTTCTATCAGGCGGCGCACCGGTCGAAGCGCTCTGTGGCGATTGACCTGACGCGGCCGGAGGCCAAGCCGATTCTGGCGCGGATTATCGGCTGGGCCGAAGTCGTGCACCACAATATGCGCTTCAAGGGGGCCGACAAGCTGGGGCTGAGCGAGGAGAACATTCTGAGCCTGAACCCCAAGGTGGGCTTCTCCTATGTCAGCGCCTATGGGCAGAAGTGCTATCGCCGCTATTGGCCGGGCTTTGACACCATCTTCACCGCCGCCGCCGGGTGGCAGTTCGAATGCGCGGGCGAGGGCAACCAGCCGATGACCCTGCGCCCGGGCTATACCGACATCCTCTCGGCGCAGAGCTGCTTTGTCGCCACCATGGCGCTGCTGTATGCGCAGCGGGCGGGGTTTCCGGGGCGGGTGCTGCACAGCTCGATGCTGGGGATGATCAGCATGATGCAGGGCGAATTGCTGGTTCTGGCCGATGGCAGCCTGACCGAGACCTATCACCTGACGCAGGACCAGACCGGCTATTCGCCGTGGCACCGCATCTATCCGGCGGGCGATGGCGCGTGGGTGGCCGTGGCGGCTTTCGGCGACGAGGCCCGGGCGGCCATGCGCGCGGTGCTGGGGGCCGACGAAGCGGGCTTTGCCGCAGCGATTGGCGGGCGCCCGGCGGCCGAGGTGCTGGCCGCGCTGGAGGCGGCCGGGGCGCCCTGCGACGCGGTGTTCTATGACAACGCCATGCACCGCCTGTTCGACGACCCGCTGAGCAAGGAGCTGGGGCTGATCGTTGGCACCGAAAGCCCGACCTATGGGCTGATCGAGCAGCCGGGGATCTATTGGGACATGGGCGATGTGCCGGTGGAGATCACCCAGGCCAGCCCGGATCTGGGCCAGCACACCGACGCGGTGATGCGCGACCTGGGCTTCAGCGACGAGGAGATCGCCGGCTTCCGGGCGCAGAAAGTCATCGCCTGACGGGGCTGGGCGGCGGCGTTCGGGCAGCGGTTTTTCGGGCGGCGGTGTTGGGCGGCGGTTTTCGGGCGGCGGTTTTCGGGCGGCGGTGTCGGGCGGGATTGCGGTCGGGTGGGCAACAATGCACACTCATGCTTATAAAATAATGGAGAGTGGCTGATGGTTGGCATACCCGAAAACATCCTGTCCGACGACGGGCTGCCCACGGTGTTCGCGTGGATGGAGGCCGAGTTTGGCGGCAAGGTGGTCGCCAGCAGTCGGCAGGCGCGCTGGCGGCCGCTGTATTTCGTCGATATCGAGCGCGATGGCGAGACCCTGGAGCTGGTGGTGCGCGGCGACCGGGTGGATACGCCCTGCGTGTTCCCGCTGGAGCACGAGATGCTGGTGCAGGACCAGATGTTCAAGGCCGGGGTGAATGTGCCGCGCGTCTATGGCTGGCACGAGAACCCGCGCTGCTATGTGATGGACCGGGTGGCCGGCATTCCCGGGTTTGACGGCGCCACCGAGGACCAGCGCCGCGCGGTGATGCGCGACTATATGAAGCTGCTCGCGCATTTGCACAGCCTGCCGGTACAGCCGTTCAAGGATGCCGGCATCGCCCATGCCAAGGACCCATCCGAGGTGCATCTGGTCGGCCCGCGCCAGTTTGAGGAGGTGATCTATCGCAGCACCAAGCAGCGGCCCGATCCGTTCCTCGAATTCGTGCTGGGCTGGCTGAAGCGCAATCCGCCCAAATCGGTGGGGCGCGAGGCGCTGGTCACCTGGGATTCGGGGCAGTTCCACCAGAAGGACGGGAAGCTGGTGGCGATGATCGACGTGGAGATTGGCCATGTCGGCGATGCGATGATGGACCTTGCCGCCTTCCGCATGCGCGACACGGTGCTGCATTTTGGCGATATCAGCGAGCTGTACAGGGATTATGAGGAATTCTCCGGAGCGCCCGTCGATCTGGAGGCGATCAAGTGGCACCATCTGTTTTTCACCATGACCAATGCGCTGTCGTTCCATGTCTCGCTGGCCGCGCCGACGCCGGAATCGGACTATATGACCAATTTGCAGTGGGTGAACGAGACCAACCTGTTCGCGCTGGATGCGCTGGCGGAATATCTCGACCTTGACCTGCCCAGGGTGGTGATGCCCGAGCCCGGGGAAACGCAGGTGGCTGTGCCCTTCGAGCATATGGTGCGCTCCTTGACGCGCATTGAGGCGGGAAGCAGCTTTGCCCAGCATCAGGTGCGCATCCTGTTCCGGCTGGCGCGGCATTTGCAACGCTGGGATCAGGTGGGCCGGGCAATGGAGCAGGCGACCTTTGACGACGTTGCCGCGCTGACCGGACGGCGCCCGGCGACCTGGCAGGAAAGCGAGCAGATGCTGGAGGACTTCGTGCTGGCCGATGATGGCACGCATGATCTGCCGCTGATCCATCTGTTCAACGCCAAGCTGCAACGCGCGCAATCGATGAACGGGCCGGTGGGATCGGCCATGGCGCGGCACAATCCGATCCAGCGGTTTGACGGGCGGCGGGTGGGGTAGGTTGCCCTGAGGGTGCCGGGCGGCAGGCGGGTTACAGGATCCAGCCGGCCGAGCTGTCGGATTCGATGGTTACGCTGGGCTTGCCCTGGCTGACGCGGCTGCCCGGCGGCACGGGGCGGGTGAGCCAGACATTGCCGCCGATGACCGAGCCCTTGCCGATGGTGATGCGGCCGAGGATGGTGGCCCCGGCGTAAATCGTCATATCGTCCTCGACGATCGGGTGGCGGGGTTCGTCCTTCACCAGATTGCCATGGGCATCGGTGGTGAAGCTGCGCGCGCCAAGGGTGACCACCTGATAGATGCGCACGCGGTTGCCGATGATCGCCGTCTGGCCGATGACCACGCCGGTGCCGTGATCGATGAAGAAGCTCTCGCCGATGGTGGCGCCGGGGTGGATGTCGATGCCGGTGCGCGAATGGGCGATCTCGGCGATGATGCGCGCGATCAGCGGCGCGCCGAGGCGGTATAGCGCATGGGCGATGCGGTGGTGGATGACCGCCGTGACGCGGGGGTAGCACAGCAGCACCTCGTCCACGCTGCGCGCCGCCGGATCGCCGGCATAGGCGGCATCGATGTCGGTATCGAGAACGCGGCGGATGACGGACAGGCTTTGCGCGAGGCCGCCGATGGTGCGGGTCACTTCGGCGTCTATCGCTGCCGCATCGCGCCGCCGTGCCGGCTATAGGCCATTTCCATGCGCAGCTGCGCGGCCAGCACCGGCAGGGTCGAGGCGGGCGAGGTGCGCACGAAGGCGTCCTCGCTGGCGGGCGTGAGTTCGGCCGGGCCGAGGCGGATCGGGTAGAGCGTGGCGCTTAGCGTATCGATCGCCCGGCCGACCCCTCCTCGTTTTTACGACTTTGCCCGAACCGACCATTCGGAAGGGCGCGGGGCGATGATCCGGAGATAGCGGTGTCCGCGCCGGTATGGCGGACTGTGTGGTGAGCCCTGCTGGGTTCGAACCAGCGACCTACTGATTAACCTCCCACTTCGGCTTTCGCCGCCCGCCCGGGATGCCCCGGCGCGGTTCGTGGTCTGGACCTTCCCTTCATCCTATTCCACCCGAAGGGGGAACTTAGACGGGTGCCATCAGGCCTCTACACCTTCCCCCTTGCCGCTGAGGCTCGTGGGCTTGGCTCGGGATTGCCGTCGCCGCGACGCGGACGGGTTCCCCGAATTTGACACCTTCTCGTCCGGGGGTTTCCCCCCGGCGACTCCAAATCGAAGTCAGTTGCTCTACCGACTGAGCTAAGGGCCCACACATGCAGCGCCCGAGAGGCGCCGTGGAAGGCAGCCCTCTAGCCATCTACCCGCCCGGGCGCAAGGGTTGATGGCGCCGCGCGGGAGCAGGGACGGGGGCCGGTTGGGGGCGGGCAACGGCCTGTCGCAGCCAGCCCCGGTTCACCTTGACTATTGCAGGGCGGTCCCCACATTCCCCTGCATCCTTTCCTCGCGAGGTTATACCCATGGTTTCCCGGTCTGCCCGTTCCGTCTCGCCCCGGCTTTCCCTGCGGATGCTGATGTTGCCGCTGGCTTTGGGTGCGGCCTGCGTGCCGATGGTGGCCCCGATGACCGCCTTTGCCGCCGATGCCTCCATCGATCAGGTCTATGCCACGGCGAAGGGGGGCAATGTCCCCGGCGCGCTGACCATGATGGATCAGGTGTTGAAGGATCACCCGAACAGCGCCAAGGCCCACTACATGGAGGCCGAGCTGCTGCAGCGCAGCCACCGCGCCGCCGATGCCCGGGCCGAGCTGGCCAAGGCCGAGACGCTGGCCCCCGGCCTGCCCTTTGCCAGCGCCCATTCGCAGGCCGAATTGCGCGCGGCGCTGGGCGCGGGAAACGCTGCCGGGGCCGTGGTGGCCCCGGCTCCGGCGCCTGCTGAACGGGGTAGCCATATTTCCTTCAGCACCATCCTGATCATCGGGCTGGTGATCTTCGGCCTGCTGGCGGTTCTGCGCCGCCGCAGCGTGAACCAGTATTCCCCGCCGATGGCGCAGGGCGGCTATCCTACCGGCTATGGCCCGCAGGGTGGCCCCGGCCCGGGCGGTTATGGTGCCGGCTATGGCCCCGGAATGGGTGGCGGCATGATGGGTGGCGGCATGGGCGGCGGCATCATGGGCGGCCTGGCCAGCGGCGCGGCCATGGGGGCCGGGCTTGCCGTGGGCGAGGAAGTGGTCGGTCACATGTTCGGTGATCACGAGCGCCGGGGCGATGGCCTGGGCGGCGCCGGCGTCGGCGGCGGCTGGGATCAGGGCGGCGGCGACCCCAACGCCGACATGGGCGGCAGCGATTTCGGCATCTCCGGCGGCGGCTGGGATGATGGCGGCTCTGGCGGTGGCGGTGACGGCGGCTGGTAAGGGGCCTTTAAGGGGGGCTTAAGGAGGGCTTAAGAGGTAGACTTGGGGGCGTTACGCCCCCGAACCCCCGGCCCCCAAACGCCCGGCCCCCAAACGCCCGGCCCCCAAACGCCCGGCCCCCAAACCCCCGGAACGTCTCCCGGCGCTAGGGTGGTTTGGCACGACCGGCGCGTTTTATCTCCCCGCCGCATAGGGGCCTTATAGCCTGCGACGCGGAGAGGTTGAGCGGGGACGGTGCCTTTAACTCAGCCTCTCGCCGGGAGACGGTAAGGGGTAGGGGCTAGCCCCTGCTACTTTCCCTTGTTTTCGCCTTTCCTTTCTATCCCTCAGCCCGCCTCCACCACCCGCTCGATCCGGCCATCCAGCATTTCCACGCGGATGTCGGCGATGGCGGCGATGCCGGGGTCGTGGGTGACGATGACGACGGCGCGGCCCTGATCGTGGGCGAGGGCGCGCAGTTCTTCCACCACCTTGGCGCTGTTGTGCGAATCGAGATTGCCGGTGGGCTCGTCGCCGAGGATGAGCGGTGGGTCGTTGGCGAGGGCCCGGGCGATGGCGACGCGCTGGCGCTCGCCGCCGGAGAGCTGGTCGGGGGTCTTGTCGGCCTTGTCGGCCAGGCCGAGCGCGGCGAGCAGCGTGGTGGCGCGGGTGCGGGCCTCGGCCATGGGCAGGGCGCCCAGGCGGCGGATGGGCAGCATGATGTTCTCGGCCGCGGAGAATTCCGGCAGCAGGAAGTGGAACTGGAAGACGAAGCCGAAGTGGCCGAGGCGGATCTGGGCGCGTTCGTCGCCGGAGAGGGTGCTGACTTCGCGGCCTTCGAAGAACAGCTGGCCGGTGGTGGGCCGGTCGATCAGGCCGAGCAGGTAGAGCAGCGAGCTTTTGCCGCAGCCCGAGGGCCCGACGATGGTGGTGAAGCGGCCGGGCTGGACGATGAGGTTGATGTCTTCCACCAGCCGCACGGGCGGATCGCCGGGCAGGCTGCGGCCCAGATGGCGCGCTTCCAGCAGGGGCGGGGTCGCGATCATATTGCCCCGCGCAGGATGTCGACCGGATCGACGCGGGCGGCCTTGCGCGCGGGCAGCCATGCCGCCACCGAGCCGGCCACCAGCGAGGCCACGGCGGCGATGGCATATTGCCGGGCGGAATTGTCGATGGGAATATGCTGGGTATCGCCGCCGACCTTGAAGGCCAGCGAGCCGAGAATTTCCATCAGCGCGAAGCCGAGTACCCAGCCGAGCACCACGCCGATGACGCCGAGGATGATGCCCTCCATCACGAAGATGAGCTGCAGGTCGCCGGCGGAAAAGCCCATGGAGCGCAGGATGGCGATGTCGCGGCGCTTGTCGGCGACATTGTTCGACACCACTGTGTAAATGCCGAAACTGGCGACCAGAAGAATGGCCGAAACCACCGAATACATGATGATATTCCGGGTGAACAGCAGCGCGAGGATGTCGGAGGAGCGTTCCTGCCAGCTTTCCGCCTTGTAGCCGAAGCGGCTTTCCAGATCGGCCGCCACGCTTTGCGCGGCGTAGGGATCGGGCAGGGCGATGCCGATGGAGTTGATGATGAAGGGCCGGCCGAGCAGCGATTGCGCCTCGCGCAGCAGCACATAGCCCGAGGAACTGCTGATCCCCGCCCGCCCGCGCTTGAACAGTCCGACGATGCGCATCTGTCGCCCGGCGGTGGCCGAGGAGCTGGCGGCGATCATGTCGCCCACCTT
>CAIXXP010000274.1 GCA_903923465.1 uncultured Sphingomonadales bacterium | reverse complement strand
CGCACCCCTTTGAACCTCGACGCCGACATTGCCCTTGCGCTGCGCCTTGCCGATGCGGCGGGGGCGGTGATCCGGCCGTATTTTCGGGCCAATGCCTTGGTGGAGCGCAAAGGCGATGCGAGCCCGGTGACGCTGGCCGACCAGGGCGCGGAGGAGGCGATGCGGCGCATTCTGAAGGCCGAATGCCCGCGCGACACGGTGATTGGCGAGGAGTTCGGCACGGATGAAGGCTCGTCGGGACGGAGCTGGGTGCTGGACCCGATTGACGGCACCAGCGGCTTTCTGGCCGGGCGGGCGCTGTTTGGCACGCTGATCGCGCTGGTGGTGGATGGGTTTCCGGTGCTGGGGATCATCGACCAGCCGATAGCGCGCGAGCGCTGGGTGGGGGTGACGGGCCGGCCGACGACGCTGAACGGGGCGGTGGTGCGCACCCGGCCCTGTCGCAGCCTGGGCGAGGCGAGCATCGCCACCACGGGGCCGCATTATTTCAGCCAGCATGAGGGCGACCATTTCATGCAGCTGGCCGCCAAGACCGATTATCGCCGGATGGTGATGGGCGGCGATTGTTATAATTACGCGATGCTGGCGAGTGGGCATCTGGACATCGTTTGCGAGGCGAACTTGAAGCTGCACGACTGGGCCGCGCTGGTGCCGGTGGTGGAGGGGGCAGGCGGCGTGATGGCCGACTGGAACGGCGATCCGCTGCATGCGGGGTCTGACGGGCATGTGCTGGCGCTGGGCGATGCGGCGCGGCTGGAGGATGTGGTCGAGGCGTTGGCCTGCGACCATTAGGCTTTGCGCTGCCGGGGGTGATGCCCATGCGCTTGTTTTTCTATGGAACCTTGATGGCGGGCAGCGGCAATGCCGTGGCGCGCGGGATTCATGCGCGGCTGTTGGCGGGTGTGCCGGCGGTGGTGGCCGGCGGGCTCTGGGCGATTCCTGATGTGGGCGGGTGGTATCCGGCGCTGGTTTTGGGCGCGGGCGGGGTGGTGCGCGGGTTTGTGCATGAGGCCGGGCCGGGGTTTGGTGCGGCGGATCTCGCGGCGCTGGATGACTGGGAGGGGGACGATTACGACCGCTGTGAGCTGGCCGTGACGCTGGCCGACGGCGGTTGTGTGACGGCGCAGGGGTTTGTGTGGGCAGGGGCGTTGCCGGGGGACGCCGAGGCGATTGCCGATGGGGATTTTGCGGGGTTTTTGCGGCGGCGGGGTCTGAAGGCGTTTGGAGAGGAGGGGTGAGCCTGTGCGCTGCTGGCCCGGTTTGCATCGCCGCGTGGGTCTTTAGGCGTTGGGTTCATCCTCATTTCCCAGCAGGGCATCAATTTCGTTCAATTGGCCCTCAAGCTCGGCAATCACGGAGCGATTATCTGGAGAGCCGCCCCAGCGAGAAATTCGTGTAGAGTTTGGATGCCACTGCAAGTCATCCAGTTGTGCGATGATGTTCTCCCGCGCGTCAATGAGCTTGCGTAGCGATGGCTCTTTCCCGTGCGACATGCGACCTCCAGACTTTCCGCTTGGGCATACACAGGGCGCGGCGGGGTGGCCACAGGGATTAAGGCAAAATGCAGGCCGAACCAGTAATTCCCGGCCCTTGGCGCTTGCTTTCCTGCCGCTTTCTCACTAAGGGCCGCCGCTTCAATCGGCACGGATGAATTTCCCCCCATGGGAGATTCGCATGCCCGCCTGGCCACAAGGGCTGCCACGGCGAGCTATGCGTGCCACTGACAAGGAGACGAAAATGCCCAAGCTCAAGACCAAGAGCGGCGTTAAAAAGCGCTTCAAGCTGACCGCCACCGGCAAGATCAAGCACGGTGCGGTGGGCAAGCGCCACCGCCTGATGAGCCACAATGCCAAGTATATCCGCCAGCACCGCGGAGCCGACGTGATCTCTGATGCAGATGCAAAGACGATCAAGAAGTGGGCGCCCTACGGGCTGTGATCTAAGGAGTACTGAAGCATGACCCGTATCAAACGTGGTGTTACCACCCACGCCAAGCACAAGCGCGTTCTCGATGCCGCCAAGGGCTATCGCGGCCGCCGCAAGAACACCATCCGCGTGGCGCGCCAGGCCGTCGAAAAGGCCGGCCAATACGCTTATCGCGACCGCAAGGCCAAGAAGCGGTCTTTCCGCGCCCTGTGGATCCAGCGCATCAACGCCGCCGTGCGCGAGGAAGGGCTGACCTATTCGCAGTTCATCCACGGCACCAAGCTGGCGGGCATTGAACTGGACCGGAAGGCCATGGCCGATCTCGCCATGAACGAGGGCGGCATTTTCTCGGCCGTTATCGCCCAGGCGCGGGCTGCCCTGCCGGCTTAAGGCCGACGGAAGCCTTCAGGGGGCCGGCTTAATCGTCGGCGCGGTCCTTTGCGGGGCCGGCAACACATTTGAGGGCGCGGGATCGGGGAACCGGTTTCGCGCCCTTGGTGTGTCTGGCGCCGGCGCCTGGCCGGTGGCAAGGTGCCATTTGTCTGGTGAGGGAGGGCGTTTGCGTGGATTGCACTCGTGGCCCACCACCCTTAAGGGCCAGCGCAGCACGCTCCATAGCTCAAGTCGAGGGATAGACCCGGTGGATTATCAGGCAATCGGTCAGGACGCGCTGGCGCGAATCGCGGGCGCGCAGACGCTGGAGGCGGTGGAGGCGCTACGCATCGAATTTCTCGGCAAGCAGGGGTCGGTCTCGGCGCTGCTGAAGACGCTGGGGGGGCTTTCCCCCGAGGAGCGGCAGACCACCGGGCCGAAGATCCACGCGCTGCGCGAGGAGGTGACCGAGGCACTGGCTGGCGCCAAGGCCGCGCTGGAGGCGGCGGCGCTGGAGGCGCGGCTGGCCAGCGAGACCGTGGATCTGACCCTGCCCGCGCCCGAGGGCCCGCGTGGCTCGGTGCATCCGGTGTCTCAGGTGATGGACGAGTTGGCCGAGATTTTCGCCGACATGGGCTTTGCCGTGGCTACGGGGCCGGAGATCGAGGACGACTGGCACAATTTCACCGCGCTCAATATGCCCGAGAGCCACCCGGCGCGGGCGATGCACGATACGTTCTATCTGCCCGACCGCACGGCCGAGGGCCGCGAGATGGTGCTGCGCACGCATACTTCGCCGGTGCAGATTCGCACGATGCTGGCGGCGAGCGGTGCCAGCAGCGATGGGGGCGGCGCGCCGGTGCGGATTATCGCGCCGGGGCGGGTCTATCGCAGCGATAGCGATGCCACCCACACCCCGATGTTCCATCAGGTGGAGGGGTTGGTGATCGGCAAGGGCATCCACCTCGGGCATCTGAAATGGACGCTGGAGACGGTGCTGAAGGCCTTTTTCGAGCGCGATGACATCGTGTTGCGGCTGCGGCCGTCGTATTTCCCGTTTACCGAACCTTCGGTGGAGGTCGACACCGGCTATAGCTGGGTGGATGGCCGCCGCGTGGTGGGCGGCAGCGGCGATGCGCCGGGGCATGCCTGGATGGAGCTGCTGGGCAGCGGCATGGTCAATAGGCATGTGCTGGAAGCGGGCGGGTTTGACCCCGGCCAGTGGCAGGGCTTTGCCTTTGGCGTGGGCGTGGATCGGCTGGCGATGCTGAAATATGGGATGAATGATCTGCGCGCCTTCTTCGACGGCGATGTGCGCTGGTTGCGGCATTATGGTTTCTCGGCGCTGGATGTGCCGACGCTGTCCGCCGGTGTGGGAGTGGTGGCATGAAGTTCTCGCTCTCGTGGTTGAAGGCCTTTCTGGAGACGGATGCGGCCGGTGAAGCAATTGGCGTGGAGGCGATTGCCGCGACGCTGAACGCCATCGGGCTGGAGGTGGAGGGGATTGAAGACCCCGCCGCCCGCCTCGCCGGGTTTCGCGTGGCGAAGATCCTGACGGCGGGGCGCCACCCGGATGCCGACAAGCTGCAGGTGCTGACGGTGGATGCCGGAGCCGACATTAACGGGGGCGTGCCCCTGCAGGTGGTGTGCGGGGCGCCGAATGCGCGGGCCGGGATGATCGGCGTGCTGGGCACGGCGGGCGCGGTGGTGCCGGCCAATGGCATGGTGCTGAAGGTGGCCGCCGTGCGCGGTGTTGAATCCAACGGCATGATGTGTTCGGCCCGCGAGCTGGGGCTGGGTGAGGGCCATGAGGGTATCATCGAGCTGGCGGACGACGCGCCGGTGGGGGCGGATTTTGCGGCCTATCATGGCGCCGACCCGGTGTTTGACGTGGCGATTACGCCGAACCGGCCGGACTGCATGGGCGTGTATGGCATTGCCCGCGATCTGGCGGCGGCGGGGCTGGGCACGCTGAAGCCGATTGTGGCGCCGGCGGTGGCGGGGGCCTTTCCCTGCCCGACGGCCATCCGCATTGAGGATGCCGAGGGTTGCCCCGCCTTCTATGGCCGGGTGATCAGGGGCGTGACCAATGGCGCGAGCCCGCAATGGCTGGTGGAGCGGCTGGAGAGCGCCGGGCAGCGGCCGATTTCCGCGCTGGTGGACATCACCAACTATGTGATGCTGGCCTATGGGCGGCCGGCACATGCCTATGATCTGGCCAAGCTGAGCGGCGATGTCGTGGCGCGGCGGGCGAAGGCGGGTGAGGTGTGCCTGGCGCTGAACGGCAAGCAATACGCGCTGGACGAGAGCATGACGGTGATCGCCGATGCGGCGGGGGTGCATGACATCGCCGGCATCATGGGCGGCGAGCATTCGGGTTGTGGCGAGGTGACGACCGACGTGCTGCTGGAGATCGCCTATTTCACGCCGGAGCGGATTGCCGCCACCGGGCGCAAGCTGAACCTGACTTCGGACGCGCGCGGGCGGTTTGAGCGGGGGGTGGATCCGGCGTTTCTCGATACCGGGCTCGATCTGCTGACGGGCCTCATTCTGGAGATTTGCGGCGGCGAGGCCAGCGACGTGGTGCGCGCCGGAGAGCCGCCGGTGGGGCCCAGGCGCGTGGCCTATGATCCGGCGCTGGCGGCGACGCTGGGCGGGGTGGCGGTTTCCGACGACGAGCAGCGGCGGATTCTGGGCGCGCTGGGCTTCGGCGTGGCTGATGACTGGGTGATTACCGTGCCCGGCTGGCGGCCGGATATCGACGGCGCGGCGGATGTCGTTGAGGAGGTGGTGCGGATCCACGGGCTGGATAACATCGCCTCTGTGCCTCTGTGATCATCTAGCACTGTGTAGACTACAAACGCGAAAAGTATGACGAGAAGCTCAAGGACTGCACCCTCACGCTCGAGCGCACCACTGTGTGGATCGGCCAGGCCATCACCAAGCCCTAGGACATTATGGGAGGCAGCCGCTTGGCCTACTTGACTGTGCACAAGGAGGCGGTGCGCTGACTCATCACGAGCCCTTACATGCTCACTCCTGACACTTGCCTGGAGACGCTGCTTCTCGACATTGGTCATCTCAAATTCCAAAGATTCTCAATGTCCATCGTGCGAAGTTCCATTCGCAGGCGATG
>CAIXXP010000273.1 GCA_903923465.1 uncultured Sphingomonadales bacterium | reverse complement strand
GGCATTCAGCACATAGACCTTGTTGGTCAGGTTCTTGACGTAAACGCCCAGATCCACCGGCAGGCCCGCGATGTGATTCCAGCTGAGGCGCATATCGACCAGGCCATAGCCCGGCGCGTTGTCGCCCGGCTGCCCGACGTTCACATCGGCGAAGTTGACGGCCGAGATATGCGAATAGCTGACGTTCGCGGATATGTCGCCACTGGCCAGCGGATAGGTATAGGTCGCGGCGGCATGAACGGTCGCCGTGGGGGCCTGCGCGAACTTGTTGCCGGTGGCATCGCCGAGGAAAGTGACGAAGCTGTCGTATTTGGTGTGCAGATAACCGTAGGAACCGTTCAGCGTCAGGTTTGGCACCGGGCGGATCGTGCCCTCCACCTGAGCGCCATAAATCGTTGCCGAGGCGGCGTTGATGAAGGCCGTGACCACCGTGTTGACGCCATTGAGCGAATAGATTTCGCCCACCGTGCGCTGGATGTTGGTGTAGCTGGAGCGGAAGCCGGAGAGGCTGAGGCGGAATGGCGCCGCGCCGAGGTGGCCGTTCGCTTTCAGGCCCGCTTCGTAATCGCGGATATATTCTGGCTTCACCGTATCGGGCACGCCCGCCGGGAAGCCAGGGTTGAAGCCACCGGCGTTATATCCCCGGCGCGTGGTCGCATAAAGCAGCAGCCCGGGCGTGGCCTGATAATCCAGCGAAATATTGTAGGTCACGGCATTGCTGTGTGTGGCCAGTGACTGCAAACACTGAACCTGATCCACATTCGGTTCGACCGGCAGGTTGCAGGTGCCGCCAGCCAGAATCTGGAACTGCTTGGTCGCCAGATGGTCGCTGGTATAGCGGATGCCGCCGGTGAACTTGAGCTGATCCGTAACCGCCAGCGTGCCTTGCACATAGCCGGCGAGCGACTCGGCATCGTTGACCGGGCCGCCGGATTGCTGCGTCGTCAGGTTGGTGAAAGGCGTGCCGACCGGGGCGAACAGGAGATAGGTGTTCTTCGCCGGGCCCCAGCTCTTGAGGTAATAGATGCCAGCCACCCAGTTCAGCCGGTTATCGAAGGATTTGCCGAGAATCTGGCCTTCCTGGGTAAAGGTGTGCGTCGTGTTGTCGTTCGCCCCCACGATGACCGGCAGCGGAATGGACAAATCGCTGATCAGCTGATGATTCGCCGCGCCCTGATAGCCGGAGATATATTTGAGGCTGACATCCCCGAGGTTGGCGGTGAGGATATTGGAGAACTGGAACAGGTTGTTGTTGAGGTGCGACTGGATCGGCACGTCAACCCGCCGGATGCCGCGCGCCAACTGGGCCTGAAGGTCGTGATAGTAGATCTGGGGGTCGTTGTTATAGGCGGCCGGGTTCAGATACTCGTAATAGCCGTAAGCGCCGCCGGGCAGGCTGCCGTTGACCGTTGCGGCATCGCCCTCGATCTGGCTGACCTGCGCCACCGGCGTGTCGTGGCGGAAGGCCATATTGAGCACGGCATAATCGGTGATCGAACTGGTGGGCGTGAACAGCGCCGAGATGCGGAAATTCTTGTGGTCGAGCTTGCCGAGGTCGTTGCCCGAGATGTTCTTCGTGATGCCATCGCGCCGGGTGATCTGCGCGCCGACGCGGAGCTGGAGATCCTTCGAGACCGGGATATTCAAGACGGCGGTGCCATCGACGAGATTGTAGCTGCCATAGCGCAGTTGGGCGAAGCCGCCGAAGTCCGCGGTCGGCCGCTGCGGCACGAACAGCACCGCGCCGCCCGTGCTGTTGCGCCCGAACAATGTGCCCTGCGGCCCCGCGACGGCCTCTACCGAGGTCAGATCCCACAGTTGCGAATCGACCAGAACGCTGTCGGCTGGCACCTCGTTCATATATTCGAGCACGCCGTCGCGAATGCCGCGCAGCGAATATTGCTGTGCCGCACCGAAGATGCTGATGCCCACGCTGAGGTTGGGAACCAGTTTTTGAATATCTGTGCCGGTGGTCACCGTATTCGTCCGCAGTTCCGTGGCGCTGATCGCCGTGACCGTCAACGGGACCTTTTGCACGTTTTCGGAGGACCGCCGGGCAACGACCACGATGTCTTCGAGGGAGGATGGGGCCTTTGTGGCATCGCTCGCGGCGGGCATTGTACTCGTTGCCTGATCAGTAGCGCTCTGCGCATTTGCCACTGCGGCCAATGAGGACGTTCCGCACAGGAACACGACAGAGCGCAGCGTGCCGCGCACGACCTTTTTCAGCATATTCTTCCTCTCCATTAATCGCCGATCTTTTTTCAGATCAGTCGCATTTTTCCATTATTGTGCACGAGCCGGAATTATTAACAACACCGGCGTAATAAATCATTCTCCAAAGGACTATTAGTCCAACGGCGGTACGTAACTGGATTATTTATATAATAAGGCAATGAAATCTGTCCCGGAATAGACATCTGGGTCAAATCAAAGTCAAGTGCCTTTATCTTTCTATGCCAATTTATGATTTGAGCCAAAAATCAATGGCAAAGCGGTGTGTGGGCAAGGGATCTCAGTAACTTAGCGCTTTTCTAGCCGCCCGGCTTGTGCCAGAGCGATGCGATGTTCCGGCAATTCCACGATTTTCCGCCGATAGCGCAACGCCTGCTGCTGGCGGGTGAGCGCCTGTATGGTCAGCATGGCATTGACGGCGTCTCTCTGCGCCAGATTGTCGCTGCGGCCGGGCAAGCCAACAACAACGCCATTCCGCTGCACTTCGGCTCAAAGTCCGGTTTTATCCAGGCGATCTCCGAAATGCGTTTGCCGCCCCTAGAAAGCGCCAGGCGGGTCTTGCTTGACGAGGCCCACAGCGACGAAGACTTTGGCGCGCGACGGATGCTGCGCGCCTGGCTGATGCCCTTGGCAACCGCAATGAATCCGCTGGATTTCGAGCATTTTGCCCGGTTCACGCTGGCCGTTCTTCATGTTGAACCGGAACAGCATCCTTTCCTCAAATCCGCGGATATTTCGCCGGCGTCCATCGAGGTGGTCAAACGGTTGAAACACGCGTTGAGCCATCTTCCGGAAGACGTGTTCAATCGGCGCTGTGTGCTGGCCTGCAACCTTTTTCTCAGCTCTGCTTCGCAGGTCGGCGGCAAGTTGCGCTTTTCGCGCGAGGGTTATCCGAGCCGGCAGCTTTATTTCGAAGACATGTTTGAGGCGGCTCTTGCTGTCCTCCTGACACCGTTCCCGCCCAACGGTCGCCCGGATTAAAGCCGGGCCGCGTTTCGGCCAGCATCGGCATAATGCTGCGGTGATCGCGTATTCGATGCGGCTGCCTGCCCCGAAAGCCCTACCAATCACAGAAAGGCACTTGACTTCGGGCTGGTAAAGCGGCCAGTTTGATGGACAAGGGCGTCACGTCTATTTCCATGGGCCTGGCCTGATACTCCTGGCTGGATCATACGTTATTCCGGCGTCGGCGTCGAAAAATACTGCCATCCAATCAAACATTAATTCCGAATTCTGAATATGCCGTCATGCGCCGACAGAGCGCTGCAGGCCAACCCGAGGAGAGAAACAATGAATCTGCGAACCGTGCTGGGTGCTGCCGGTGCCTTGGCGACAGGCGTTGCCTCCGTGCACGCGGCGACGCCCGCGTCCAATCCAACCCCCGTGGTGCAGACGACGGAGGGCGCGCTGTCCGGTCAGGTCTCCAAGGGGGTCTATTCATTTCTCGGCATTGCCTATGGCGCCGATACTGGTGGCAAGAACCGCTTTCGCCCGCCCCAGCCGGTCGAAGCCTGGACCGGCGTGAAGCCCGCCGACAAAATGGGTGATCGCTGCCCGCAGCCGCCGGTGAACATGCCGCCCGAAATGGCGTCCGTGCTGTCCTTCTCCGATCTTCCCGTCAGCGAGAACTGCCTGGTCCTCAACGTCTGGACGCCGGCCGTGGCCGATGGCGCCAGGCGGCCGGTGATGGTCTGGCTGCACGGCGGCGGCTTTTTCCTCGGCAGCGGGTCCGACAAATATTACGAAGGCAGCAATCTGTCGCGCAAGCAGAACGTGGTCGTCGTCACGCTCAACCACCGGCTGAACGCCTTCGGTTATCTGCATCTGGGCAAGGAGGCCGGGCCCGCCTTTGCCAATTCCAATCTGGTGGGGATGCTGGATATCGTTGCGGCGCTGCGCTGGGTGAAGGCCAATATCGCCCAGTTTGGCGGCGACCCCGACAATGTCACCATCTTCGGCCAATCCGGCGGCGGCTCCAAGGTCAGCACCCTGATGGCCATGCCCGTGGCGCACGGCCTGTTCCACAAGGCGATTATCGAGAGCGGCGCGGCCGTGCGCGTGGGAACCCTCGAGGACGCGACGGCGACGCGCGACAAGCTGCTGGAGAGCCTGCACATCAAGCCCGGCGAGACCGAGAAGCTGCAGGCTGTTCCGATGAACGAGCTGATCATGGCCAGCGCCCGGCTCGGCCTGCTCGCCTACATGCCCGCCGTGGATGGCGATTTGCTGCCCACCAATCCGTTCGATCCGGTCGCCTCGCCTGTTTCGGCGAAGGTTCCGGTGATGGTCGGATCGACCAAGGATGAGGCGACCAATGTCGTCCTCTCGGACCCCACCTGGCAGACGATGACCGAGGATGATCTGGTAAAGCGCGTCAGCGGGCTGATCGGGGCCGAGCATGCCGCCGAGGCGATCGCCCTCTATCGCGCGCATGCGCCAAACGATCGGCCGATGCATCTGTGGTCCAGCGTCATGACCGACCAGTTGTTCACCCGCAGCACCATCCTGCTGGCCGATCGCAAGGCCGAGCAGGGCAAGGCGCCCGTCTATCTGTACAAGGTCAACTGGGATTCACCGGTTCTGGGTGGCAAGTTGCGCTCGCCCCATGCGGTGGAACTGCCGTTCATCTTCGACAATGTCGATGTTTCGGCGGGTCTGGTGGGTGCCGGGCCAGGGCAGGACAAGATGGCCGCCCTGATGAGCTCGACCTTCGCGGCCTTCGCGCGCACCGGCAATCCGGATGTTCCCGGGGTGCCGCATTGGCCTGCCTATACCACCCGCGCGCGGGAGACGTTCCTGTATGATCTTCATCCCACCGTCGCTTCTGACCCCAACCCCGACCTGCGGATCTTCTGGGAGAAGCAGGCCGCGGGCGGCCAGACCAGTTCGGCGCTGAAGGACGCGATGAGCGGCAAGAAGTTCGAAAGCAAATAGTGGCTGACCGCGGGGGAGGGGACTCGGCGCCACTCCCCCGCGCCACCACCGGGGCAGCCGGCTTCGGCTAAGCCTTCCGGCCGGTCACGCCGCCACGCTCAGCGCCGGAATGGGGCGGGTGTAGGTATCGCGGCCCGAATGGAGCACGGTACCGGGGCGGGCCCCGGTCACCTCGCCATGTTCGACGGCGATCTGACCATTGACGATGACATAGTCGACGCCGATCGCGTCGGCATAAAGCCGGCCGGCCGTTGTCGTGCCCGGAAGGTCGTAGCGGGTATAGACCGGGCCGCGCGCAATGGTGTCGGCATCAAAGACCACCACATCGGCATACATGCCGGGGGCCAGCACCCCGCGATCGCGAATGCCCATCGCCTCGGCCGGAACCTTCGTCAGCTGGCGCACCGCCTCGGGCAGCGACATCACCCCAAATTCCCGCGCCTTTTGCAGCAGGGTGGTGGAGAACGCGAAGGTATCGATCATGTCCATATGCGCGCCGCCATCCGAGGCCCCGACGATGGTCAGGTCGCTGGCCCACATTTCCGCCCGCAACTTGTAGCCGGCCGCATCCTCGCCGCGAGAGTCGACCAGGAACGATGTGCGCAGGCCATCGGCAATGGCGATGTCGAGCATGGTGTCGAACGGTGTCTTACCCAGCTCCCCGGCGATTTCGCCGACCGTTCGACCCTTGAAGGCGGCGGTTGCGTCGCTGAAGGTTTCGATGATGCGCAGCACCTGCCACTGGGCAAAGCCGGACACCGCGCTCTTGATTTTTGCTGCGGCGGCCAGCGTCTCGCGGACGAAGGGATTGCGCAACTGCTGGAGGCGTTCTTCCAGCGGCAGCCTGAACAGGGGCGCCCAGGCCGGCAGGGAATCGAAGATGAAGCCCGTTGCCAGATTGATGCGCATGGTGGGTGAGCTGGCGAAAGTGAGAGCAATGACTTCTGCGCCCCGCTCGCGGGCCACGCTGCCCGCGCTGAGCTGGCGATAGGCCCGCTCGCGGTCTTGCGCGCTCGAACCCTGAACGGCCAGCACGTTCCAGTTGACCGGCCTGCCGCCTGCCAGCGAGAAATCGACCAGCAGATCGATCTGGTCGTCGCCGAAATCGAGGTTCGGCAGCAGTTCCAGCGTCGTGCCCTCGTGGTGGCGCACGACGGCCGCCAGCTCGATCAATTCGTGGCGCGAGGCGAAGCGCGAAGGCACGGGATTGCCGTCGCCATCGTTGTGGGTGGGGGAAACCGTCGTGGAAAAGCCCAGCGCGCCCTCCGCCAGCGAGGTGCCGACCAGCGCCTTCATCGCCTTCAGCTCCTCCGGCGTGGCATGGTCGCTGTTGGCGCGGGGGCCCATCACCACCCGGCGCACGGCGGAATGGCCGACGAAGAAGCCGGCGTTCAGCAGCACGCGCCCCTCGTGGCGGCCCAGGAATTCGCCAAAGCTCGACCAATCCCACGGCACCCCGGCCTTGAGCGTTTCTTCCGGCATGCCTTCAACGCGCGCCAGCATCGGCAGCAGATAGGCGCCCGCTTCCGGCGTCAAAGGCGCAATGCTGAAACCGCAAAAGCCGCCCAGGATCGTGGTCACGCCGTGATAGCACGAGGGCGAAAAGGTCGGGTCCCAGAACGCCTGGGCGTCATAGTGGGTGTGCACATCGATGAAGCCGGGGGCGACGACCTTGCCGTCGGCATCAATTGTCCGCGCCGCGTCGCCCGGCACATCGCCGACCGCGACGATGCGCCCATCCTTGATGCCAATGCTGCCGTGAACCGGTTCGCTGCCAGTCCCATCCACAATCAGCCCGTTTACCACTTTCACATCGAGCATCACATCTTCTCCCAAGAACTGCCGTTGTGGCTTGTTTAATCAGAGCTTTACTGGCGTGAAAATGGTGCGCAGATTCAGGCAGCCGTGGTCGATGCTGCAATAAAACAGGCGCTATCAAGGCCGCTTACGCTCGACTGGTCGTCACCTGATCGACGCTTTTGTGATTTGATGGCATGATGTCCTCATATGAAATGTGCGTCCAGTGGCAATTTCCATCCATCACTGTTGAGCCCCGCGCATCGGCGGCGCGGCTGTCGGGCCGAACAGGCCAGATGTCGCCGCTCGGTACAGCTCCGCACCGGACAAGGCCCCAACAGCAAAAGGCCCGCCGGTTGAGGGCGGGCCTTTTGCGCGAATTTCTGAAAGAGTGGTGGACGCACTTGGGCTCGAACCAAGGACCCGCTGATTAAGAGCTAAAATCAGAGGGTCCTAGCCCATCCGCATGGGTCCAAAAATGGCGGAAATCTGCCATTTCATGTCCATATTGTTCTTGAAATGTTCACGGGTATCCAGTACCAAAAGCTACCTAAGGTAGCAGGTACATATGGCGAACAAAGTTGGATTGACGGATGCGCGGATCGCGAGTTTGAAGGCCCCCGCGTCAGGACAAATTGAGCTCGCAGACGGCCTCGTCGCCGGTCTTCGACTGCGTATCGGCGCAAGCGGCAGCAAGACATACATTTTACGTAAGCGCATTCAGGGGAAATGGCTGAACGTCACGATCGGGCGACATAGCCCGAGCTTCACCCTTGCCAATGCTCGTCGCAAGGCACGCGATCTTCTTGTCGATGTTGAGCAAGGCAAAAATATTGCCAGGAAGCCAGGCGCGAAGCGGAAAGGTTCCAAAGGCGTCGGGACGGTTGCCGAGCTATACGAGGTTTACTTGTCCCAGCAGATCGAGGGTAAAAAGCGCAGCGCCAAGGAATTCGACCGGGTGTTCCGGAAATACATTGAGCCCTGTCCCCCGTCAGCACTTATGGCACAGATTTGAGGT
>CAIXXP010000272.1 GCA_903923465.1 uncultured Sphingomonadales bacterium | reverse complement strand
GTCATGGACAATGAGGCCAACAACCGCGACGAGAAGGTCACCATCATGACCATCCACGCCGCGAAGGGTCTGGAATTCGACAATGTCTTCCTGCCCGGCTGGGAGGAAGGCGTGTTCCCCAGCCAGCGCGCGCTCGACGAGGGCGGGCTCAAGTCGCTGGAGGAAGAACGCCGCCTCGCCTATGTCGCCATCACCCGCGCGCGGCGGCTGTGCACCATTCTGAACGCCGCGAACCGCCGCATCTATGGCCAGTGGGTCTCCTCCATCCCCAGCCGCTTCATCGCCGAATTGCCCGACGCCCACGTCACGCAGGAAAGCACGCTCACCGGCGGCGCCTCGCTGTGGCGGGCCAACTGGAGCGAGCGGGACGACCCCTTCGCCAATGCCGCCGCCCGCCCCGATCGCGCCGCCGCCCGCGGCCCGGGCTGGCAACGCGCCGCCGCGCAAACCTACGACGCCACGCCACGCCGCATCCCCGAGGCGACCCGCAGCGCCGCCAGCTTTGCCGCCATCCCCCGGCTGGACCTGCGCCTGGGTGACCGCGTCGCCCACGAAAAATTCGGCGAGGGCACCATCACCGCGCAGGAAGGCAACAAGCTGGAGATCGACTTCGACAGCGCCGGCAAAAAGCGGGTGATCGACAGTTTCGTTAAAGCGGTAGTCTAACCCACGTCCCGGCTGGCCGGCCGAAAAACCCTCCCGCCCAGCACTCTTCACACATATGCAGGTCGCACATAGGCAAGACAGGCGCCGCCGCCCCCGCTAAGCGGGGCGCCACACAGCATCAGGAGACGCATCATGGATCTGGGCATTACCGGCAAGGCATTCGTTATCGTCGGCGGCACCGCCGGCATGGGCTACGCCGCCGCGCGCGATCTGGCCGCGGATGGCGCCAAAGTGGCCCTCATCGGCCGCAACCAGCAAGCCGGCAAGGCCAAGGCCGCCGAACTGGCCCGGGAAACCGGCGCCGATGTCCGCATGTTCGCCGCCGATGGCACGCAGCCCGGCGCGCTGGAAGCCGCCATCGCCGAGGCCGCGCAGGGCTTCGGGCAACTCAATGGCCTTGCCGTCACCGCCGGGCCAATGCTCGCGCAGACCATCCTCACCGAAACCACCGACGCTGATTGGCAGGCCTATTTCGACGTGCAGTTGATGACCACCGTGCGCGCCACCCGCGCCATCATCCCGCTGCTGGAGCGCGCCGGTGGCGGCACCATCGTCACCACCTCGGCCTTCTCCATCCGTGGCCAGCACGGCGAGCGCATCGCCTATACCGCCATGAAAGCCGCCATCGCCAGCGTCACCAAGAACATTGCCGTCACCTATGGCAAGGCAGGCATCCGCGCCAACACCGTGTGCCCCGGCTTCGTCGCCACCGACGCCACCCAGCCGCTGATGGACATGATGGCCGCCAAATACGGCCTGCCCCCGCTCGAAGCCCTCGACAAGGCAATGGTGGAAGACTTCCACATGGACGTAGCGCTGGGCCGCGTCGGCCGGCCGCAGGAACTGGGCGAACTGATCGCCTTCCTGCTCTCCGCCCGCGCCGGCTATCTCACCGGGGCGATGATCAACTGCGATGGCGGGACGCAGTTTTAAGGCAGGGGTCAGAAGGGGATAGATGCGAGGACTCGTCCCTCGCGCTCCCATTACTGTCGGCGTAGGGCATGCGCTGCGGCATCGCGCCCTGCCGTGAAGCGGCTTTAATAGCCTGCGGCGCGGCCTGGCGCTGCGCTGAACCCGTGGCGCGACAATGACAGGAATGGGAGCGCGAGGGGGTTACCCCCTCGCACCTTCCCTTAAACCTTCCCGCTAAACCGCATCAATTCAGCGCGGAAAAACCCAAAAATCCCGGAACCGGCCCATTCCAGTCCGCCTCGCTGGCGGCACCCGGGGCATCGGCCTTGGCGGCGCGCCGGGTGGGTTCCGCGCGGGTCCGCACGACAGGTTCCGCTTTCACGGGCACCTTTGCCGGAGCCTTCACCGCACGCGGCGCGGCTTCCTCCTGAACGGGCTCCACCTCGCGGGCGGCGCGCGGCGCGCGGGCTGGCCGGGGCTCGCGCGGCGGGCGCGGTTCGCGGCCGGCGCGAGC
>CAIXXP010000271.1 GCA_903923465.1 uncultured Sphingomonadales bacterium | reverse complement strand
GGCGGCATCGCCAACATGCGCTATTCGATCAGCAACACCGCCGAATATGGCGACATCACCACCGGCCCGCGCATCATTACCGCCGAAACCAAGGCCGAAATGAAGCGCGTGCTGGCCGACATTCAGGCGGGGCGCTTCGTGAAGAACTTCGTGCTGGACAACCGCGCCGGCCAGCCCGAGCTGAAGGCTGCCCGCAAGGCCGCCGCCGCTCATCCGATCGAGCAGACCGGCGCTGCCCTGCGCGCCATGATGCCATGGATCGGCGCCAACAAGCTGGTTGATACCACCAAGAACTGAACGCAAGCATGGGCACCGCGCGGGCTTCGGCCTGGCGGTGCCCATCCATTTTTGGCCCGCACAGCCTGTGCCTGCTGCAGAGCCGCTGACGGAGCCCTCTGTGCCCTCACCCTCTGCGCCCTCCCCCTCTGCGCTTTCCCGGGATCCGGCCCTACAGCCCGCATGGTCTATCGTGCTGGCCTATTATAACGAGCGGGACTTCATCACCGAAACGCTGCGCTGCGCCATCGCGCAAACCGGCACCAGCTTTCAGCTCATCCTCGTCGACAACCGCTCCGACGATGACACCATCAGTCTTGCCCGCGAGATTCTCGGGGCCCATCCCGAAATCGTCGTGCGCCATGTCCACGAGACGCGGCCGGGCCATGCCTATGCGGTGAAGGCGGGGTTCGATCTGGTTGAGACGCGCTATGTCGCCTTCTGGGACGCCGACACGCTCTATCCCGCCGATTACCTGGCCACCGCCGAGCGGCTGCTGAAATCCGGGCGGCACGTGCTCGCGCAGGCGATTGATGTCTATCGCCCGCCCTATTCCCCCGCCGGACGCGTAAGGCGCTGGCGGATGACGGCGACGCGCATGCTCCTTTCGCGGCAGGGCCACACCGGCTTCTTCGGCGTTTGCGCCCGCAGCGACGCGCTGCGCGCGGCAGGTGGCGCGATGAACGAGGCGTGGCCCTATGTGCTGGAGGATCACGAGTTGCTCCACCGCCTGTTCAAGCAGGGGCGCGGCACCGGCAGCCCGGCGCTGTGGTGCATGCCCGCCCCGCGCCGCACCGACAATGCCCATGTCCGCTGGACGCTGTTCGAGCGGCTGATGTATCATTTCACGCCCTTCGCCCTGAAGGACTGGTTCTTCTATCGCTTCCTCGCCACCCGCTTCGCCCGCCGCCGCATGGTGCAGGAGAACCTGCGCCAGCGCGACTGGTAGCGGTTGGGCGCAAAAATGCGCCGCCGCCCCTTTACAGCGGCGCGGCGGCTGCCCATAGCATGACCCATGCGCTCTCGGCTGAACCTAACCCTGCGACTTATCCGCCCTTGGGCGTGAGCTGGCGTGCCGTGGTGGCGCGCACGGCGCCCAAGGGACACAAGCCATAAATCCTGTTCGCACATCAGCCAATCGAGTTACAGCCATGTCCATGCTGAAAGACCCTTCGGTCAAATATCGCCCGTTTCCGCAAATCAACCTGCCCGACCGCCAGTGGCCCTCGCGCACCATCACGCAGGCGCCGCGCTGGCTCTCCACCGATCTGCGCGACGGCAACCAGAGCCTGATCGACCCGATGGGGCCCGAGAAGAAGAGCCGCTTTTTCGACTTGCTGTTGAAGCTGGGGCTGAAGGAAATCGAGGTCGGCTTCCCCAGCGCCGGCGCCACCGAGTATGATTTCATCCGCGGGCTGGTGGATGATGGCCGCATTCCCGCCGATGTGCTGGTGCAGGTGCTGACGCAGGCCCGCGAGGACCTGATCAAGACCTCGTTTGAATCGCTGGCCGGGGTGCATTCCGCCATCGTCCATGTCTACAACGCCGTGTCGCCGCTGTGGCGTCAGGTGGTGTTCGGGCTGGAGAAGCCGCAGATCAAGGAAATCGCCCGCGATGGCGCGCGGTTCCTGCGCGACCAGGCGGCGCGTTTCCCGCAGACCAAGTGGCATTTCGAGTATTCGCCAGAGACTTTCTCCACCGCCGAGACCGATTTCGCCATCGAGTGCTGCGAGGCGGTGATGGAGATACTGGCCCCCACGCCGGACCACCCGATCATCCTCAACCTGCCGGCCACGGTGGAGGCGGCAACGCCCAACATCTATGCCGACCAGATCGAGTATTTCTGCCGCAACCTGCCCGGGCGCGATCGCGCGGTGATCAGCCTGCACACCCACAACGACCGCGGCACCGGCGTGGCCGCCGCCGAGCTGGGGCTGATGGCTGGCGCCGACCGGGTGGAGGGCTGCCTGTTCGGCAATGGCGAGCGTACCGGCAATTGCTGCCTCGTGACAGTTGCCCTTAATCTCTACACACAAGGTGTTGATCCAGCTC
>CAIXXP010000270.1 GCA_903923465.1 uncultured Sphingomonadales bacterium | reverse complement strand
CGAGATCAGCCCCGACAATGCCGAGGTGACCGGCTTCATCTTCAAGGTGCAGGCCAATATGCACCCGCAGCACCGCGACCGCATCGCTTTCATGCGGCTGGTCTCGGGCACGTTCAAGCGGGGCATGAAGCTGATCCCTTCCGCCCTGGGCAAGCCGATCGCCATCCATTCGCCGATCCTGTTCTTCGCGCAGGACCGCGAGATTGCCGACAGCGCCGAGCCGGGCGACATCATCGGCATCCCCAACCACGGCACCTTGCGCGTGGGCGACACGCTGTCGGAGGCCAACAAGGTGCGCTTCACCGGCCTGCCCAATTTCGCGCCGGAGATTTTGCGCCGTGTGGTGCTGAAGGACCCGACCAAGACCAAGCAACTGCGCAAGGCGCTCGATGACCTGTCCGAAGAGGGCGTGATCCAGGTGTTCTACCCGGAGCTTGGCGGGCAATGGATCGTCGGCGTCGTCGGCCAGTTGCAGCTCGATGTGCTGGTCTCGCGCCTGCAGGCCGAATACAAGGTGGAGGCGGGGCTGGAGCCGGCCCCCTTCGATACCGCCCGCTGGTTGAAGGGAACGCCCGCCGCGCTCGGCAGCTTCGCCGATTTCAACAAGGCCAATCTCGCCAAGGATCGCGATGGCGACCCCGTGTTCATGGCGCGTTCGGCATGGGACGTGTCTTATCAGCAGGAGCGCAACCCCGAGCTGGCCTTCAGCGCCACGAAGGAACGCTGAGCCGCCAAAGGCCCAACTCTGGAAGATCAGCCCGTGCAGATCACCTTCGCCAGCTATAATATCCGCAAGGCGGTGGGGCTGGACGGGCGGCGCGACCCCGAGCGGATTGTCGCCGTGCTGCGCGAGATGGACGCCGACATCGTTGCCCTGCAGGAGGCCGACCGCCGCTTTGGCCGCCGCGCCGCCGCCCTGCCGGGGCACCTTATCGAACATGCCACCGATTATCAGATCGCCCCGCTGGCCATGACCGCCGACGGCATGGCCTGGCACGGCAACGCGCTGCTGGTGCGGCGCGGCATGGCGATCACCGCGGTGCGGCCCATCACCCTGCCGATGCTGGAGCCACGCGGGGCGCTATGTGCGGAGGTGAGCGTGGGGGCGGGGGCCACCATCCGCGTGGTGGGCATGCATCTGTGCCTCACCGGCCTGCACCGCTGGGGGCAATTGCGCGCGGTGCAGGCGAACGTTGCCACGGGCGCGCCATGCCCCACCGTCCTGCTGGGGGATTTCAACGAGTGGTCGCGCCGGGGCGGGTCGCTGCGCGCGTTGCGGCCGGACTGGCAGTTGCCGTGGCTCGGCCGCAGCTATCCGGCGGGCGCGCCGCTGGGCCCGCTCGACCGCATCATCGCCTCGCCGGAATGGCGCTGCCTTGCCGCGGGCGTGCACCGCAGCGCGCTCTCCGCCGTGGCGTCCGATCATCTGCCGGTGATGGCCCGCCTGGCGCTGCCCTGACCAAATATTGGGATCAAAAACTGGTCAAACCGTGCAAGGGGTGGGACGAGGCGTGCCTAAAATTTAGGCACATGCCGAAGATTCGAGCGCAACATTTTTGTGCACCGCGAGTCGTTGCACCCCGAACTAGCGGAATCCCACTAGTTGCGCGGTTGGCACGCCCCTTGCTTTATTAACCTGCAGCCGGCGATGGGCCGGTGGGCTAACAGGGGATAGGCATGAAATACATCATCGCCATCATCAAGCCGTTCAAGCTCGACGAAGTTCGGGAAGCTCTTGGCGCATTGGGCGTTGCGGGCATGACCGTGTCGGAAGTCAAGGGCTTTGGGCGGCAAAAGGGGCAGACCGAAATCTATCGCGGTGCGGAATACACCACGAATATGCTGCCCAAGGTGAAGATCGAGGTTGCTGCCAGCGATGAGCTTGCTCCGCGCGTGGTTGAGACCATTCAACAAACCGCCACCACCGAGGCGATCGGCGACGGAAAGATCTTCGTGATCGATCTGGCCGCAGCGACCCGCATTCGCACCGGCGAAACCGGAGACACCGCGCTGTGACCGGTGCTAGCCATTGGAGGGATTCCACTATGATCCGCAAATTGCTGTGCGGCACGGTTGCGTTGGGCGGTTCGCTCTTCGTTGCCACCACCGCCTTTGCCCAGGCGGCCAGCGATGCCGCCTCGTCGGCGTCTTCGGCCGTGGCCACCGCCGCGGCGACGGCTGCTGCCAGTGCCGCGCCCGCTGCCGCCCCCACCCTTATCGCCCTGTCCAAGCTTTCGGCCGCCGCGCAATCCGCTGCGGAAGCCAACATGCTGAACAAGGGTGACAATGCCTGGATGCTCGTGTCCTCGGCCCTCGTGCTGCTGATGAGCATTCCTGCCCTGGCCCTGTTCTACGGCGGCCTGGTGCGCACCAAGAACATGCTCAGCGTGCTGATGCAGGTGTTCATGATCATCTCGATCGGCTCGCTGGTGTGGGTCGGCTGGGGTTACTCCGAAGCCTTCACCGGCAACTCCAACGCCACGCTGGCGCCTTGGGTTGGCGGTTTCAGCAAGGCCTTCCTGAAGGGTGTGGACGCCACCACGGTTGTCGCCACCTTCTCGAACAACGTCTATCTGCCTGAATACACCTACATCATCTTCCAGATGACCTTCGCCATCATCACCCCGGCGCTGATCGTTGGTTCGCTTGCGGACCGTGTGAAGTTCTGGCCCCTGATGCTGTTCATGGTGCTGTGGATGACCTTCGTGTACTTCCCGATCGCGCACATCGTGTGGTATTGGGCTGGCCCGGACTTCTACTATGCCACGATCGGTCAGCCGGGCACTCCCAAT
>CAIXXP010000269.1 GCA_903923465.1 uncultured Sphingomonadales bacterium | reverse complement strand
TTGAACAGCACCGCCTTGCCTTCCATCACCGGCTTGGAGGCCAGCGCGCCGAGATTGCCCATGCCGAGAATGGCGGTGCCGTTGGTGATGACCGCGACGAGGTTGCCCTTGGCGGTGTAATCATAGGCGGTTGCAGGATCGTCGGCGATGGCCTGCACCGGCACGGCCACGCCCGGCGAATAGGCCAGGCTCAGGTCGCGCTGGGTCGCCATCGGCTTGGAGGCGATGATCTCGATTTTGCCGGGGCGCATGGTGCTGTGATAGAACAGCGCCTCGCGCTCGGTGAAACGGACGTTACTGTCGCCCTTGGGGCTTTCGTCGGACACACGCATTCTCCTTGATCACCGGTGCCCTAACCAAAACCGCCGCCGGATCAAAGCGGAAGATGCATTTTTGCGCGAGGCCGCCGCTGGCGCCGGTGGCGCAGAAGGCAGGGGAAAGCTTGGCCCGCGCGCTTGGGCGAATCACCCAAGAGCCGCTAGCGATGGCACAATGAGCACCCGCGCCCCTTCACCTGCCGCCTCTCCGGCCAGCGTTACCCCGATGATGGCGCAATATCTGGCGCTGAAGGCCCAGGCCGATGGCTGCCTGCTGTTCTACCGCATGGGCGATTTCTTCGAGCTGTTTTTCGACGACGCGCGCGCCGCCGCGCAAATCCTCGACATCGCCCTTACCTCGCGCGGCGAGCATGACGGCGCCCCCATCCCGATGTGCGGCGTGCCGGTGCATGCGGCGGAAGGCTACCTCGCCAGGCTGATCAAGGCCGGGTGCCGCGTCGCCATTGCCGAGCAGGTGGAAACGCCCGGGGAGGCCAAGCGGCGCGGGGGATACAAGGCGCTGGTCGCCCGCGATATCGTGCGCTTCGTGACTGCCGGCACGCTGACCGAGGAGGCGCTGCTGGAGCCGCGCCGGGCCAATGTGCTGGCGGCGGTGTGCGCGGTGCGGGACCGGGTGGGCGTGGCTGCCTGCGACATCTCGACCGGCGCGATGGAGCTGGAGGAATGCGCGCCCGACGCGATCGGCGCGGCGCTCGCCCGGCTGGGGGCCAGCGAGATCGTCGCGCCCGATGGCTGGGAGCAGGCCCCGCTGGATGCCGCCTTGCGCCCGGCGCGGGGGTTTTCCAGCGAGGATGGCGCGGAGCGGCTGTGCGCGGCACATGGGGTGGCAACGCTCGATGGCTTTGGCAGCTTTACCCGGCCGATGCTGGCGGCGGCGGGTGGCTTGCTCGCCTATCTGGAGCATGTCGGGCGGGGGCGGTTGCCGCTGCTGCTGCCCCCGGTGGCGCGCGGGGCCCAGGCGCATCTGCTGATGGATGAGGCGACCCGGGCCAGCCTCGAAATCCTCGCGGCGCAGGGCGGCGGCCGGGCGAACGGCCGGCAGGGCAGCCTGATCGAGGCGGTGGACCGCTGCGTTACCGGTGCGGGGGCGCGGCTGCTGGCCGAGGATCTGTCGGCGCCGCTGACCGATGTGGCGGCGATAGACGCCCGGCTGGCGCTGGTGCAATGGCTGCATGACGAACCGCTGCTGCGCGAGGATATCCACGGCGCCCTGCGGGCCCTGCCCGATGTTGGCCGGGCGATTGGGCGGGTGGTGGCCGGGCGGGGGTCCCCGCGCGATCTTGGCCAGTTGCGCGATGGTCTCGCCGGGGCGGCGCGGTTGCGCGCGGTGCTGGGGGGGCGGCCATTGCTGCCCGCATTGCTGGCGGCGCTGATGCCGCATCTGGGCGGGCACGAGGCGCTGGTGGAGTGGCTGTCCCGTGCGCTGGTGGCCGCGCCGCCAACCGAGCGCGGGCAGGGCGGCTTCATCGCGGAAGGCTATGACCGCGACCTCGACGATCTGCGCCACATTTCTGCCCATGGCCGCCGCGCCATTGCCGCGCTGGAGGCGCGCTATCGCGATGAGACCGGGGTGGCGGCGCTGAAGATCCGCCATAACGGCGTGCTCGGCTATTTCATCGAGGTGCCGGTGGCCAAGGCCGGGCCCTTGATGGCAGCGGAGAGCGGCTTCACCCACCGCCAGACGATGGCCGGGGCGGTGCGCTTCAACGCCCTCGCCCTCCACGAGGAAGCCAGCCGCATCGCCGAGGCCGGCGGGCGGGCACTCGCGGCCGAAGAGGCGCATTTCGAGGAACTGGTGGCGGCCTGTGCCGGCGCGGCCCATGCCATTGCCGCCACGGCGCAGGCGCTGGCCCGCATCGACGTTGCCGCCGGGCACGCCGCGCGGGCGGCAGAAGGCGGCTGGTGCGCCCCGCGCATCGTCGCCGAGCCGGTGCTGGAGATTGTCGGCGGGCGCCATCCGGTGGTGGAAGCGGCGCTGGCCGCGGCGAAAGGCGCCGCCGAACGCTTCATCGCCAATGATTGCACCCTGTCGCCCGACGACCGGCTGTGGCTGGTGGGCGGGCCGAACATGGGCGGCAAGAGCACTTTCCTGCGGGAGAACGCGCTGATCGTGTTGCTGGCGCAGGCCGGGGCCTTTGTGCCGGCGGCCAGTGCCACCATTGGTCTGGTCGATCGTCTGTTCAGCCGCGTGGGCGCGTCGGACAATCTGGCGCGGGGGCGCTCCACCTTCATGGTGGAAATGGTCGAGACCGCCGCCATTCTCGCCCAGGCGACCGAGCGCAGTTTCGTTATTCTCGACGAGGTGGGGCGCGGCACTTCCACCTATGATGGCCTGGCGCTGGCCTGGGCGGTGGCCGAGGCGGTGCATGGGGTGAACCGCTGCCGCTGCCTGTTCGCCACCCATTATCACGAGCTGGCGCGGCTGGCCGAGACCTGCGACGCGCTCTCGCTGCACCATGTTCGCGCGCGCGAGTGGAAGGGCGAACTGGTGCTGCTGCATGAGGTGGCGGATGGCCCGGCGGAAAGCTCGTTCGGGCTGGCCGTGGCGCGGCTGGCGGGGGTGCCGGCGCCGGTGGTGGCGCGGGCCAGGGCCGTGCTGGCCCGGCTGGAGAAGGGCCGGGCGGAAACCGGGGGGCTGGCTGCGGGGCTGGGCGATCTGCCCTTGTTTGCCGCGCAATATGCCGTCTCGGCGCCGGAAAAGCCGGATGCCTTGCGCGCGATGCTCCGCGAGACCGATGTCGACGCCCTCACTCCGCGCGACGCGCTGGCGCTGCTTTATGAGCTGAAGCGCGAGGCGTCCTCGGAGTAGCGGTTAAAGGTCGATGTCGAAGATCTTCGAGCAGAAGGCGCAATCCACGGCGATGATGCCGTCCTCGTTGCGCATGGCCACGCGCTCTTCCTCGGGGAATTTGGCCAGCACCGAGCGGTAATATTCGGCGGTGCAGCGGCAGCCACGCGTCAGGGCCTGCTCCGCCAACACGCGCACCTCGCGCTCCTCGTGGAACAGGCGCCACAGCACATGGTCCAGCGGCAGGGCCGGGTCGGCCAGTTCCGTCGCCTGTATGCTGGCGGAGAGGATCGAGACATGCTCCCAGTCCAGCCCGGGTTCGGCGGGCAGCGGCATGAGGTCTTCCGCGGCGGCCTCGCCCAGCTTCGCTTCGCCCACCGGGGGCATATGCTGCACCAGCAGGCCACCGGCGATGATCTGGCCATCCACCACCGTGCGGCCCAACCGAATGACCGTGGGCACCTGCTCTGAGCGGGTGAAATAGCTCTCGCAGGCCTCGGCCAGCGAGGCGCCTTCCAGCGGCACCACGCCCTGATAGCGCTCGCCACTGGTGGCCAGATCGAAGGTGATGGCGAGATGGCCGCCTCCCTGATCAACAGTGCGGCCCACGGCGGGGCCGAACAGCGCCGCCAGGCTGGGGTTGGGGCCCAATTCGTCCATCCGCGACGGATCGTGGCGGACATAGCCGCGCAATTCGCCGTCGCGATAGTCGCAGACCAGCAGCTCCACCACGCCGCCCTCGGTCTGCGCCTGCAGGGTGAACTGGCTGTGCTCGTCCTGCCGCAGGGTGCCCATCAGCGCCGTCAGCACCAGCGCGTCGGCCAGCAGATTGCGGATCGGGCTGGGGTAGGCGTGGGCGGCGAGAATCTGCCCGAGCGCCGAGCCGAGCCGCACCACCCGCCCGCGCGCATCGCGATCGGGCAGCAGGAAGCCGAGCAGCCGGTCCGTGTCGGCCGGGGAGGCGGTGTCTTCGCTCACAATTGCCCCAGCGCCCAGCGCAGCACCGATTTCTGGGCGTGGATGCGGTTTTCCGCCTCGTCCCACACGGCGGAATGGGCGCCGTCGATCACCGCATCCGTCACTTCCTCGCCGCGATGAGCGGGCAGGCAGTGGAGGAAGGTGGCCTGCGGCGCGGCATGAGCCATCAGCGCGTCATTCACCTGATAGGGGGCCATGGCCGCGACCTTGGCCTCGCCACCCGCCTGCCCCATGGATACCCAGCAATCGGTGACGACCACCTGGGCACCATTGGCGGCCTCGACCGGGTCGGCGGTGAAGCGGATTTGCGCGCCGGCGGCCCGCGCCCGCTTCACAAAACCGGCATCGGGGGCATAGCCATCGGGCCCGGCCACGCGGATGTTGAACCCGAGCAGGCCGGCCGCCTCGATCAGCGAGTGCAGCACATTGTTGCCATCGCCCAGCCACGCCATCTCCATGCCTGGGCGCAGCACGCCGCGCTCGGCCAGGGTGAGCAAATCGGCCATGATCTGGCAGGGGTGTGATTGATCGGTGAGGCCGTTGATCACCGGCACCGTGGCGTAATGGGCCAATTCCTCGATCTTGGCGTGATCGTCGGTGCGGATCATGATGGCATCCACCATGCGGCTGAGCACGCGGGCGGTGTCGGCGATGGTCTCGCCCCGGCCGATCTGCATGCCGCCGGCTTCCATGACGATGGCGCTGCCACCCAACTGCCGCATCGCCATGTCGAACGACACGCGGGTGCGGGTGGAGTTTTTCTCGAAAATCATCGCCAGCACATGGCCGGCCAGCGGCGCATCGGCATCGACCCGGCCCTTTGGCCAACTTGCGCGGGCGGTCTTGCGGGCTTGCGCATCGGCCAGCATGGCGCCGACCGCCGCCCCGCCGGCATCGGCCAGATTGAGGAAATGCCGGGTCATGACGCCACCTCTTCCAGCGCATAGCTGGCGGCGCCGGCCGAGAGCTTCGCCATGAATTCGTCGATATGGGATTCGTCGATGACCAGCGGCGGCACCACGCGCACCGTCTGGTCGCCGCCGGAGACGGTGAGCAAATGATGATTGTCGCGCAGATGCGCCACGAAGCCGCGCGGTTCGATCTTCAGTTTCAGCCCCAGCAGCAGGCCCCGCCCGCGCACCTCGGTGAACAGATCGGGGTAGTTGCCGATGAACTGTTCCAGCCGGGCGCGCAGCAGATCGCCCTTGGCGCGCACATCGGCGAGGAAGTCCTCATTCGCCACCACGTCCAGCACCGCGCTGGAGGCGGCCATCGCCAGCGGGTTGCCGCCATAGGTGGAGCCATGGGTGCCGGCGACCATGCCGCGCGCCGCTGCCTCTGTGGCGAGGCAAGCGCCCATGGGGAAGCCGCCGCCCAGCCCCTTGGCGCTGGCGAGAATGTCGGGCGTTACGCCGAATTGCTCATGCGCGTAGAAGGTGCCGGTGCGGGCGACGCCGGTCTGCACCTCGTCGAGCACCAGCAGCAGGTCGTGCTTGTCGGCCAGCGCGCGCAGGCCGGGCAGGAAGGCCTCGTCCGGCACGCGGATGCCACCCTCGCCCTGGATCGGTTCGATGAGGAAACCGGCGGTGTGCGGGCCAATTGCCGCTTCCGCCGCCGCCAGATCGCCGAATTCGACATATTTGAAGCCGGGCAGCAGGGGCTCGAAGCCCTTGTGCATCTTTTCCTGGCTGGAGGCGCTGATCGTGGCCAGCGTGCGACCGTGGAAGGCCTCGTTGAAGGTGATCAACTCGTATTTGTGCTGGTTGCCGACGTGCGCGTGATAGGCGCGCGCGGTCTTGATTGCGCATTCCACCGCCTCGGCGCCGGAATTGGTGAAGAACACCGTGTCGGCAAAGGTGATGTCGACCAGCCGCTGCGCCAGCCGTTCGCCCTGCGGGCTGCCATAGAGATTGGAGACATGCATCAGCGTTTCGGCCTGCCGCTGGATGGCGCCGATCAGGTGCGCATTGGAATGACCCAGCGCGTTCACCGCGATGCCGGCGGCGAAATCGAGGTAGCGGGCGCCGTCTTCTCCGATCAGGTGGCAGTGCTCGCCGCGCACGGGGCGGAAGCCGCACCGGGGGTAGACGGGCATCAGCGGCGTGATCGACATGGCAATTTCCTTCGTAATCGTAACAATTCAAACGGATGACGGAAACGACAAATGGCGGTTCTCCGGAATATATGTTCCGGAAAACCGCCATTGGCGCACTTTTATTCGGTCGCCAGCCCCCGGTCAAACCTTATGGTCAAACACCTGTGGGGGCTGTGCGGGCAGATCAGCCCTGAAGCGGCACCAGATTGACTGCCGAGTACTTGCCTCGTCGATCAACCTCTATGTCGAATTCCAGACGGTCGCCCTCGCTCAGCTCACGCATGCCAGAGCGCTCTACCGCGCTGATATGCACGAAAGCGTCGGGCTGGCCGTCGTCGCGGGTGATGAAGCCGAAGCCCTTCATGGCATTGAAGAACTTGACCGTGCCGGTGGCGCGCTCGCCGGTGAGCGAACGCTGCGGGGCCACGGCCTCGCGCTTGGCCACGGCGATGACATCGCCGACGACCACGAGGTCGCTCGCCGAAATCTTGCCGCCGCGATCAACCAGCGTGAATTCCAGACCCTGACCTTCGGCCAAGCCCTCAAGGCCAGCACGCTCGACCGCGCTGATGTGCACGAACACATCCTCGCCGCCATCTTCGCGCTGAATGAAGCCGAAGCCCTTCTGGGTGTTGAAGAACTTGACGACGCCCTTGCTCTCGCCAACGACCTGTGC
>CAIXXP010000268.1 GCA_903923465.1 uncultured Sphingomonadales bacterium | reverse complement strand
CTTCCTGATCGCGGCCGTTGACGGTGATCTTGCCCGAGCCGGGCTTGATCCACACGCGGGCCACGGCATCCTTGCGGCGGCCGGTGGCGTAGGAGCGGCCCTGCGCATCGACCTGACGCTCGCGCAGAACGGCAACGGGGCCGGTGCGCGCGACGGGGGCATCGGCAACAGGGGCGGCCGTGGCGGGAGCGCCAGCAGCCAGGGCGCCGAGATCGGCGAGATCGGTGACGGTGTTATCGGACATTACGCACCCACCTTGTTCTTGCGATTGCGGGAAGCAACATCGAGCGGCTGGGGCTGGGTGCCCGCATGCGGATGCTCGGAGCCGGCGTAGAGGTGCAGGGCACGCATTTGCGCGCGACCCAGCGGCCCGCGCGGGATCATGCGCTCAACCGCCTTTTCCAGCACGCGCTCGGGGAAACGACCGGCCAGAACCTTGTCCGCCGTCACTTCCTTCAGGCCGCCGGCATAGCCGGTGTGCTTGTAATAGGTCTGCTGCTTCAGCTTGTTGCCGGTGAACTTCACCTTCTCGGCGTTGATCACGACCACATGGTCGCCGCAATCGACGTGGGGGGTGAAGCTCGGCTTGTGCTTGCCGCGCAGGATGTTGGCGATGATGACGGCAACGCGGCCAACCACCAGCCCTTCGGCATCGATGAGATGCCACTTCTTTTCCACCTCTGCCGGCTTGGCCGACTGGGTGATCTTGGTGAGCGCCTTCATGGGCAGAGAATTCCCTAAGAGTTTGGGTCGCACCGGCAGCCAGACATGGAGAGTCTGCCCACCGGCGGGAGGCGTGCGCTTTTGTCGATATGCCTTGTGAAGTCAAGCGAAACCGGGCGATTTCGCGGAGGTAAAATAATACCTCTCTAGCGCGAGCCGCTCCTTGGCGGCGGCGAGAGCGTCCAGATCTCGCGGCTGCGCTGCACCGATCCCGCCGCCTCGGTCGTAATCGCGCGGTCGTAACGCTGCAACAAACCCCCGGGCCCGTCGCCGCGCACGTCCATCTCCACCGTGGTGGAGGCCGGGCTGCCATCGGCCAGCGCGTAATCCCGCATGTCGCGCCGGGTGCCGGTGATGGGGTGAAACAATTCGGCCGGCCAGTGGCCGCCGGCCAGTTCGGGGTGGGCCAGCAGCGTGGCGACAAAGCCCTTGGCGCTGCCGCGCTGCCCCGGCGGCAGGGTCGATTTGGCGATCATCGAATCAACCAGGCTGCGGGTTTGCGGTGTGCCGGGAATAGCCGTGGAGCGCTGCTCCGCGATAAGGCCGCGCGGGGTCAGATGAATGGGAAACAGGCCCTCGTCGCTGCGCGCCCGCTCCAGCGCGGCCAGCGCCTCCAGATGCGGCGGCACCTGCACGTCCACCGCCACCAGCCGGCCCTCCACGCGATAGCCCCCCGGCTCGGGCACGAAGCGCACCTCATAGGTGCGGCGGCTGACCACCTCCTTGCCGTCCGAAAGGGCGCGGTGCAACTCGCGCGCGAGCAGCATCGGCACGGGCGGCGGACTGAACATGCCGGCGCCCGCCTCCGGCCCGGGCTGGTCGGCGCGGGCGGTCTCACCGGGCGCCGCCAGCAATAGGGCCAGCAACAGGGCCAGCCCCGCTGCCCATGGCAAACCCGCGCCCATCCGCGTGGCGACCCGGCCGAGCCCGCCACCCCGGATCATGAGGCGCCCCGCCCGATGCCAGCCAGCCCGCCCAGCCATGCCGCAGTGACAGGGGTCGCCGCATCGCAAGCCCAACCGAGGATCGTCGGCTGCTCATAGGGGTGCAAGGCCGCTAGCCGGGCGACGACCGCCTCCAGCACCGCGACATTGGTCTTCAGCAGGGCACCGGCTTCCGCGCTCTCGCCCCGCTCGCCCCGCCACACGAACCGCGACACCATGCCGGGCAGGATATTGGCGCAGGCAATCAAGCCCTCGTCGAGCAGCCGGTCGATCACCGTGGTCGCGCTGGCACTATCGGGAAAGGGGCACCAGACCAGAGCCGGTGCGGGCAGGGACGTATCGCGGGGCAAGGCGAGCGTGTCGCTCACCCCAGCCTGCCCGGCCCATCGGATGGGGCCGCCTGACCCAGCCGGTGCGCGCCCGCCACGGTGGCCACCACCAGCAGCGCCCCCGCCAACTGGTGCAACACCGCCAGCCACAGCGCCACGCCGCTCACCACAGTGGCGATGCCCAGAATGATCTGCGTGCCAAAGATGCTGTGCACCGCCACGGATTGCGCCCGCGCGCCAGCACCCCGCAGCCGCCGCGCCATCACCAGCAACAGTGCGACCACCACCCAGGCCCACCAGCGATGGATGAAGTGGACAATCGCCGGGTCGGCAAACAGCAGCACGCCAAGGCCGCGCCCGGACTGCGTGGGGCCGGGAAACAGGCTGCCGTTCATCAGCGGCCACTGGTTGGTCACATGCCCGGCGCGCAGGCCCGCCATCAGCGCGCCATAGAGCAGTTGCAGCGCCAGCGCCGCGCCCGTCAGCAGCGGCAGTGCCGTCAGCCGCGCGGGCACCGCCCTGCCATCCCGCGCCAGCGCCCGCAGGTCCAGCGCGATCCACAACGTGACCGAGAGGGTAAACAGCGCCGCCAGCAAATGTGCGGCCAGCCAGCCCGGCGCCACCTCGGTCATCCCCGGCTTCAGGCCAGAGGCGACCATCAACCAGCCCAGCAGCCCCTGCATGCCCACCAGCACCGGCAGCGCCATCAGCCGCCAGCCAAAGCCACGCGGAATTTGCCGCCGCAGCGCAAACCACACGAGCGGACCCAGCATCGCCAGCCCGATCACCCGGCCCAGCACCCGGTGGATATATTCCCAGAAGAAGATGCCCTTGAACTGACCCAGCGTCATGCCGGCATGCACCGCGCCATATTGGTCAATCTGGCGATAATGGTCGAACTCGGCCTGCCACTGCGCCTCGCCCAGCGGGGGAACAATGCCGCTGACCGGGTGCCACTGGGTGATCGACAGGCCCGATTCGGTCAGCCGGGTAATGCCGCCCACCACCACGATCACCACGATCAGCGCCGCCACTCCGAACAGCCACCGCGCCATGGCGCCGGGGCTGGAGGCGGGGCTGGAGGCGGGGGGGCTGGAGGCGGGGGGGCTGGAGGCGGGATGCTGCGCCATGTCGGCAGCCCGCGCCCCGGAACTTGCGGTCATGGTGTAATCCTTCATGACGGTTGGTCGGCGTCGAACGGCCCGGTTTGTGAAAGTGTTTCGCGCATAGCGCAAGCCGCCTTTTGTGCCGTGGGGGCCGCCCCGGATCCAGGCGGTAACGCCGGTCTGTGGAACGCCTGATCTCTGCCCGGTTGCGTTTGGAGATATTATATCATACCCCGCACGGTGATGAGCAATTTTTCCACCATGATTCGCCGCCGCATTGATCGCGCGGGCGTCCTTCTGTCCACCCTGTGCCTGATCCACTGCCTCGCCGGGCTGGTGCTGGTCAGCGTGCTGGGGCTGGGCGGCGGCGCGCTGCTCAACCCCCGCATTCACGAGATCGGGCTGGCCCTGGCGGTGGTGATCGGGGCGATTGGGCTGGGCATGGGGGCCATGCGCCATCGCCGGCCGATGGTGCTTGTCGCGGGCTGCGCCGGGCTGGTGCTGATGGCGCTGGGGCTGATCGTGCCCGACGGCCCGGCCGAGGCCGCGCTCACCATGGTGGGCGTGCTGCTGCTGGCCAGCGCCCATATCCGCAACATGCGCCACGCCCACTGAAGCGGGTGCGCGCCACGACACCACTGAAGCAAAAAACCGGTACCCACTTTTTTGCGCGATGCTGACCCCCTGGTCCCGCATCGCTCATGCAAAAAACCGGTACCCACTTTTTTGCGCGATGCTCTATGGGGCTCCCCATGAGCACCGAGATTTCCCTCATCGTGAACGGCGAGCCGCGCCGCATCGCCGCCCCTGCCACCCTTGCCGATCTCGTCGCCACGCTGGGGCTGAACCCGGCCAAGGTGGCGGTGGAGCGCAATGCGGTTATCGTGCCGCGCAGCACGCTGGGCCAGGTGGCGCTGGCCGATGGCGACGTGCTGGAAATCGTGCATTTCGTCGGAGGAGGAGACACCGTGGTTAATGAGACTTCGCCCAAGGACACTTCGCCCAAGGACACTTGGCCAAGGGATACGTGGACCGTGGCCGGCCGCACCTTCACCTCGCGCCTGATCGTCGGCACCGGCAAGTACAAGGACTTTGCCCAGAACGCCGCCGCCGTGGCCGCCTCTGGCGCCGAGATCGTCACCGTCGCCGTGCGCCGGGTGAACATCGCCGATCCCTCCGCGCCCATGCTCACCGACTTTATCGACCCCAAGAAGATCACCTATCTGCCCAACACCGCCGGCTGCTTCACCGCCGACGACGCCATCCGCACCCTGCGCCTTGCCCGCGAGGCCGGCGGCTGGGATCTGGTGAAGCTGGAGGTGCTGGGCGAGGCCCGCACGCTCTACCCCGACATGCGCGAAACGCTGAAGGCGACCGAAGTGCTGGCCAAGGAGGGCTTCCTGCCCATGGTCTATTGCGTGGATGACCCCATCGCCGCCAAGCAACTGGAAGAAGCCGGCGCGGTGGCGGTGATGCCGCTGGGCGCGCCGATCGGCTCCGGGCTCGGCATTCAAAACCGCGTCACCATCCGCCTCATCGTCGAGGGCGCCAAGGTGCCGGTGCTGGTCGACGCGGGCGTCGGCACCGCCTCGGACGCGGCCGTGGCCATGGAACTGGGCTGCGACGGCGTGCTGATGAACACCGCCATCGCCGAGGCGAAAGACCCCGTCCGCATGGCCCGCGCCATGCGCCTCGCCGTGGAGGCCGGGCGCGACGCCTACCTTTCCGGGCGGATGGGCACGCGCAAATATGCCGACCCATCCAGCCCGCTGGCCGGCCTGATCTGAATGCCGGCCTGATCTGAATGCCGGCCTTAACTGATTGCACTTCGGAATAATCGCCCGGCGGCGTTGCCCGCGGGATCGTGGTTAACGGCTTCTTCACCATTTTCTGGCCATCCTCTGCCTGTCGCCGCCAGCCCACCCGGGCCAGCGCGAAGCACGAGGTGGACAACCCATGGCCAGAACCGGAACCAGCGGCCCCGCACAAGCCAGCGCCATTGCCGAACTGCGCGAATTCGCCGGCTTCAGCCCATGCGAGCAGCGCTATATCAAGCGCAGCCTGGACGTCGGCCTGGGCCGGCAAGACGCCTTTCGCCTGTGGGCCCGCGACGCCGACGAGATCGCCGCCATCCGCAGCCAGTATGTCGCCTATCAGGAACTCAAGGCGCTGCGCCGCGCCATGCCCGGCGACGAAAGCTTCGAGGCGCTGGAAGGCTTCATCGACAAGCTCATCCGCATCACCGCCTTCGATCTGGCGCAGGAACGGCTGCGCGGCTTCTCGGCCTATCGCTTCCTCTATGAGCGCCTGCTGGGCGCCGAGGTGCGGCGCTGGCTACCCTCCGCCTTCTGCGCCGCCGCCGCCCTGCCGCATATCCGGCCCGAGCGGCGCAAGAACCTGCTCCAGTCGATCAGCGAAGCCGCGGCCACCGCGCCGGCATGGTCGGTACGCGAGCCAAGCTTTTTCCCGGAATGGGTGGAGCAGGAAGCGGCTTGAGGGTTAGGGCGCCTGAAGATTTGAAGTGAAGATGCGAGGGGGTTACCCCCTCGCGCTCCCATAACTGTCGTCGTCACGTAGTTACCGCGACCTCGGCGTGACCTCGCCGCGCCGCAGGCTGCCAAAACCGCTTCGCGGCAAGGCGCAGCGCCGCAGAACTCGCGCAACGAGGCGCGCTACGCCTAGGCCGGGGCGCTTTCAACGGCCCCGGTCTAGGCCCAAGCTCACGAAAACGCGTATTTCCCGCGAATGAAGAAGCGGTCGAGCGCGTCGGGGTCAACCTCGGCAACCGCGGCATTGGTGATGGGCGAGCCGTGCACGGCCACCGCGCGCTGCACCGCCGGCATTTCGCTCACGCGCCAGAACCACTCGTTGAGGTGGCTGCGGCGCTTGAGGTCGAGCCCGTGCAGCTCGTGATAGACGATCCACGGCCAGATCGCCATGTCGGCCACCGAGAAGCTGTCGCCAGCGATGAACGGGTGCTGGGCAATCTGGGCGTCATACAGATCGTACAGGCGGTTGTTCTCGCTGCGATAGCGCTCCTCAGGGTAAGGCGGCAGGCCGGGAGGGGCAAAACGCAGGAAATGCGCAAGCTGGCCACCCATGGGGCCAATGCCGCCATGCTGCTGGAACAGCCACTGCAGCGCGTGCCAATAGGCGGCCTTGTCGGTGGGGGCCAGCTTGCCGCCGCTCTTCTCGTTGAGATACAGCAGGATGGCGCCCGATTCGCACAGGGTGATCGGCTTGCCGCCAGGCCCGTCGTGATCGACGATCACCGGCACCTTCTTGTTCGGGTTCAGCTTGACGAATTCCGGATCGAACTGGTCGCCCGTCAGCACGTTCATCGGGTGAACCTTGTATTCAAAGCCCGTCACCTCCAGCGCGATATACACCTTCACCACATTCGGGCTGTTTGTGCCGTAGATCTCGATCATTGTTTCTCTCCCAGAATGGGGCGAGCTGCCAGCCCGAAGGCTGCCGCCGCCCGCGTGATTATTGGTGCAGCAGGGGCATGCCGGGCACCGGGCTGCGCCCCTTCAACACATGCGGCGTGCCCAGGCTGCCGATGTAGACGTCCATCAGGTCCGGCCCACCCCAGGCGATGTTGGTCGGCATCGCCACCGTCGCGCCCTCGGGGTCGCTGATGACGGTGACCAGTTCGCCGCCGGGCGTGATGGCGACGATCTTGCCCGCCAGAGGCAGCGCCACCCACAGATTGCCCTCGGCATCGAAGGCGATGTTGTCGGCGTGGCCATATTGCGCCCGAACTTCCGGCGGCGCGCTGAACAGCAGCTCCACCGTGGGGTTCTGCGGAATAAGCCCCAGCGGCGGGCCATAGGCCTCCTGCTCGCCGAGCGCACCATCTGGCAGGCGGCGATAGCGCACCACGTTGCCCCGGCCGGTTTGCGCCACGTAGAGATAGCGCTCCTCGGCATCCAGGCAGCAGCCATTCGCGCCCGACAGGCCGGTGGCGACCACGCGCACCGCGCCATCCGGGGCGACAAGGTAGACAAAGCCATCGGTGATGTCCGGATTGACCGAGCTATCCTGCGTCGGCCCCCAGGTGGTGTGGGTGCAATAGATCGTGCCATCGCGTGCCACGACCGGGAAGTTGGAGGCCACCAGCGACCGTCCGTCGATCTCGGTGACGAGGTCCTCCACGACGCCGGTGGCCAGATCCAGCCGCTGCAGCGGCCCCGCCCCGCCATTGTGCAGCCCGAAATTGGCGATGATGATGCGCCCCTGCGCATCCATGGCGATGCCATTGCTGCAGATGGATTTGCCGATGCGCGTGACCGTCCCGTCGGCATCCGACCGGGCCACGGCCGCGTCCTCGGTGGACCTGTAGAACTGGGCCGTGCGGGTGCCCAGCGTCGTTTCGGGGCGAAGAATGCCGGCGCCGACGGGCGTCAGGCTCGTGACGTCTATGGCCGACAGCGCGCGCTTGTGCCCGCTGGCCGATGTTGCCGAGTCCCGATTGTCACCCAATGCCCTGCTCCCGTTCCTGGGCCACCTTGCGCGGCCCTTTCGGCTTGGGCTGAGGCATCGTCGCCGCCAGCCTCTCCCATTCCCGGCAAAACTTGTGCTTGCCCGGGCCCAGCGTAACACCGTTGCCGGGAGGGCTCAATCCCGCTGGTCAGCCTGCCGGAGGAGGCCTTCGAGGTGATGCAGGCCGGCGGGGGTCGGCCCGCCGCTGGCCCAGTCCAGCAGTTGGACGGTGTGGACGACGGGAACCCCGCCGTTGCCCTGCCCAAGCTGCATCGCGCAGCCAATGTTGCCGGTGGCGATAACATCCGGCTTGAGGCGGGCGATGTTCGCCAGCTTGCGGTCGCGCAACTGGTTGGCAATCTCGGGTTGCAGGATGTTGTAGGTGCCGGCCGAACCGCAGCACAGATGAGCCTCGGCGGGCAGCCTCACCACAAAGCCGGCCGCGGCGAGCAGGCGCTCGGGGGCCTCCGTCACCTTCTGCCCGTGCTGCAGCGAACAGGCCGGGTGATAGGCGACGGTGATGTTGCCCCGCGCCTGAAACGGCAGGTCGCAGGTGACGAGGAACTCGCTGATATCCCGGGCCAGCGCGGAGACAGCTTCGGCCTTATCCGCATAGGCCGGGTCGTCGCGCAGCAGGAAGCCGTAATCCTTGATGGTGGTGCCGCAACCGGCGGCGGTGATCAGAATGGCGTCGAGGCCAGCGCTTTCCACCACCCGCATCCAGGCATCGACATTGCGGCGGGCGGCATCGCGTGCGTCCCCCTCGCGGCCCATATGGCGCACCAGCGCGCCGCAGCAGCCCTCGCCCGGCGCGAAGATCACATCATAGCCCGCCCGGTTGAGCAGGCCCACGGCGGCGGCGCGGAATGCGGGCCGCAGCACCGGCTCGGCGCAACCCTGCAACAGCGCAACCCGGCCCTTCGGCGCGGCCACCCGCGCATCGCTGGCGCTGGCCAGCGGCGCGGCATGCCTGGGCGCCAGCGCAAGCATCGCCGCCACCGGCCGCAGCGCCTTCACCCGCCCGATCAGCGGCATGGCCCCGCGCGACAGCCGCGCCAAAGCCAGCGCCGCCCGAAACCGCCGGGGATGCGGCAACACCCAGGCCAGCACCGCCCGCAATGCCCGGTCTTGCCATGGCCGGCGATAGCGCTCCTCAATGTAAGCGCGGGCATGATCGACCAGATGCATGTAGTTCACCCCCGAGGGGCAAGTCGTCATGCAGGAGAGGCAGGACAGGCAGCGGTCGATATGCTTGACGATCTCAGCAGTGGGGTCCCGCCCTGTCTCCAGCATGTCCTTCATCAGATAGATGCGGCCCCGGGGGCTATCGAGTTCATCGCCCAGCAGCACATAGGTGGGGCAGGTGGCAGTGCAGAAACCGCAGTGCACGCACTTGCGGATCACCGCCTCGGACGCGGCCATGGCGGGGTCGACCAGCATTTCGGGGGTAAAGTTAGTTTGCAGGGGGAATTCTCCCGAAACGGCCCGTTTCGAACACGCCGGCCGGGTCGAACGCGCGCCGCACGCGCGCCTCCAGCAGGGCAAGCGGCTGGGGCTGAGGGTGAAGGGCGGGCACGACGGCGCGGGTGGCCTCACCCGCCCGCAGCAGCAGGGCATGGCCTCCCGCCGCTTCCGCCGCCTGGCGCAGCGCATCGGGGGGTCCCTCATAGTTCAGCCAGACCAGCCCGCCCGCCCAATCGACGAGATAGGGGCCCCGCGGCTTCAGGGCGGCGACCAACCCCGCACAGCCCTTGGCCGGAATGCTGATGCGCCACAGGGCACCGGTTTCGCCCGAGGGCGAGAGTGTGCGCAGCCGTTCCCAAATCGCCCCGCCCGCCGCATCCCGCAGAACCTCGCCGCCAAACAGCTTTTGGAGAATCGCCAGCCGCGCCCGCACCGAGGGCTCGAAACCCTCAAGCCGGAGGGCGGTGATCGCCTCTGCCCGCTCGGCGCCGGGCAGATAGGCCGCCGCCGCCACGCCGGCCTGCGAGCCCAGCGCGGCCGACATGCTGGCCACGGCGGCCTCAAGGCTTTGCCCGGGCAAAGCCAGCGTCAACACGAACTGCGGGCACGGCATCACTTTCAGCGTCACCTCGCACAGCGCCACCAGCCGCCCCCAGCTGCCGCACACCAATTTGGAGAGATCATAGCCGGTGACGTTCTTCACCACCTTGGCGCCGGCGACGAAGAACTCGCCGCGCCCCGAACCGCCGGTGAAGCCCAGCAGGTGATCGCGCACGCCGCCCGCCGAGAGCCGTCGCGAGCCGCCGACGCCCGCCGCGATAATGCCGCCGATGGTGGCCGCCCCCACCGCCGCACCCCAAATCGGCCCGTGGTCGAAGGGGTCGAAGGCCAGCATCTGGCCGTTTTCCGCCAGCAATGTCTCGATCTGCGCCAGCGGTGTGCCCGCGCCCACGGTGAGCACCAGCTCGGCGGGGTCGTAATCGACGACGCCGGAAAAGCCGGTCATGTCGAGGATGTCGGCATCCGGCACGGGCGCGCCGACGGCCCGCTTGCTGCCGCCGCCACGCAAATCCAGACGGCGGCCGGCCGCTCCGGCGTCAGCCACCACCGCCACCAGATCGCCAGTCGTATCGGGCCCGAATACCGTCATTAGAACCGGGGCAATCCGGGGAACGGCAGCCGCCCGTGGTGCACATGCATCCGCCCCAGCTCGGCACAGCGGTGCAGCGTGGGGAACACCTTGCCGGGGTTGAGCAGCAGCAAGGGATCGAACGCGCATTTCACCCGCTGCTGGTGGGCCAGATCCACCTCGGTGTACATCACCGGCATGAGATCGCGCTTTTCCACGCCCACGCCATGCTCGCCGGTCAGCACGCCGCCCACTTCCACGCAGAGGCGCAAGATGTCGCTGCCAAAGGCCTCGGCCCGCTCCAACTGGCCCGGCTGGTTGGCGTCATACAGGATGAGCGGATGCAGATTGCCGTCACCTGCATGGAACACGTTGGCGACGCCAAGGCCGTATTGCGCCGACAGGGCGGCCATGCGCTCCAGCACTTCGGGAAGGCGGCGGCGGGGGATGGTGCCATCCATGCAGTAATAGTCGGGCGAGATGCAGCCCACCGCCGGAAACGCCGCCTTGCGCCCCGCCCAGAAGGCCACGCGCTGGGCCTCGTCTTGCGAGGCGCGCACCGAGACGGCGCCGTTGGCCCGGGCGATCGCCTCCACCGCGCCGATCAGATGGTCGCACTCGGCCTCCGGTCCATCCAGTTCGACGATCAGCAGCGCCTCGACATCCAGCGGATAGCCGACCTGCACAAAGGCCTCGGCCGCATGGATGGCGGGGCGGTCCATCATCTCCATGCCGGCGGGGATAATGCCGGCGGCGATGACTTCGGCCACGCACTGGCCGGCTCCCTCCACCGTGGCAAAGCCGATCAGCAGGGCGCGGGCCATCTCCGGCGCGGGCAGAATGCGCAGCGTCACTTCCGTCACCACGCCCAGCAGGCCCTCGGAGCCGACGATGACCCCCAGCAGATCGAGCCCGGCGGGATCGAGGCTGCGCCCGCCGATGCGCAGCACCTCGCCCGCCATGGTGACGAATTCCACGCCCAGCACGTTGTTGGTGGTGAGACCGTATTTCAGGCAATGCACCCCGCCCGAATTCTCCGCGACGTTGCCGCCAATGGAGCAGGCGATCTGGCTGGATGGGTCTGGCGCGTAATAGAAGCCCCGCTCCTCCACCGCGCGGGTGATCGCCAGATTGGTCACGCCGGGCTGGGCGACGACGATGCGCTCATCATAATCCACCTCCAGCACGCGGTTAAGGCGCGACAGGCCCAGCAGCACGGCATCGGCCAGCGGCAGGGCCCCGCCCGACAGCGAGGTGCCCGAACCGCGCGGCACCACCTTCACCCCTTGCGCGTGGCACCAGGCGAGGATGCGCGCCACCTGCTCCGTGGTCTGCGGCAGCACCACCAGCATCGGCGGCTGGCGATAGGCGGTCAGCCCGTCCGATTCGTAGGGGCGCAGCGCGTCCGGGTCATCGATCACCCCCTCGCCCGGCACGATGGCCCGCAGCGCCCGGGCGATGTCGCCGCGCCGGGCGATCACGGCCAGATCGGGAGCGGGCATTTTCAGGGACACGGCATGGCTTTCCAGGGCGCGAGGCGGGCGGCAGAGGGTTCGCGATGCCCATGCCTAAACGCAATAGGCCCCGGGTGCAAAGCCCGGTATCAGGTGCTCGCATCGCTCCCTCGCACTACCGGGCGCGGTAAAATGGCCTCACGCATCCTTGGCGCGCCTGTGTGACTTGCATGCGGCACGGGTGGCGCTACGGAATAGTTTCACAATGCCGGGGTAGACACGGCCATCCGCCGCCTGCCCGGCGGTTTCACCAGCGGCGCTGAAGGAAAGACCATGCAAGACCACACGCGCATCATCGTTCTGGAAGGCGTCCTCAATTTCCGCGACCTTGGTGGATACAAGGCGGCGGATGGGCGCCTTGTGCGCAAGGGCCAGATCTTCCGCTCCGCCGAACTGTCGGGGCTGACGGATGCCGATCTCGCGGCGGTCGAGGCACTGGGCATCAAGGCGGTGTTCGATCTGCGCTCCAACGAGGAGCGCGCCGCGCGCCCCAGCCGGCCGTGGGGCGACGCGTGGGGCGAGGCCAGCTATCGCCTGCTCTCGCATGATTACAGCCACAGCGGGGCCAACCTTGGCGCCATGATCCGCGATCTGGCCGACGCGCCCGACCGGCTCTATCAGCGGATGGTCACGCTCTACACCAGCCTGCCGTGGGAACAGGCGCAGCCTTTCGGCATGGCCCTGCGCGAGATTGCCGGCGGCCATTTGCCGCTGCTGTTCCACTGCGCCGCCGGCAAGGACCGCACCGGCGCGCTGGCCGCCCTGCTGCTGACGATTCTGGGGGTCGATCGCGAGACGATCCTCGACGACTACCTGCTGACCCAGCACTTCTTCGAGCGCAACCGGAAGCGGTTCCTGCGCTATGGCAGCCGGGAGGGTGTTGACGATGCCGTGTGGGACCCGGTGCTGCGCGTCGAGGAAAGCTATCTGGCGGCAATGTTCACCGCGCTGGATGCCCATGCCGGGGGGGTGAACGCCTACTTCGACGAGATCGGGGTGAACGAGGCCGCGCGGGAGGCGATTCGCGGCCATTTGCTCGAAGCTTGAGCGCGCCTGCCGGAAGCGCCCGCGCGCCGGTGCGGGGTCAGCCATTTGCGCGCCTTGCCGAGCCCGCGCCATCTGCCTAGTGTTGGCGAAACACCGGGTTGGAGGATAATTTGGGCGAGTTGCATATCGGCGATCACGCGGCCAGCCGGGCGGAACACCCGGCCATCATCATGTCCGATGGCAGCCCTGGCCTCACTTATGCCGAACTGAACGCGCGCAGCGACGCGCTGGCCGGGCAACTTGCCGCCGCCGGCGTGCGGCCCGGCGATCATCTCGCCCTGTTGCTGGACAATGAGCCGGACTTTCTGGTGGCGGCCTGGGCGGTTCACCGCACCGGCGTCTATTACACGCCGATCAACTGGCACCTGCACGCCGACGAGGTGGCCTTCATCATCCGCGACAGCGAGGCGCGGGTCGTACTCACCTCCGGGCGGCACCGCGCGACGGTGGAGGCCGCCGTCGTCGGTGCCCCGGTGGCGGTGTGGATCAACGGTCAGGGCGGGCCTTCGGGCTTCGCGCCAGTGGGCCAGGCGCCGCTGGCGCCGGCCGCCTACGAGGCGCTCGACGGTTCAGCCATGGTCTATTCCTCGGGCACATCCGGCAAGCCCAAGGGCATCAAGCGGCCGCCCAGCGGACTGCCCTTTGGCGGCTATCACGGCGGCGATGTGCTGATGCGCGACTTTTTCGGCGGGTCGAAAGATACCGTCTTCCTGTGCCCGGCGCCGCTCTATCACACCGCGCCGCTCAACTATTGCATGTCGGTCCACAAATTCGGCGGCACCGTGGTGCTGATGCCCTCCTTCGACGCTGCCGCGATGCTGAACGCAGTGGAGAAATACGGCGTGACCTCGATGTGGATCGTGCCGACGATGATGGGCCGCCTGCTGAAACTGCCCGAAGCGGTTCGCACCGGCGCGAACATCTCCACCATCACCCACGCCATCCACAGCGCGGCGCCCTGCCCGGTGGAGGTGAAGCAGGCGATGATGGCGTGGTGGGGGCCGGTGCTCTACGAATTCTACGCCGCCACCGAAGGCAATGGCATCGTTATCATCGGCCCGCAGGAATGGCTGGCGCATCCCGGCTCGGTCGGCAAATCCGCCGATGTGCGCATCGTGCGCGAGGATGGTTCGCTGGCCGATGTCGGTGAGACCGGCACCATCTATTTCGCCGCCGCTTGGTCCACCTTCGAATATCATAACGACCCCGAAAAGACCGCCGAGGCCCGCAATGCGCAAGGCTGGACCACGCTGGGCGACATGGGGATGCTGGACGAGGACAGCTATCTGTTCCTCACCGACCGCAAGAGCCACATGATCATCTCGGGCGGGGTGAATATCTATCCGCAGGAGGCCGAGAACATCCTGTCATGCCACCCGGCCGTGCAGGATGTGGCGGTGATCGGCGTGCCCAACCCCGATTTCGGCGAGGAGGTGAAGGCCGTGGTGGAGCTGATCCCGGGGCAGGTGCCGAGCCCGGCGCTGGCCGAGGCGCTGATGGCATACTGCCGCGACCGGCTGGCCCATTACAAATGCCCGCGCAGCGTCGATTTCTCCGACGATCTGCCGCGCATGCCCACCGGCAAGCTGATGAAGCGGGCGCTGCGGGCGAAATATTGGCCCGACGCGGCCAAAATGATCTGACGACGTTGATCTGACGTCGAGCCTGCCGGGGGGCGAGAACGCCGCCCCGGCCAAGGCCTAGCGCGAGCGCGGCATGCCCAGCCCGGCTTCGGCGATGATGCTGCGCTGGATCTCGCTCGATCCGGCATAGATCGTCGACGGAATGGCCCGGCGCAGCATGAATTCGATCGCCGCAACCCCGTCGAGGCCCACTTCCAGCGATGCCGGCGCCGCCACTTCCAGCAGCCGGGCGCTGGTCGAGGTCCACGATTCGCTGCCGAACAGCTTGGCCATCGGGCCATAGTGCTTGCGTGACTGCCCCACCTCCTGCGCCCAGATGGCGTGGCGGTTCAGCGTGTCCTGAATGACAAGGCGGGTGGCGGTATCGGCCAGCGCGCGGGCCACTTCCGGGCGGGTGATCGGCGCTTCGCCCTCCGCCTCGTCGCGCGCCCATGCCAGCGCCCCGCGCAGCAGATTGCGCATCGACATGACATGCAGGTCGCCCGAGGATTGCTCGATGGCCAGCGCCGCCGCCAGCACCTTCACCCCGCCGTTCACCTCGCCGATGCGATAGGCATCGGGCACGCGCACATTGTCGTAGAAGGTGGCGTTGGTGCGCTCGTCGCCGATGGTCTTGATTTCGTTCAGCGCGAAACCTTCCTGCTTCAGCGGCACGATGAACATGGTGATGCCGCGATGCTTGTCTGGCCCGGTGCGCGTCACCATCAGCGCATAGTCGGCCAGATGCGCGGTGGAGGTGAACTGCTTCTGCCCGTTGATCAGCCAGTCATCACCATCGCGGGTGGCGGTGACCCGGGCGGCGAAGATATCAGACCCGCCCGAGGGTTCCGAATAGCCCAGCGTGCAGTATTTGCGGCCGGCATAGAGGTCGGGCAGAATCTCCTGCCGCGCCGTTTCGCTGCCGAAATGCAGCACGGTCTTGGCGATCATGTCGGTGATGGAGGGGGCCAGCAGGTTCCAGTAGTAAGACCCGAAGACATCGCGCACCGCAGCGGCGGTGGATGCCTTCAGCCCCGGCCCGCCGAATTCCGCCGGCGCGTCGGGATGGAGCAGGCCCACCTCGGCCAGTTCCTGATGCAGTTCGCGATCAAAGCCATCGAGCGATTCGCGCATGAATTTGGCCAATTCGGCACTATGCCGGCGCTCGCAGAATTCGCGCATGCGGGCAGCGGCGGCCTCGCCTTCCTCGCCCCAGCCGAAGGTGATGCCGGTGTCGCCCGCCTCGGGCAGATCGGCAGGGGCGCCACGCCACAGCCGGGCAGCGATCAGGTCCATCGCCGCATCCGGCGTGCCGCCCACCAGCGACCAGCCGTTGATCCGCCGGAAGAACAGCTGGGCCGGATAATCCGTGGTCATGCCATAGCCGCCGAACACCCGCATCGAAACCAGCGCGGCGCCCCGCGCGGCAACACCGGCCCACCAATGCGCCATGGCGACCATCGCCCCGGCCCCGGCATCGCCATCGATAATGCTATCGCCGCGCGCAATGGCATCCACCGCGCGCCAGCACAGCAGCCGCGCGCCCTCAAGATCGGTGGCGACATTGGCCAGCGGGTGAGACAGGCCCTGAAACTCGCCGATCTTGCGGCCGAACGCCTCGCGGCCCCCGGCATAGTCAGCGGCATCCTGCACCGCCTGCTGACCAGCGGCGGCCAGTTGGGCGGCGGTGAGCAGGCGCAATTCTTCCAACGCGGCGCGGAACAGGCGGGCGGCATCGGGGTCGTCGATCCGCTGGCGCGCACCCACCGTGAGGGCACTCAACCGGCACGCCGGGATAGAGCCGTGGATTTTCGGCAAATCGCCATGGCCAAGATCATGCCACACCCACAGGGCATCACCTTCCAGCCCCAGCACCGCTTGCGCGACGGCGCCACTGGCCAGGATCTGACCGGGCGCCTTGCCCAGATCTTCGCTCGCGAGGGCAATGACATCCTGCCCTTCGCGCGCCGCATCCAGCCACGGGCAGGCGGCGGGCGCGAGCTGCGCCAACAGCCGCCGCGCCACGATCGCCTCGATCAGCGGCACGCTGGCCAGATGGCGCCCGGCCTCTTCGGCCACCACAAGGGCGTGCAACACGCTCGCCTCACCGGCATCCGGCGCCCGCAGCAGCGGAATGCCCAGCTCCCACACCTCGTCCCACAGCGCCGCGTCAAAGCCCAGCGGCTCGGCCGCGCTCAGCCGGGCCAGCGTGCCGTGCTTGGCGAGCAGCTTGCCCACCACATCCTGCAGCATGACCTGCTCTTCGGACAGTTCGAGTTTCATGGCCTTACCCTGCCCTTAGAAAAAACGCAGCGACGCGATGCGCCCACTCACTCCGCGCCGGCCAGATCGGCCAGAACGCCCTGCACGCAGGCCTCGATGTCGAAGCCCCGGGCCACGGCCACGCGCCGCGCACCGGGCGAGCCGGCGCCGGTAACGCCCAGCGCCCGGTTGAAGCCCGCGGCATCCGAGGCCGCCAGATCGTAGACCAGCTTGATCAGCGCCAGCCGTTCTTTCGCGCCGACGCCGGGCTTGCCGACGTAATATTTCTCGATCAGCCCGGCGATCTCCGGGTTTTCCATGTCGAGCCCCGAGGGCGCGGTCAGCACCGGGCCACCCGCCAGCTCGCACAGGGTGGTGAGATAGCCCTCGCGCGTGCTGGAGACGGTGAGGCCGGCCAGGTTGCAGGCCGCGGCATCCGGCACGCAGATGCCCTCGACATATTGCACCCGGTTCAGCGCGGTATAGCGCAGCGTATCCAGCAGCACCGCCGTCTGCACCATCTCGGTGATCTTGCCCTTCAGTGCGCCGACGTTCTCAAGGCCATTATAGCGCAGCATCAGCTCGGCCACGCCGATCAACTGCTTGGTATCGCGCGGCTCCATCTTCAGGATGCGGGTGCGGTGCAGCGTGGTGAAATAGCCGAGGAACTCGCGGGTATATTCGGTCTGCCCGTCCATGAACACGCGCTCGGTGGGCACGAAGACGTCGTTGAAGAACACCGTGGAATCGTGGTGGTGCCAGCTGTGGGTCAACGGGCGGTCGAACTTGAACTTTTCACCCCAAGTTTTGCCGATATAGTTCGAGACCATCACCACGCCCGGCGCGTTGGCTGGCACGGCGCAGGCGATCGCCCAGTCACCCTCGGTGTCCTTCATCGCGTGGGTCGGCAGGATCAGCAGTTCGTTGCACAGCGCGCCCGAGGTGACCGAGGTCTTGGCGCCGCGAATGACGATACCGTCCGGGCGGCGCTCCACCACGCGCAGGAACAGGTCGGGGTCCACCTGGCCCGAGGGGCCCTTGGAACGGTCGCCCTTCACATCGGTCATGGCGAAGGCACCGTGAATGTCGGCGCGGGCGAACCAGTCGGCATAGGTGTCGATGCGCGAGGTGTAGTCACCGCCATATTTCGCGTCGATCTTGCGGGCAAGGATCTGCAGCGAGCAGAGGCCGGCCGACAGGGCGCCATGCTCGTCGCCGACCATGTTGGCCTCCATCTCCACGAAGGCGACGAGGTCCTCGGGGGTGCGCGGCGGCACGGTCCAGCGGTGCACACGCTCGCCATCGGGCAGCAGCACGGTGCGCTCGGCCAGCGTGGCGGCGTCCTCATCGGCGCCCTTGCCATATTGCTGCGCGGTTTCGCGGGCGGGCAGGCCCAGTTCGGCGTGGGTGGTGACATCAGCCACCCGTTCGCCCGCGTAATAGACCACGCGGCCATCGCGCAGGCTGGCCAGATATTCCTCACCGGTTCTCAGCACTGGAATTTCCCTTCAAGGTGGCTGTGTCGAGTTGCTCTTTTATTTTCATACCGGATGGTATATAAATTGGCAAGCGGGTGTTGCCGCGCAAACGCGGCCAGCGGAAAGGGGGCGGTTTCTTGATGTCTGACCGGCCATTGCCCCATCCGCGCGACATGGAGCCGGCTCCCGCATTGCCCTCATCGGATGAACCGGCCGACAGGCCCGCAACGGAGCGCCGGGGGCGTCCGGCCAACCCCCATGCCCGCGCGCAAATCCTGCGGGCGGCGGCGGCGGCTTTCATGGAGCGGGGCTTTTCCGGCACCTCCATCGACGACATCGCCAGCGCCATCGGGGTGACCAAGGGCTCCATCTACCACCAGTTCGAGAATAAATCCGACCTCTACTTCTCGGTGCAGGAGGCGGCGACGCAGGCCTTCCATGCTGCCGTTCAGGCGGAATACCGCGCCGAAAACCTTCCCGACTCCGCGCCGGACGACAAGCTTACCCGCATGGCCCTGGCCCATATGCGCGCGATGCTGGCCGATTTTCCCGCCGCCAAGGTGGGCGTGCAGGGGCTGGAGCGCAGCCTGATGCGCGCCGCCGGCGAGGCCGAGCGCCAGCGCCTGCAACGCTATCTGCAGCAGCGCGATGATTACGAGGCGATGTTCACCTCGGTGATCGCCCAAGGCATCGCGCAAGGGCAGTTTGCCCCGGGCAAGCCCGCTTTACTGACCAAGGGGTTTCTGGGCGTGCTGAACTGGGCGAACATCTGGTTCGACCCCCACCGGCCGACATCGCCACAGAAAATCGAGGATATCGCCCAAACACTCGCGGCCTTCGCCGTGCGGGGCCTGAGACCATAGCGGAGAGAACAAGATGACGACTGGCACCCCCTATTCCGACACCATCTGGTCCGAGCGCGAAGTCTGGTCGCGCGACCAGACCAGCGCCTTCCAGCTTGAGCAGCTGAAGGCCCAAATGGCCTATGTCGGCGGGAACAGCGCCTATTATCAGGGCATGTTCGCCAGCGCCGGCTTCGACCCGCGCGACCTGAAAAGCCTCGACGACCTGCGCCAGCTGCCGCTGACCCGCAAGCGCGACTATGTCGCCGCCATCCCCGGGGCGCTGCCATGGGGGCCGTTTCTGGCCTGCGACCCGGCGGATATCCGCCGCGTGCATTTCTCCTCCGGCACCACCGGCAAGCCCGCACATATGTGCTGGACTGAGGCCGATGTGGACCGCTGGGCCGATCTGTTCGCCCGCTATTTCTATGCAATGGGCGTCCGCAAGGGCGACGTGATGCAGTTGATGGTGGGCTTTGCCTGGTTCGTCGGCGGGCTCGGGCTGGCCAATGCCGCGCTGCGGCTGGGCGCCGCGCTGATCCCCGCCGGCAATGGCGACAGCCAGCGCCAGATCACCACCATGATGGATTATGGCGTGACGGCCGCCTTTGCCACCTCGTCCTTTGCCGCGCATTTGGCCGAGGTGGCCGCCGAGATGGGCGTCGACCTGCGCAAATCGCCGCTGAAGCGCATGCTGGTGGGCGGCGAGCCCGGTGGCGGCATCGATGCCACCCGCCGCCGCATCGAGGACGCCTGGGGCGCCGACACCTATGACTGCTATGGCATGATCGAGTTTCAGCCTGCCGCCTGGGAAACCGAAGCCAAGAACGGCCTCGTCCTCGCCGAGGACTTCGTTTTCGCCGAGGTGCTGGACCCCGCCACCGACCAGCCGGTGGAGGACGGCACCCCCGGCGTGCTGGTGCTCACCCACCTCGATAAGCAGGCCTGCCCGCTGGTGCGCTGGTGGACCGGCGACATGGTGGTGCGCGACAGCCGCCCCGGCACCGATGGGCGCACCTTTGCCCGGCTGATCGGCGGCGTGCAGGGCCGGGCCGACGACATGCTGGTTATCCGCGGCGTCAACGTCTTCCCCAGTTCGATCGAGCAGGTCATCCGCGCCATTCCGGGCGTCGGCATGGAATATCAGATCATCCTCGATGATTCGCTGCTGGATGCGGCCGGCTTCCTCACCGGCATCAAATTGCGCGCCGAGATCGAGGCGGGCGACGCCGGGGCGCTGGCTGACGTGGTGGCCGATACCATCCGCCAGAAGCTCTCCATCCGCGCCAAGGTGGAAATGCTGCCGGCGGGCAGCCTGCCGCGCGCGATGCACAAGGCGCAGCGGATTGTGAAGAGCTTTGCGGGCTGAAAGCGGAGGGAAGGCTTGGGGTGGCGCTTGAGGTGCCGATTTGCTGATGCAAATCGGCTGGCCCCCCGGCCCCCCAATACTGTCAGCGTCGCGCAAATTCCTCGACGGAGCACTTGGCCGCCAAGCGGCTTTCAATAGCCCGCGGCGCGGCGCGGTTGTGCGCGACGTTGCCCCACACACACGCTCTCGCGGGGAGACGTTAAGGGGTGCAGGGGCTAGCCCCTGCTAGTTCCGTCCGTATCTCACTCCCGCCCCGCCGGCGAGAACACCGCCAGCCACACCGTCGGCGGCTCGGTGCTGGTCCATTCGACGCGGTGGCGGCAATGCGCTGGCAGGTTGACCCAGTCGCCGGGCTCCAGCCGCAGCGGCTCCGCACGCCCGGCGATGGTCAGCACCGCCCCGCCGGCCAGCAGCGCCACGAATTCGTCCTCCGCCTGATCGTACCAGAAGTCTGCCGGGCTGGCCTGCCCGGTGGAGACGATCCGCTCCACCCGTGTGGTGCCATTGCTGGCCAACAGCAGGAATTCCTCTGCCGCCCCGGCACCGGGCAATGAGGCAAACAACTGCCCGTGGCTGGCCGGGCGCGGGCTGGGTTCGAGGGGTTTGGTGTCGGTCATCGCGGTGCCGGTGTGCGCCGGCATGCGGCGTCATTCAAGCCCGCCCGAGCGCGCCCGCATTGCTGCGGCTGCCCTTGTTCCCCGTCTATTCGCAACTGCGAGATGAACGGTTCACCGGCCACGCCGAACCGAGGCGCGGCGGGCTAGGCGAATCCTGCCGCGCCGTTAAGAACAGGGTCATGATCCGCTCCGCCACCGCCGCCCTTGTCGCCCTCTTCACCATTCTGGTCATGCCGGCGTCGGCAGAGGCGCATCAGGCCCACCATGCCCACGGGCATCTGCAGTGCGTGGCCTATGCCCGCTCCGTTTCGGCGGTGCAGTTGAGCGGTAACGCGCGGAATTGGTGGGACAATGCCGAGGGCGTGTATGATCGTGGCCAGCAGCCCGTCGCTGGCGCGGTGCTGGCCTTCGGCGCCTCGCATGCCATGCCGATGGGCCATGTGGCGACGGTCGCCAAGGTGATCGACGGCCGGCACATTCTGCTGAACCATGCCAACTGGTCGCGCCCCGGCATGGTGGAGCATGACGCCTTGGCAGTGGACGTCTCGGTCGCCGGAGACTGGAGCAGCGTGCGCGTGTGGTACGCGCCGACCCGGTCGCTCGGCCAGCGCGAAGTCTCGGCCCATGGCTTCATCTATCCGGCCCACACCAGCCCGGCCCATGCGGAACTGGCGAATAACGCCCTGCCCGCCAAGGCCGCTGCGTAAGCCCTTCGCCGCGCCGGCTTCCGCTGGCCGACCCGTCCGCGCCTAGCTATCGACTGCCAGACGGCCCAGCGCGGGATCGTCGGTGAAGAAGGCATCGACCCCGGCGGCGATATAGCGGCGCATTTCCGCCACGCTGCCCTCGGGATTGCGGGCGCCGTCGCCCGCGGCATTGCGATAATCACCGGCGATGAAGTGATTCTCGGGGCGGAAGGTCCAGGTGCCGATCAGCAGGCCCGCGGCGTGCGCCTGCGCGATCAGCGGCGTCGGCGCGGCCAGCCGGCCATCGGCGCCCAGCGGAATCAGGTCGCGGAAATGCGGCGCGAGGTAATCGGCATAGGTGGCGATCTCGGCAATGCCTTCCGGCGTCAGCAGTTCGGCCCAGTTGCGGCTGATCCCCAGCGCCACGCGGTCCGCCGGCATGGCCTTGTTTTCGCTCAGCTGCATCAGCTGCACCTGCGGCAGGTCGCCCAGCCGGCGATGCAGCAGCTTGAGATTGGCGATCTCGAAGCTTTGCACGATCACCGGCGCGTGGGTCAGGTAGTGGCTGGCGCGCAGCCGGTCGATGAAGCGGTCCTCCATGGCCAGGCCGATGGAGGCGAAATAGGTCGAATGCTTGATCTCGGGGATCAGCCCGACGCGCCGCCCGCGCGCGGCGGCCTCGGCGGTGAGGAAATCGGCGATTTCCTCCAGCGTGACGATTTGGAAGGCGCCGTCATAGGCCTGGCTCTCGGGACGGAAGGCGCCCAGGCGCTCTTTCGCGCGCAAGGTCTTCAACTCGGCCAGGGTGAAGTCTTCGGTGAACCAGCCGGTTTGTGGGGCGTTGTCGATCACCTTGGTGGTCTTGCGCGCGGCGAATTCGGCATGGGCGGCCACATCGGTCGTCTCGGCGATGTTGTTTTCATGGCGCGCCACCAGCACGCCATCGCGGGTGATCACCAGATCGGGCTCGATGTAGTCGGCGCCATCGGCAATCGCCTTGGCATAGGAGCCCAGCGTGTGCTCTGGCCGATGCGCGCAGGCGCCCCGGTGGCCGAGAACCCACGGCCTGGCCGGCCGCACACGCGCCGGGCGAGGGGCCGCAACCCCATCCGGCGGCGGCGTATTTGTGGCATTGGCCAAGGCTGGCACTCCCTCTCCCGCCGCGAAACCGGCCAGCGCGACGCCCGCGCCAAGCCGCATTATAGCGCGGCGGGAAAGGGAAGCACCCATCCTCAGAGCCCCAGCGACAGCGTGGCGAACCACTGGCGCGGCGCGATGGGATAGGCCGACCACGAGTACGTCTTGGCGCTGTTGGTGGGGCCGCCCACCGACACCGTCGACCAGCCGGTCTTGTTGGCCAGATTGGTCACGTTCACGCTGAACTCCGCCTTGTGCTTGCCCACGATGCTCTCGGGCAGCTTGGCGGCAAGGCGCAGGCTGGTGAGGAAGTAGGACGGCACCACGCTGTCGTTGACATAGGTGGCCCAGCGCTTGCCGACGAAATCGCCGATCAGCTGCAGTTCAAAGGGGCCATAGCTGGCGGTGGCGACCGTTTTGTTCATCCAGGTCGGCGTGCCGGGCACCTGCTTGCCGCAGGTGGGCACGACAAACACGCCCGCGGTGGCGCTGGGCTGGGTAACCACGCCACCGATGCAGGTGCCGCTGGCCGCGCCCGTGCCGGAGATGGCCGAGGAGTAGTAGTCGCTCTGGTAGGTGGAGGTGTTGTACGACAGGGCGTTGTATACCGAGAAATTGTGGCCGAAGTGGGCGGTGAAGGCCGCATCCACGCCATCGGTGTGCACGCTGCCCACATTCACCAGAATGGCGGTGCCACCGGTGATGCCGCCGCCGGCGATGCCGCCCGGGTTCACGCTGATCGCCAGCTGGCGGTTGTTGAACACCACGTGATAGTAGTTCACCTGCCCCTCGATGGCGCTGAGCAGGCCACCAAAGCTGCGGTGGCTGCGCAGGCCGGCCTCGTAGGTCCAGCTGGTTTCCGGTCGACCGCTCTGGGCAAAGGCATTGAAGGCGGTCTGGCTGCCCATGAACCAGGGCGAGAGCGAACCGCCGCCCTCGTAGGTCATGAACTGGCGCAGGTTCTTCTGCACGTTGACATAGAGCGCCTCGTGGCCGTTCAGGTCATACTTGGCGCCAAAGGCGGGCAGGAACCAGTTCTGCGTGGCGATGCGGCCCTGCGGCAGGCCGCCGGTGAGGCCCGAGAGCGACCCCGCCACCGGCTGCACCGGATACCAGCCATGGGCATATTGCGCGCTGGTCTTCAGGCCTGCCTCAACCGAAAGGCGCCTGGTCACCTGCCAGTCGTCCTGCACATGGAACTGCAGTTCGTCGGTGCGGTTCTCGCCCTGATACTGGGTGAACAGCAGATCCGTCGGCGTGGCGCTGGGGCGGACATAGGGGCTGTAGGCCGAAATGTTATTCAGCTGCACGGCGTACCAGCGGCGCCACTGGGTGGAGCTGTTGTGCTCCCACCAGCCGCCGACCTCGATCTGGTGCGCGCCCAGGTCGATGTTCATGCGCGAGGTCAGGCCAAAGCGGTCGATGCGGTATTCGGTGGTGCGGTTCACCAGGCCCGAGCCACCTGTGGCGGCCAGCAGCGCATTGCCCAGGGCCGCGTTGCCGGTGCCATTGCCATTGCCGCCAAAGTGGGCGTCCGTGGCATAGTTGGGGTCCAGATAGGGCTGGATGGTGGTGATCGACTGGCCGAGCGGCCCGTTCACCACACCGGCGCCATCGTTGTGGTGGACATAGAACTGGTTCGACCAGCTGATCTTGTCGGTCACGTGCGCGTCATAGCGGATGTAGCCGAGATAGTCGGTGCGCTGGGCGTCGGAGTAGTAGTTGCGATAGTTGCTGCCCTCGCCCGCGGGCGTGTTGCCGAAGGCGCTCAGATAGGCTTTCATCCCGGCGTAGTTGGGATACAGGAAGGCGCGGGTGTAGGGCGTGAACAGCTGGGCGGCGGTCAGGGTGCCGCCCACCGCCGGCACGGTGAAGCTGGTGGCGTCCTCGTTCGGCTCGGCCTTGTCGGAATAGTCGAAGAATACCGTCAGCTTGCCGGCGGCGTCCTCGTGAACAAACTTGGCGTTGGCCTGATAGCCGCCCTGGACGCCGTTGAAGTCCCAGGCGCGGGCGCGCTGGCGGTCGCCCGAAAGGGCGAGGCTGTTGCCATTGCCAAAGGTGCCGGTATCAACCCGGACGTACGTGCGGGCCGTGCCATAGGAACCCAGGGTCTGGGCGACCTGCGCGCCCATCTGCGGCAGCGGATCGCTGGAGAACACCTCGACCGTACCGCCAAGGTTGCTGGTGGAGGGCGTGCCCAGATCGCCGGCGCCGGTGGTCACCACCGAGCGGCTGACGTTCTCCGAAATAACCGCGCGCTGCGGCGACAGACCATTGTAGTTGCCATAGTTCTGGTCGCCCAGCGGCACGCCATCCATGGTGTAGCCAAGCTGCTGGAAGTTGAAGCCATGGATGAAGATCTGCGCGTTCTGCTCGTTGTTGCCCCAGGGATCGGCGGTGATGTAGAGCACGCCCGGCAGCGTCTCGATCGCCTTCAGCGGGCTGACGCCGGGCAGGATCTTCTGGATTTCGGCCTTGCCGATGGCCGTTGCCGAACGCGTTGACTTGGCGGTGACCACGATGGTCGCGGTGACGTCGCTGTTGGCCGCGTCCGTGGCGGGCGAGACTTCGTCGGCCATGGCCGGGGCGGCGGCCACCATCACCATCAGGGAGGCGCCCAGACAAAGATACGAGCGGGACAGACGGCGGCAGACATTCTTCTGGATCGACATGGTTAACCCCCCGGTTGCAAACGTCATGTTGCGGATGCGAGGGCCCTAGGTCTCCGCCATGACAAGGGTGTTACCGCGCGATGACCGCCGGGTTACGGGAGGATTAATTCGTCGCGCGGCCCACCGCGTGGCCCGGGAGCCACACTCGGCCACCCCACCGGCGTGGCCGGCGCTTTTGCCTGTGCCTGCGCTACCGCTTAGCGGGGGCTCTGCCCGCCTCCGCCGAAACGGCCCAGCAGCGCGGCCTTCACCTTGCGGCGCTTCTCGGCGGGCATGGCCGTACGCAGCCGGTCCTTCACAATGTCCCCCGTCAGCACTTATGGCACAGATTTGAGGTTGTGAATTAAGGAGGGTTGGGGCTTCGTCGTAGTGACGAAGGAACGAAGATGAAG
>CAIXXP010000267.1 GCA_903923465.1 uncultured Sphingomonadales bacterium | reverse complement strand
TGGCGGTGTCGGTCGATACGCATCGCACCGAGGGCACGTTCAGCTTTACCGTGACGGGCTAGGCCGCAATGACGCAGGAGACCGCGCTGGCGCTGGCGCGTTTCGTCCAGACCCTGGGCACGCTGTCATTGCTCGGGGTGTTGGCGTTTCGGGTGCTGGTGGCGCCATTGGCGCGCGGGCTGGTGGCGGCAAGCCTCGGCCTGGCGCTGCTGGGCGGGGTGGCGTGGGCCGGGCTGGCGGCGGCAGGCTATGGCGTGCCGGTGCTGGCGCTGCTCGGCGGCACCGGGTTTGGCCGCTGGCTGCTGCTGCGGCTGGGCCTGCTGGCTTTGGCCGGCGGGCTGGCGCGGCCCCTGCCCTGGCTGGCCCTGGCGGCGGCGGGCCTTGGCGTGGCGGCGGCGGTGCTGAGCAGCCATGCCGCCGCCGAGGCCGATCCGCTGGGCATGGCGGTGCTGGCGCTGCATCTGCTGGCGGCGGGGCTTTGGCTGGGCGGGTTGCTGCCGCTTTGGCAGCAGGCCGGGGCGGCGGGGATGCAGCCGGCGCGGCGGTTTGGCCGCTGGGCTGGGCTGGCGGTGGCGGTGCTGCTGCTGACCGCCACGGTGCAGGGGCTGCGCGGCATCGTCGATCTGCCCGGCCTGCTTGGCACACGCTATGGCCAGGCCGGGCTGGTGAAGGCCGGGTTGCTGCTCGGCCTGCTCGGTGTGGCGGCGCTGAACCGCTTCCGCGCGGTGCCGCGGGGGCAGGCTGGGATGTTACGCCTGGGGATCGGGCTGGAGGTCGGGCTGGGGCTGGGGGTGCTGGCGGCGGCGACGGTGATGGGGTCGTCCATGCCATCCTGGCACGATACGCCGGTCTGGCCGTTCGCCTGGGCGCCGAGCAGCATCGCGCTGGAAGAGCCGGAACTGCATGACGAGGTATTCGATGCGCTGCATGCGCTGCTCGGCGCGTTCGCGCTGCTGCTGCTGGCGGGGCTGGCGCGGCGGGTGCGCTGGGTGGCGCTGATCGCGGCGGTGGCGATTACCGGCTTCGCGCTGCCGCATCTGGATCTTCTGCTGGTGCCGGCGGTGCCGACCAGCTTTCAACGCTCCCCCACCGGGTTTGCCGCCACCGGCATTGCCGAGGCGGCGCGGCTGTATCCGGGGCACTGCGCGTCCTGCCACGGCGCGCGTGGCGAGGGGGATGGGCCGATGGCCGGGCAGATGAGCCTACCGCCGGCGGATCTGACGGCGCCGCATTTGTGGGACCATGCCGATGGGGCGCTCTACTGGATGATCGCCGAGGGCAGCCGCACCGCGGATGGGCGGATTGGCATGCCCGGCCTGGGGCGGCAATTGCAGCCGGGGCAGATTTGGGCGCTGATCGACTATATCCGCGTCCGCAATGCGGCGGTGGCGGTGGAGGCGGATGGCAAGTTCGACCGGCCGACCCCGGCGCCGGAGTTGCAGTTGGTGTGCGCCGATGGCAGCACCCCGACACTGGGCGCGTGGCGCCGGCAGACCGGCGCGCTGGTGCTGCGGCGCGGCGCCCCGGCGGTAAGCACGGTGCCGACAATCTACCTGCATCCCGGCCCGCCGCCCCCCGGCGGTTGCGTGGCACCGGACCCGCTGGCCTGGGCGGGTTACGCAGTTCTGAGCGCCAGCGGCGCGGCGCTGGCGGCGGAGGACTGGTTCGTTATCGATGCCAATGGCTGGTTGCGGCGGCGTGGCCAGGGGGCGGCGGAAGCCGCATGGCAGGCCATTCGCCGCGACCCGCTGCCGAGTGAGATGACCCCCCTGCCCCATCAACACTGAACCGAGAGGATGAGCCCATGCGACGGAACATTTTGGCGATGACGGCCGCTTTGCTGGCGACGAGCCTGGCCCCCGGTTGGGCGGCGGCACAGGCGGTGGTGGCGGCGCCCTGGGCGCGGGCGACCGCGCCGATGGCCAAAGCAGGCGGGGCGTTTATGACCATCAGCAGCCCGGTGGCCGACCAGGTGCTGAGTGCGGCGACGCCGGCAGCCGAGATGGCGGAACTGCACCAGACGGTGGAGCAGGCCGGGGTGATGAAAATGCTGCCGGTGCCGGCGCTGGATCTGCTGCCGGGGCAGGCCGTGACGCTGAAGCCGGGCAGCTACCACATTATGCTGATGGGGCTGAAAGCGCCGCTGAAACAGGGCGACAGCTTCCCGATCACGCTGACCTTCGCCCATTCCAAGCCGGTGACGGTGCAGGTGCAGGTTGAGGCGCCGGGGGCGGCCGGGCCGATGATGCATATGCATTAAATCGATCATTCCGTTTTGGAATGCGCCTACATCTCACAGGCCGCATCGGTCGACGGACCGGTGCGGCACGGAGTGTATGTGGGCTACGGTTCGCCCGATTTATAGTTTGTTGACAAGGATGGCCGGAACCACCGCTTGTAAATATCTTGCAATTTTTCGAGCCCATCCGGGGAAACACGCTTTGTGTCGAGAAAGTTCACCACTGCATGTTTGAAAATTGGCGACAGGTGATCCTTGATTACTTCCTCGATATAGAGTTTCTGTTCGATACCGGTTGCCAATCCATCAAGATAGTTGAGGATACAGATCATATCGCGAACGTCGATTTCGGGGCGGAGGTAATTTTTTCCGTGCTCTGAGTGTCCGTCCGGAAGGTTTGCGAGTCATTTGAATCTGCTTGCCCGGCTCGATTGATGTGTGAGTCGATGCCTCGCACCTATCAGCGAGACCTGCCATGTGGACACCCGAAACCCGCGC
>CAIXXP010000266.1 GCA_903923465.1 uncultured Sphingomonadales bacterium | reverse complement strand
TGTGGGGTGGTCAAAGCCCCGCGCCGCCGCCGCGCGGGTCATGGCGGGGCCCGGCGCCACGCACATCACCATCGTGCTCAACTATTTCCACGGGCTGGGCATGAGCCCCATCCGCGGCGACAACTGACCCGCGCCTAACGCTTGCCCGCCGCCCGGGGCAGCGCGATCTCGAACAGCAGCGGCCATTCCTTGCCGGTGACATACAGCCGGTGCCGCGCCGCATCATAGGCGATGCCATTCGCCACCTGATCGGGCCCGAACGCCCCGGCGCGGCGATGGAGCGCCGTCAGGTCTATCCAGCCGACGACATGGCCGCTGGCGGGATCGATGCGGGCGATGCGGTCCGTCTGCCAGATATTGGCCAAGATCTCGCCATCGACATATTCCAGCTCGTTGAGCATCGCCACCGGCTGCCCCTCGGCGGTAACCTTCAGCAGCCGGGTCACGCGGAATTGCTCCGGCTCGATAAAGCGCAGCGTATCGGTGCCGTCGGACATGATCAGCTGGCTGCCGTCGCCGGTCAGGCTCCAGCCCTCGCCCATATAGGTGAAGCGCCCGATAGGCCGCAGCCATGGGGCCTTGCGCCTGCCCGTGCCCGGCGCCCAGCGAAAGCCGATGCCATTCTGCCAGGTGAGGCTGAGGATCGTGCCATGCCATGGCGCCACCCCCTCGCCAAACAGCGGCACGGGCACGCTGACACTCTCCAGCACCCGCCCGCTCTCCAGATCCACCCGGCGGATCGTGGAACTGCCCACTTCGCCGGTGCTTTCCACCAATTGCCCGTTCTGGATGAACAGCCCCTCGGTGAAGGCGGCTGGGTCATGCGGCAATACGCGCAGCACCCGCGCCGGCGCGACCGGCAGATCGGCCTGGGCCGGCGCGGCGAGAAACAGGGCGAGGATGACGAAGTTGGCGCGGATCATGGGGCGGGTTGTTCCGCAGAGAGGGGGAAGGCGCAAGATAAAGATGCGAGGGGGGAATCCAATGTGCCGATTTACGCTGTAAATCAGTTGGCCCTCGCGCTCCCATACCTGTCTTCATGGTGGACAACTCTCGGCGTGGGCGCCCTGCCGCGCAGCGAATATAAATGCCTGCGGCGCGGCGAGGTTGTGCACAAGGCCGCCTCTGGCACAACCTCTCGCCGGAAGACGTCAAGGGGTGCAGGGGCGTGCCCCTGCTCTTCCCCCTCCTGCTCAAAATCAATCCCGCAGCAGCTCGTTGATCCCCGTCTTGGCCCGCGTCTGCGCATCCACGGTCTTCACGATCACCGCGCAATACAGCGACGGCCCCGGCGTACCGTCCGCCAGCGGCTTGCCCGGCAGCGCGCCCGGCACCACCACGGAATAGGGCGGCACGCGGCCGATGTGGACTTCACCGGTGGCGCGATCGACGATCTTGGTGGAGGCGCCGAGATACACGCCCATCGACAGCACCGCGCCCTCGCCGACGATGACGCCCTCGGCCACTTCGCTGCGCGCGCCGATGAAGCAATTGTCCTCGATGACCACCGGCCCGGCCTGCAGCGGCTCCAGCACGCCGCCAATGCCGGCGCCGCCGGAGATGTGCACGTGTCTGCCGATCTGCGCGCAGGAGCCGACGGTGGCCCAGGTGTCGATCATGCTGCCCTCGCCCACATGGGCGCCAAGGTTCACGAAGCTGGGCATCAGCACCACGCCCTTCGCGATATAGGCGCTGTGCCGCACCACCGCGCCCGGCACCACGCGGAAGCCGGCGGCGCGGAACCGGGCATCATCCCAGCCGGCAAACTTCAGCGGCACCTTGTCGAAAGCGGGGGCGCCGGCTGCACCATGCTCCATCACGCCATTGTCGGCGAGGCGGAAGGAGAGCAGCACCGCCTTCTTCAGCCACTGGTTGACCTTCCAGCCACCCTGCCCATCGGGCTCGGCCACGCGCGCGGCGCCGGAATCCAGCAGGCCCAGCGCGGCGTCGACATGCACCCGCACATCGTTGCTGGCGGGCGTGACGCTGTCGCGGGCCTCGAAGGCGGCTTCGATGGCGGCAGAAAGCGTGGCATGATCGGACATCGGACATTCCCCGGAAAATAGGCATGAAAACGGGCAGGCGGGCAAAAGGGCGGCGCCCGGCCCGAATGGCTCGCCCCGCGCCTATCGCCTCTGCCGCCCGCGGGCAAGACCAGACGGTGCCACGCCACGGCCAACCCCTCGACGATCGGCGCCCGAGGCCTTAGGCAGACCACGTGGATAAACCACGGTTTGCCCCGGGGGCACGTGGAGGGCACTTGGGGGGAGAAGCGGCAGTGGCATCGCATATCGGGTTCAGCCTCGCCGGCATGGCGTTGATCTTGGGGCTTGCCCTTGTGCTATCGGCAGACAGGCGGGCGATTCGGCTGCGGGTGGTGGGTGCCGCCTTTGCATTGCAGGCCGCGCTGGCCGCGCTGGTGCTCTATTTCCCGCCGGGCAATCGCGCGTTGCAGGCGGTGGCGGGCGGGGTGACCAGCCTGTTGGCCTATGCACACGCGGGGGTGGATTTCCTGTTCGGCCCGCTGGCCTCGCCCGCGATTGGCGGCCACAGCTTTGCCCTGTCGGCGCTGCCCACGATCATCTTTTTCGCCGCGCTGATCGGGGTGCTCTATCATATCGGCGTGATGCCGCTGGCCGTTCGCTGGATCGGCGGGGCGCTGGAGAAGATCACCGGCATCAGCCGCGTCGAATCGCTATGCGCCGCCTCGAACATCTTCGTCGGCCAAAGCGAGGCGCCGCTGGTCATCGCGCCCTATCTGGCCGGCTTGCGGCCATCGCAGCTGTTCTGCGTGATGAGCGTGGGCATGGCGGGCGTAGCGGGCACCATCCTTGCGGCCTATGCGGCGATGGGCATTCGCGTGGATTATCTGGTGGCGGCGGCCTTCATGGCGGCGCCGGGCGGCATCTGCATGGCCAAGATCATCATGCCCGACCCGCGAGGCCCGGTTCTCGACGAGCCGGACGATCACGTCATCGTCGCCATCGAGCCCGACGAGCGGCCTGCCAACATCATCATGGCCGCCAGCGAGGGTGCGCAGACCGGGGTGCGGCTGGCCGTGGCGGTGGGGGCGATGGTGCTGGCCTTCGTCGCGTTGGTGGCGCTGGCCAATGGCCTGCTGGGCTGGGTGGGCGCGGGTTTCGGCCACCCGGAGATTTCGTTCCAGATGCTGCTGGGCTGGGTGTTTGCCGGGGTGTTCCGCCTGCTCGGCGCGCCGGACTGGCATGAGGCGATGCGCGCGGGCGGCCTGTTCGGCACCAAGCTGGTGCTCAACGAATTCGTCGCCTTCATCGATCTGGGCGCGGCAAAGGACCTCTCGCGCCAGACGGTGGCGGTGGTCACTTTCGCACTGTGCGGCTTTGCCAATTTCGCCTCGATCGCCATTCAACTGGCGGTGACGGGCAGCCTTGCGCCGAACCAGCGGCCGGTTATCGCCCGGCTGGGGTTGAAGGCGGTGGCGGCCGGCGCCCTGTCCAACCTGATGAGCGCGGCGCTGGCCGGGCTGTTTCTGGGGTTGTGAGCCGCGAAACGCCCCCGCACCAGCCGGCGGGAATCGGCACGATGTTCGCGGTGGTGCTGGCCCTGCTGGGGCTGATGCTGCTGGTGCTGCACGGGCGGCAGGCCCTCCAGCGCCTGACCCACCCGGCGACGGAGCAGGCTGCCAGTGGCGGGAGGCCATGGCGGGAGGCGCGGTGAGGGGCTTGGGCGGGCCTTAGCACCGCCCTAAGGCCACCTTAAGCCACCTTAAGCCGCGCCTTAAGCCACTGGCCTGCCCGTTCAGAGTGTCCAGTCGGCGGCGTCGCCCAATTCGCCCTTCAGGTCGGCCAGGG
>CAIXXP010000265.1 GCA_903923465.1 uncultured Sphingomonadales bacterium | reverse complement strand
CGGGTCTTCTTTACCGAATCAAGCACGCGGTGATAGTCCAGCGGCATCAGCGAGCGCAGATCGATAACCTCGGCGCTGATGCCTTCCTTGGCCAGTTCCTCGGCGGCGGCGAGGCATTGGTAGACCTGCCAGCCGAAGGTGATCAGCGTGATGTCGGCGCCCTCGCGGCGCACCTTGGCCACGCCGAAGGGGATGCGATAATCGCCCAGCGGCACATCCTGCTTGGCCGCGCCGAACACCAGCGCCATCGATTCCAGATGGACGCAGGGGTCTTCGTCGAAGATGCAGGTGGAGAGCAGGCCGCGCGCATCCAGCGGGGTGGAGGGATAGGCGATCTTCAGGCCCGGGGTGTGCAGCAGCCATGCCTCCAGCGACTGGCTGTGCTGCGCGCCGAAGCCGCCAAGGCCGCCGGCGACCAGCACGCGCATGGTCATCGGCACATTGGTGGCGCCGCCCGACATGTAGCGCTGCTTGGCGGCGTGGTTGGCGATCTGGTCCATGGTGACGCCGATGAAGTCGCAGAACATGATCTCGGCAACCGGGCGCATGCCGACCAGCGCGGCACCGGTGGCAGCGCCGATGATGGCCTGCTCGGCAATCGGGGTGGGGCGGACGCGCTCGCTGCCCCATTTGGTTTGCAGGCCGGCGCTGGTCTTGAACACGCCGCCCGGCGGATCGCCAATGTCCTCGCCGAGCAGGAACACGGTGGGATCGGCAGCGAGGGCCTGATCCTGCGCGGTGATTATCGCCTCGTTCATCAGCATGGGGCGGGTTTCGCCGGTGATCGGGCCTTCCTCCGCGCGGACCGGGAAGACGCCGCGCACCGGCACGTCGATGGCATCGGCGTAGACGTCGTTCAGCATGTCGTCCTCGCCGATGGGTTCGGCGGCGGAGGCGAAGGCGACCGCTTCGGCGACTTCGGCGGCGGCGGCGCCATCGATTTCGGCCAGTTCGGCCTCGGTGAGGATGCCGGATTCGAGCAGCAGGGCGCGCGTCTTGGGCACCGGCCAGTCGAGGCGGCCGGCGGCGAGTTCCTCCTTGGTGAGCAGCTCGTTCGGGGTGAAGCCGGCGTGGGTCCCGAGGCGCAGCGTGACCGCCTCAACGAAGACCGGGCCCTTGCCGGCGCGGACATCGGCGATGATCTCGGCCATGGCGGCGTGGAATTCGGCGGGGTCGTTGCCGTTGACCTTCACGCCCTTGAAGCCATAGCCCGCCGCGCGGCCGGCGAAGGTGGGGCTGGCGGTGTAATCGGGGATGCGGGTATATTCGCCGATCTGGTTGTTCTGGCACATGAAGATGACCGGCAGCTGCCAGGCGCCGGCCAGGTTCATCGCCTCGTGGATGGCGCCGATGCTGGTGGCGCCATCGCCGAAGTTGACGATGGTGACGCGGTTCTGCCCGCGCATCTTGGCGGCGAGCGCCAGCCCGTTGGCGATGGGGGCGCCGGCGCCGACGATGGCGGTGGTGAGCATCGAGCCGCTGGTGGGATCAGAGATGTGCGGCGAGCCACCCTTGCCCTTGTTCACGCCCGACTTGCGGGCCATCGCCTCGGCGAACAGGCCCTTCAGCGACACGCCCTTGGCCACCTGATCGTGGATGCCGCGATAGATGGTGACCATGTAGTCCTTCGCGTCGGTCAGCGTCGAGATTGTCGCGGGGATCGCTTCCTGCCCGGTCATCGGCCAATAGGTGAACTGGAATCGGCCCGAGGAAAGCCCGCTGCGGATGGCCTTGTCCACCTCGTGAATGCGCGACATCTGGCGATAGATCTTGACCAGCACATCGGGATCGATCCCCAGGTTCTTCTTGGCATCCGCTGACATGACACTCTCCTTGTTTTGATCTTGGCAATTGTGTTCGGCAATTCCACCGCCCGCGCGACAGTGGCGCATCGGGGCAGCGGCAGCGGCCCCGCGCCGCGCGCGGTTCAGTCCATGGGCCAGCGGTGCTGATTGCCTCGCCCCCGGCGCATCAATGGCACCTTAACGCCACAGGTTTCAACCCCGTCTCTTGCCGATGCGGGCGATTCCCGCCGCCGGGTTGCGGCGCCGTTTACGCCGCCGGTTCGAGAGCCGGGGTTCGCGCGGCCATGGGTTTGCCGGCGACCATCATCAGTGCGCCGGGAATGGCGATGAGGGACAACGCGATGAGCGAGGTGCCGGCGGCGTGGATGGCCAGGATCCCCATCACCGCCTGAAAGGCGAAGGCGGCGGCGAAATAGCCGGCCTTGGCGATGCCGATGGCCTGCGCCTTCTCGATGGCATCGCCGCGCCGCCCGGCAAAGGCGGCCAGATTTGGCGTGAGCAGCCCGGCGCCAAGGGCCAGAACCGTCAGCTCCGCCAGCCGCAGCCCCGGCGCCGGCCACAGGACCAGCGACATGTACCCCAGCCCGGCCGTGGTGAAGGCGAAGAAGTTCACCCCCGGAACCGCCAGAAACCGCCGGACATTGCCATAGAGCAACGCCGTGATCGCGCTGATGATGGAGTAGAACGCGTAGTAGCGGGCCAGCATGCGCGGGTCGGCAACGCCGGTGGCGCTGAGCTGGAAGGGGACATAGACCGCCGAGCCCATGACGATGGCGCCCGAGAGCAGGCCGACGATGGCCGCCGGCGTCATCCGGGCGAAGGAGGCGGGGCCGCGGGCCACGGGGGTGGCGGGAGCCGGGTCCGGCGCGACGATCTCGCGGAAGGCGAGCGGCACCAGCACCAGCAGCGGCAGGGCGACCAGATTGATCAGAAACGCCAGCCGCCAGCTGTGGTGGGCGAGCTCGCCGGCGAGCATGGAGGCGACGATCGCCCACACCGACCCCAGCGTGGAGATGAAGCCCAGCCAGCGCTCGCGCTTGCCCGGCGGGAAACGGGTGAGCACATAGGTGTAGTAGGCCGTGGCGCAGACCGCCGAGGCCAGCCCGCCGACGAAGCGGGTGAACAGCAGGATCTCGAGGTTGGGCGAAACCACGCCCGCGAGGCCGGAGAGCAGCGAGACGATGACCGTGCCCATGAAGACGCGGCGCACGCCCCACCGTTTCAGCATGCGCCCGGTGAGCGGCGAGCCGATCAGTGCCGAGATGCCGAAGACGGTGACCAGCGCCTTGGTGAGGAAATCCGCGCCGGGGGTGCCGGCGAAATGGGCGCGGATTTGCGGCAGGGCCGGGCCGAGGCCCGCCGCAGAGGCCGCCGGGATGTAGATGAGCAAGGCAATCGTGATCGAGGAGAGCAATTGCCCACGCTGGCCCGATGCGGCGGCCGAATCGTCCATCCCGTTTTCTCCCATGCGCGGCCGCCGGGCGGCCCCGCCTTGTCCCCCGTTGCGCCGGTTTATCCGGGCCGGGCCGCGCCGCCGTCAAACGAAATGCGGGGCGGGGGTTGGGGTGGGGGCGAATAACACAGGTGTGTGATCATGGGCGGGGCGCCCCGGGCCGGCGCCCTCGACTGGCGGGCGCGGGGCCGGGTTTACGCGGGCAGGTTGGCGATGAGGAAGGGCGCGGCGCGGGCGCGTTCGTCGGCCGTGAGCGGCACGCTGGCGCCGTTCACCGTCTTCACCAGCACGAAATGGCCGAGGACGTGGCAGCGGCCATCGCGGAAATAGCCGGCCATCACGCGGACCGAGCTGCTGCCCATGCCGACAATGCCGACGCCGATGGTGACCGGGCCGGGAAAGGTCAGCTCGATCAGATAGTGGAACCGCGCCTCCACCATCTGCAAAGAGGCCGGCATTTGCAGGGAGGCTGGTATTTGCGGGGAGGCTGGCATTTGCGGGGAGGCTGGCATTTGCAGGGAGGCCGCGTTGTTTTCGCCGAGAATCGCCCAGACCATGGCCAGCCGCGCATCGTCGCCATATTCGGCGATCTTGCTGTTGGGGATGTGGTTGCCAGAGCCGAAGCAATCCGAGGAGCGCGTGGGCATGTGGTGGTGATGCGGGTAAAGGGCCAGGTGCAGGCCGGCTTTGCCCTGGGGCGAGAGATGATCCGTCATGAAGAACCTTCGTTGGCGATGGGGTTGGTGCCGGGTTGGCGGGGGCGGTTGGCGGTTGGCGGTTGGCGGTGGGCGGGGGGCGGGGGCGGGGGCGGGATGGCGCTGGCCGCGCCGCCGCTTGCCGGGATGGCTGTCGCGGCGGAGCCTTAGCAGCCCGGCCGGCGCTGTCCGCTAAAAAAATGCCGTGCGCGGCGCGGGTGAACGGTGGGGAGGAATTGCGAAAATGGGGGTGAATTGTTGAACACCATGTCCACCATTGGGTTTCTCGCGCGCGCAAGTTGCGCTACACTGCCGGGAAGCGCGGCATTTGGGCGGTTCGGCCCGGCGAATTTCGCTGGCGCGGGCCCTGCGGCGCAGGGCCAAACAAGGCCGCGCGGGATCAGGCAAGGTCGGCATAACGATCGGGAAATGGGAGAATTGTGTGTCTGAGATCGGAAAATTCTATGGCGACATGGGTGGATATGCCGATTGGTCGACGGTGCCGGATATCGAACTGCGGGTGCCGGCGTTGCTCGAATATTGTCGCGACCATTTTGCCGACCATGATTTCATGGTGCAGGACGACCAGCGGCTGACCTATGGCGAGGCGATCGCGCAATCGGCCATCATGGCGATGCAACTGGTTGAGGCCGGCGTGGGCAAGGGCACGCGCGTGGGCATGGTGTTTCCCAATAGCGGCGAGTTCATCGTCTCGTGGCTGGCGATCACCCGCATCGGCGGCGTGGCGGTGCCGATCAGCACGCTTTCCACCGCCGTGGAGCTGGGGCGGATCATCGGCCATGCCGATTTGCAGATCTTCATCACCACCGACCGCTATCTGCACCACGATTATGTCGCGCGGCTGAAGGAAGCCCTGCCGGAACTGGGCAATGCCGGGGGCGACGGGCCGCTGCTGCTGGAGGCGGCGCCCTATCTGCGGCAGGTGTGGGTGTGGGGCGCGCATGGCACCACCTATGCCGGCGAGCCATGGGCGCGGGCGGTCGATCTGTCGCGGCCCTCGGCCTATCCGGCGGCGCTGCTGGCGCGGATTGAGGCCGAGGTGAGCCCGGCCGACATCGTCTGCATCATCTACAGCTCGGGTTCCACCGCCGACCCCAAGGGAGTGATCCATTCGCACGGGGAATTCATGCGGCAGGCGGCCAAGCTGGCGGCGACCTATCGCTATCTGCCGGATGACCGGGTGTTCACGCCGATGCCGTTCTTCTGGGTGGGCGGGCTGACGCTGACGCTGCTGAACCTGATGCACAAGGGCGCGACGATTCTGGGGAGTGCCAAATCGGGCGCCGCGCTGCTGGACTTCCTGGAAAGCGAGCGGGTGACCTATGTGATCGGCTGGCCGCATCTGATCAAGGCGCTGACCAGCGACCCCAGCTTTGCCGGCCGCGATTTCAAGCATATCCGTGGCGGCTGCATGGTGCGACCCGAGGTGGCCCCGAAAAACCAGACCTTCGGCAATGCGCTGGGCATGACCGAGACCTGCGGGCCGCACACCATCTCGCCGCCCGATTATCCCGACCATCTGGCCGGCAGCTTTGGCCCGCCCTTTGCCGGGATGCGGCTGAAAATCGTCGACCTCGAGACCGGCGAGGAGGTTGCCGAGGGGCACACCGGCGAGCTGCTGGTGCGCGGCGATACGCTGATGCAGGGCATGGTGAAGATCGAGCGCGAGGCGGTGTTCGAGCCCGACGGCTTCTATCGCACGCGCGACCTGTGCTCGTTCCGCGAGGGCTTCCTGTTCTTCCATGGCCGCTGCGACGACATGATCAAGGCATCGGGCGCCAATGTTTCGCCGCGCGAGGTGGAGGCGGCGATTCTGGCGCTGGGCGGGGTGACGCAGGCCATCGTGCAGAGCGTGGCCGACGAGCGCCGCAGCAATGTGGTGGGCGCGGTGATCGCCGTGGAAGAGGGCCGGACCTATGAGAAGGACTGGCTGCGCCGGGAACTGGCCAAGAGCCTGTCGTCCTACAAGGTGCCGCGGGTGATCATTACCATGAAGCCTTCCGAGATCCCCATGATGTCCAGCGGCAAGGCGGACCGGCGCAAGCTGGGTGTGATGCTGGCCGAGGAAAACGCGCGGCAGAACGAGGCGGCCGAGGCGGGTTGAGCCTAATCTGGCCGGGCGGCATGTGGTTTGGCGCATGGCCCGGCCGGGGATGGCCGGGTTGCCGGGGTGTGGTTGTTTGGGGTGGCGGGGTGACGCTGCCCGAGAGCCGGCCCGAAAGCCAGCCCGAAAGCCAGCCCGAAAGCAGCAGCGTCTGGCCGGTCAGAATTTTTCCTGCGCCGAATAGAGCTTCAGATTGGCGATATTGGCGCGGTCTGGCTGTTCGAGCATGAAGCGCATGGCGGCGGCGACATCGGCGGATTCGATGGCGCCGTCCTTCCACGATTCCGGCCAGATGCCGTCGAACACCTCGGTGGCGACGCTGCCCGGGGTGATGCAGCCCAGGCGCACGCCGGTGCCCGCCAGTTCCACCCGCAGCGCCTCGGTGAAGACCTCGACCGCGCGCTTCAGGCCGCTGTAGACGCTCATCTTCGGCGTCATCATATGCGCGCCGATGCTGGAGACGTTGATGATGTGGCCGGCGCCCTGCTCCTTGAACACCGGGGCGAACAGATAGGTGGCGCGCACGACCGCCTCGTAATTGACGCGGATGAGCTGGCTGACCGCCTCCATATCGATCTTGCCGACCCGGCCCACCACCATGAAGCCGGCGTTGTTGATCAGCGCGTCGACCCGGCCGAAGCGTTCCAGCGCGAGATCGAGCAGGGCCTGCGGCGTGGCGGGATCGCCGATGTCGGCGGTGAGCAGCGCGCTTTGCCCGGGCAGGCTGGCCGCCAGTTCCGCCAGCCGATCCGTGCGGCGGGCGGTGAGCACCAGACGGGCGCCGGCCTGCGACAATTCCAGCGCCGTGGCCGCGCCTATCCCTGAGGAGGCGCCGGTTATCACTACTGTCTTTTCGCGCAGATCCATTATCCAGGCCTTCCTTCTCGCCCCGTTGCAGGGCCGTACATAGCAGGCTGCCCGGCGCTGTCAGGCTAAAATCGGCATGGCTGGCGGGGCGGCCGGGCGAGGGCCCCGTGTGGGCAAGCGGGGTGTGGGCAAGCGGGGGCGGGCAGAGGGGCGTGGGCAGAGGGGCGTGGGCAAGCGGGGCGTGGGCAAGCGGGGCGTGGGCAAGCGGGGGCGGGCAGAGGGTGTGGGCAGAGGGGGCGGGCTGCGGTGTGGCGGGATGCGCCCCCAACCCTGCCGATGCGGGCAAGGGCGGGGTTGGGGGGCTTGGGCCGGCGGAGCTAGCGCCGCATCACGGGCAGGTCAGAACGCGCTGGCGTGCTTGCCGCCATCCACCACGATCCAGTTGCCGGTGATGTAGCCGGCCAGATGCGAGCAGAGATAGGCGATGGTCGAGGCGATTTCCTCCGGGCGGCCGACGCGGCGGGCCGGGATGTCGTTGAACAGGAAATCGGGCACGGCATTGTGCGAGATGCCCATCTTCTTTTCGAGGTAATTGTACATGTTGTCGGTGCCGATCCAGCCCGGGGCGACGGTGTTGCAGGTGATACCATGGCGCGCCACCTCGTCCGACAGGGTCTTGATGAAGCCCACCGCCGCCGGGCGGGTGGTGTTGGCCAGCATGTGGTGGATGTTGCCGACCGGCTCTTTCGCGGTGGCCGAGCCGACCGCGACGAAACGGCCCCAGCCCTTGGCCTTCATCGCCGGGATGACCTCGCGGGCGAGATAGACCACGGTCATCGCGTAAACCTTGAAGAAGCGCTCGAAATCCTCGTCTGTCACGTCGTCGAAATCGCCGGCGGTGTTTTCCATGACGCTGCTGATGGCGATGTCGGGATCGCCGAACTTGGCGCGCACCGCGGCGACCGCGTCGCGCACGCCCTCACGCGTGGTCATGTCGGCCGAGAAGCCCATGGCCTGGCCGCCGCGGCTCTGGATCAGGGCCACCGTCTCCTCGATGGGGCCCGGGGTGCGGGCGACGATGGCGACCTTGGCGCCTTCTTCCGCCAGCATCAGTGCGGCCTCGCGCACCATGCCCTTGCTGCCGCCGCAGACGAAGGCGACCTTGTCGCGAATTCCGAAGTCCATATTCCGCTCCCTCAATTGGTAATTGGCACTTACGAAGCCATCTGCAACCGGCGCCGGGGCAATGCAATGGCTATTATCGGGGGGGGCTGCCAACGCGCCGGGCGCGTGCGGCGTGGCGTGCTGATTTTGCGCACGGGGAGGGCTTAATTCGCGATTTGATAGGGCTGGGTATTGGCCGTAAGCTGGTGGCTCTGCCCGCGCCGGCGCGGGGTTGGCGGGTTTGCAGGGGGGCTATGCGTTATTATCCGTTTTTCCGTGCCGGGGGGTGCGGTGCTTTGCCGGGGCGGGGCGCCCGGCTGGGTGGAGATGCGCCTTGCTGAGGGGCCATCGCGCGGAAATACTGAGCCTGCCGCAGGACCCGCGCGAGGCGGGGGCCGGGGCGATCGAGCACCATGCCGATGGCTTGCTGGTGGTGGAGGATGGGCTGGTGGTGGCGCGGGGCGATTATGCCGCGCTGGCTGGCCGGTTCCCCGGGCTGGCCATTACCGAGCATCCCGGGCGGTTGCTGGTGCCGGGCTTTATCGACACGCATATCCATTATCCGCAGACCGACAGTATCGCCTCGCATGGGTTGCAGTTGCTGGGCTGGCTGGAGGAGCATATTTTTCCGGCGGAGCGGGGCTTTGCCGATAGCGGCCATGCCAGGGCGGTGGCCGCGTTCTTTCTGGGCGAGTTGCTGCGCAATGGCACGACCAGCGCGCTGGTTTATGCCACGGTGCATGAAGCATCGGTGGAGGCGCTGTTCGGCGCGGCCGAGGCGCGGGGGATGCGCGTGGTATCCGGCAAGGTGCTGATGGATCTGGGGCCGGAGGGCCTGCGCGACACGCCGGAGCAGGGGCGGGCCGAGAGCGAGGCGCTGATCGCCCGGTGGCGCGGGCGCGGGCGGATCGGCTATGCGGTGACGCCGCGTTTTGCGCTGACATCGAGCGATGCGCAACTGGCGGTGGCGGGGGAGCTGGTGGCGGCGCACCCCGAGGTGCTGATGCACACGCATATCTCGGAAAACCGGGCGGAGATTGCGGCGGTGCGGGCGCGATTTCCGGCCGCGCGGGATTATGTCGATGCCTATGACCGGTTTGGGCTGGTGGGGCCGCGATCGGTGTTTGCCCATGGGATTCATCTGGGGGACCGGGAGTGCGCGCGGCTGGCGGAGGCGGGATCGGGGATCGCGTTGTGCCCGACGTCGAACCTGTTTCTGGGCTCGGGCGTGTTCGATTTGGCGCGGCTGGATGGGCATGGGGTGCGGTTTGGGCTGGGCAGCGATATTGGCGCGGGGACCAGCTTTTCGCTGCTGGCGACGATGGGCGAGGCCTATAAGGTGTGCCAGTTGCAGGGGCAGGCGCTCGATCCGTTTCGGGCGCTGTATCTGGCGACGGCCGGGGGCGCGCGGATTTTGGGGCTGGGCGACCGGATTGGCGCGCTGTTGCCGGGGCAGGAGGCGGATTTCGTGTTGCTGGACCCTTGCGCGACGCCGCTGGCCGCGCGGCGTTGTGCGAGCGGGCCCTTGGCCGAGCGGCTGTTCGCCATGCAGATTATGGGCGATGACCGGATGGTGGCGAGCACCTGGCTGATGGGCGAGAAGGCCTGGGACCGCGATGGCGGGGGGGGGGCGGCGTGAGTGTGGCGGATCTGGACGGGCTGATCGCGGCGCTGCCCAAGGCGGAGCTGCATCTGCATATCGAGGGGAGCCTGGAGCCGGAGATGATGTTTGCGCTGGCGCGGCGCAACCGGGTGGCGATTCCCTTTGCCAGCGTGGATGAGGTGCGGGCGGCCTATCGCTTCAGCCGGTTGCAGGACTTTCTCGACATCTATTACGCCGGGGCAGAGGTGTTGCGCGAGGCGGAGGATTTTGCCGATCTGGCGCTGGCCTATTTCGACCGGGCGGCCGGTGACAATGTGCGGCATGCCGAGATATTCTTCGACCCGCAGACGCATACGGCGCGGGGGATTCCGCTGGGCGTGGTGGTGGAGGGGTTGCTGGCCGGTATGGCTGAGGCGAAGGCGCGGCATGGCGTTTCCTCGGGGTTGATCCTGTGCTTTTTGCGGCATCTGGACGAGGCGGCGGCGCTGGCGACGTTGCGCGAGGCGGAGAGGTTTCTCGATCGGATTATCGGGGTGGGGCTGGATTCCTCGGAGCTGGGGCATCCGCCGGGCAAGTTTGCGCGGGTGTTCGCGCGGGCCGGGGCCATGGGGCTGAAGCGCGTGGCCCATGCCGGTGAGGAGGGGCCGCCCGACTATGTGCGCGAGGCGCTGGATCTGCTGCATATCGACCGGCTGGACCATGGAAATAGGGCGATGGAGGACCCGGCGCTGGTGGCGCGGCTGGTGCGCGAGGGGCTGACGCTGACGGTGTGCCCGCTGTCGAATGTGAAGCTGTGCGTGGTGGCGGATATGGCGGCGCATCCCATTCCGCGGATGCTGGCGGCGGGGTTGCGCGTGACGGTGAATTCCGACGATCCCGCCTATTTTGGCGGTTACGTGAACGACAATTTTCGGGCACTGGCGGCGGCGGGCGGGATTGGCCGCGCCGATCTGTTCCAGTTGGCGCGCAACAGTTTCACCGGCTCGTTTTTGCCGGAGGCCGACAAGGCCCGGCATCTGGCCGCCATCACCGCAGTGGAGAACATGCCATGCTGAGCAAACTGAAGGGCGCGCTGGACCCCTATATTGTCGCGCTGCTGGGGACGGTGTTGCTGGCCTCGCTGTTGCCGGCGCGGGGGGGCTTTGCCGGCTTCATGAGCTGGGCGGCGGATGCGGGCATCGTGCTGCTGTTCTTCCTGCATGGCGCCAAGCTGTCACGCGAGGCGATTTTGGCCGGGGCCGGGCATTGGCGGCTGCATCTGATGGTGCTGGCGGCGACCTTCGTGCTGTTTCCGCTGGCGGGGCTGGGGATTGCGGCGATACCGCATGTGCCGCCGATTGTGGCCACGGGCATGCTGTTTCTGACGCTGTTGCCCTCCACGGTGCAGTCGTCGATCGCCTTTACCTCGATCGCGCGGGGCAATGTGGCGGCGGCGGTGTGCAGCGCCTCGTTCTCCAACCTGCTGGGCATATTCGTGACGCCGCTGCTGGTGACGCTGTTGATGGGCGGGGGCGGGGCGGGGATGTCGCTGGATTCCATCGAGAAGATTGTGTTGCAGTTGCTGGTGCCGTTTGTTGCCGGGCATTTGCTGCGGCCGGTGATCGGCGGGTTCGTGACGCGGCACAAGGCGGTGATCGGCTATGTCGACCGGGGATCGATATTGCTGGTGGTCTATACCGCCTTCAGCGCGGCGGTGGTGGGCGGGCTGTGGCACAAGATGCCGCTGCCGGTGCTGGGGCTGATCGCGCTGCTCTGCGCGGTGTTGCTGACGGTGATTCTGAGCATCACCTGGTTTGCCGGGCGGGCGGCGGGTTTTGCCCGCGAGGACGCGATTGTGCTGCTGTTCTGCGGATCGAAGAAAAGCCTGGCCAGCGGGGTGCCGATGGCGGGCGTGCTGTTCCCGGCGGCGCAGGTGGGGGTGGTGATATTGCCGCTGATGCTGTTTCACCAGTTGCAGCTGATCGCCTGTGCGGTGATTGCCCGGCACTATGCGGCCGAGGCGGGCGACCAGCCGGCGACGTGAGGGCGCGGCCCCCCCTCCCCCGCCCGTTTGCGTGATTACGAAAGATGCGGGGCGGGGGCGGGAAAAGCCTTTGCCGGCTTGACCATGCGGGGCCGGCGCCCGCATCCTGCGCGCACGGACCGGCGGATGCGGGCGGCGGGCGCCATGTCGCCCCGGTTGAAACCGCGCCCCGGTTAGAACGACGCCATACAGAAACAGGGCGCGATAGTGGCCGGCGATCCCGCGTTTTCGCGGGAAGGCGGCGCACGGGCGCGAACGGGAGTGATGCTGCATGAAACTGAGTGCTGAACTGGCCAAGGCCACCGACGCGGAGATCGCGGCCGCGATTGCGCAGGCCGACCCACTGATCCTGCGCGGGCTGATCTATCAGCTGACCGGCGACGAGGACCTGGCCCAGATGCAGATGGAGCGGGTGGAGTTCGGCTATTCGCACATGGACCGCATCGCCAATGCCGAGGATGTGGCCAAGGTGCAGCGCAAGGCCGTGGCCTTCCTGAAGGACCTGCGCGACCGGGGCGTGACCGAGCTGGACCCGGGGCCGAGCGAGCGCCTGCCGCGGGCGCTGGAGCTGATTGCCGGCACCACCATTCCCGCGCGCGAGCTGGAGATGTGGATCGAGGAGACCGGCCTGGAGCCGCTGGCGCGCGGGCTGAAGTGGAAGCAGGAGCCGCCGCTGGCCACCCGCGAGCAGTTTCTGGTGGTGGTGATCGGCGGGGGGATTTCCGGGATCAATGCCGCCGTTCACCTGAAGTCGGCGGGCATTCCCTTCGTGCTGATCGAGAAGAATTCGGGGGTGGGCGGCACCTGGTTCGAGAACCGCTATCCGGGGATTCGCGTGGATTCGCCGAGCCGGGGCTATCTGCATCTGTTCGGGCTCGATTTCCCCTATCCTTACGCCTTCTGCCCGGGGGCGGAGAATGTCCGCTATATGGAGTGGATCGTCGAGCGCTATGATCTGGCCGGGCACATTGTGTTCGACACCGAGGTGAGCTCGGCCATCTGGGACGAGGGCAAGGCGAGCTGGCAGATTTCCGCCAAGGGGCCGCATGGGGAGAAGACCTGGACGGCACGGGCGGTGATCAGCTGCGTCGGCTTCCTCTCGCGCCCGCAGATGCCGACCATTGAAGGGCTGGACAGTTTTGCGGGCGTGGCCTGCCACACCGCGCGGTGGCCGGCGGATCTGGATGTGGCCGGCAAGCGCGTGGCGGTGCTCGGCTCTGGCGCGTCGGGCTATCAGATGACGCCGGTGGTGGCCAAGACCGCCGCCCATACCTATCTGTTCCAGCGGACGCCGAGCTGGTGCTATGCCACGCCGTCCTATGTGAGCCCGCTGCCCGAGGAGGTGCTGTGGAACGACCGGAACGTGCCGTTCTATGTGAATTTCGCGCGCTTTCGCATGGGGCGGATGTATGGGCCGGATGGCACCAACCAGACGCTGCTGGTGGACCCCGATTTTGACGACCCCCATGCCCGCAGCCCGGTGAACAAGGCGATGCGCGACAGTTGCATGGCCTTCATGCGCGAGAAGCTGGCCAGCCGCCCCGAGCTGATCGACAAGATGACGCCGGCGGCGCCGCCGATGACCTCTCGCCCGATCCGCGTGGACCCCGAGGACAATGTCTATACCGCCCTGCTGCGCGACAATGTGACGCTGGTGAGCGAGCCGGTTACCCGCGTGACGCCCAAGGGCATCGAGGTGGACGGCAAGGAGATCGAGCTGGATGTGATTGCCATCGCCACCGGCTTCAAGGCCAATGATTTCCTGTGGCCGATGGAGGTTGTCGGCCGCGATGGCGCGCGGGTGGAGGCGCTGTGGGCCAAGGATGGGCCGCGCGCCTATATCGGCTCGATGCTGCCGGGCTTCCCCAATTTCTTCATGGCCTATGGCCCGAACACCAATAATTTCGGCGGGTTGCAGGTGATTGATCTGCTGGAGATCGAGATCCGTTTCGCGTTGCAGTGCATCGCCGGGCTGATCGAGCAGGACCGGCGGGCGGTGGATGTGACCGAGGAGGCCTATTGGCGCTTCAACGACGAGCTGGACCGGGTGGAGAGCCGGATGATCTATATGGATCGCCGCGTTTCCAACTATTACCGCAACGAGCATGGCCGATCGAGCGTGAACGGGCCGATCGATATCCGCCGCATGTGGAACTGGCTGCGTGACCCCTCGGGGCCGCCCCGGGCGGAGCTGGATGCCGGGCTGAAGCCGTGGTTTGGCGAAGATCTGATCGTGAGCTGAGGCGCGCCTCAGGCCCGGGTGGGGTGGGGGTCGCCGCCGCCGTGGGTTTCCGGGCGGCCTTCGCCTTCGGCCGGGGGGCGGTTTTGGCGGGGGCAGTGGTGCGACAGGCACAGGTGGCAATAGCGGCCCGTCGCATGCTGCGCGGTGGCGGCGGCGGTGGTGGTGGCGGCGGCGGCGGTGGCGGCGGTGGTGGCTTGGGCGTGCATGGCCTAGGCCGGGGCGCGCGGGGCGGCGGTGATAATCCGCTTGCGGTTGACGAACTGGCGGATGCCGATGGCGCCGGTTTCCGGGCCGTAGCCTGTGTGGCTGGTGTCGCCGCCGGCCAGCGCCGGGGGTGGCCCGTCGGCCCGGTCTGACCTGGCGGTGGGGTGTGACCCTTCGGCGGGGTGTGACCCTTCGGCGGGGTGTGGCCAGTCGGCCGGGTGTGACCAGTCTAGCGCGTTGATGAACACCGTGCCGCTGTCTAGGCGGGCGGCGGCGGCCTTGCCGCGGGCGATGTCGCGCGTCCAGATGGAGGCGCCGGGGCTGAAGGCGGCATCATTGGCCAGGGCGATGGCTTCGGCTTCGTCCTTCACCCGGAAAAACAGGGCGACCGGGCCGAAGAACTCCTCGTGGAAGGCGGGGTTTTCCGGGGTGATGTCGGCCAGGATGGTGGGCTGCATGAAGGCGCCCGGGCGGATGATGCGCTTGCCGCCGGTGAGCACGGTCGCGCCGCGGGCGACGGCGGCATCCACCTGGCCGAGCAATTGCACCAGCGCCGTCTCGCTGGCCATGGGCCCCAGGGTGGTGGCCTCGTCCAGCGGATCGCCGGGGGTGAGCGCTTCGAGCGCGGCCTGGAAGCCGGCGAGGAAGCGGTCGGCGATGCTGTCGACCACGATGAAGCGCTTGGCCGCGCAGCAGCTTTGGCCGGTGTTGTGCATGCGGCCCCACAGGGCCCAGGGGATGGTCGCGTCGAGGTCGGCGTCTTCCAGCACGATGAAGGGGTCGTTGCCGCCCAGCTCCAGCGCGGCGGGTTTGAGGTTGCGGCCGGCGTGGACGGCGATGGCCCGCCCCGCCGCGACGCTGCCGGTGAGGCATACGCCCCGGATGCGCGGATCATCGATGATGCGGCCGACCTGTTCGTGCGAGGCGAAAAGGTTGGTGTAGAGGCCCAGGGGCGCGCCGGCATCGAGTAGCAGTTGTTCGAAGGCGAGCGCGCATTGCGGCACATTCCGGGCGTGCTTCACCATCAGCACATTGCCGGCCATGAGATGCGGGCCGGCGATGCGGGCGAGCTGGTAAAACGGCAGGTTCCACGGCTCTATGGCGAGGATGATGCCGAGCGGGCGGTATTCCTCATGCGATTCCCCCTGCGCCTGGCCGTGGGTGGGGCGCGGCGGGGCGGGGGCGGGGAGGCTTTCGGCACGGGTGGCGTAATGGGCGAGGATGCGGGCGCTGCGTTCGACCTCGTCGCGGGCCTCGGTGATGCGCTTGCCCATTTCCAGCGTCATGGTGTGGGCGAAGGCCTCGGCCAGTTCGTGCAGCAGGGCGGCGGCGCGCGAGAGGATGGGCGCGCGCGCGGCGGGGCTGGTGTGGCGCCAGCTTTCGAAACAGGCCTGGGCCAGGGTGATGCGGCTTTCGTATTCGCCGGTGGTGATGTCGGAAAAGCCCTTGAGCAGCTTGCCATCGAAGGGGCTCAGGCTTTGGTAGGGCATGGCTGTTCCAATCCTGAAGCGGGCGGTTTGGCGGTCGGCTGGGAAATGTTCAGGATGGGGAATTGATCCTGGCCGGCCGGGGGGCTGGCGCGGGATTTGGCGTGGGATTCGGGGGGGGGGGGGG
>CAIXXP010000264.1 GCA_903923465.1 uncultured Sphingomonadales bacterium | reverse complement strand
GACACCTTCCGCGCCGCCGCCGTCGAACAACTCCAGGTCTGGGGCCAACGCACCGGCTGCGACGTCGTCTCCGGCAGCCACGAAGCCGACCCCGCCGGCCTCGCCTTCGACGCCCTCACCAAAGCCCGCGCCAGCGGCGCCGACGTGCTGCTGGTCGATAGCGCCGGGCGCCTGCACAACAAATCCGCGCTGATGGAAGAACTGCGCAAAATCATCCGCGTGCTGCAAAAACAAGACCCAACCGCACCCCACTCCGTGCTGCTCGTCCTCGATGCCACCACCGGCCAAAACGCCATCCAACAAGTCCAAGTCTTCAAAGACATGGTCGATGTCACCGGCCTCGTCGTCACCAAACTCGACGGCAGCGCCCGCGGCGGCATCGTCGTCGCCCTCGCCGAAGCCTTCAACCTCCCCGTCCACGCCGTCGGCGTCGGCGAACAAGCCGCCGACCTGCGACCGTTCGACGCAACCGCGTTCGCGCGGGGTTTGGTGGGGCTGTAAGCAAGGCGGGGGCTTCGCCCCTCGACCCCACCAGGGGCAGAAGCCCCTGGACCCATGACCTTCAGAGGTAGTGCCTAAAAGAGCGGGGGCGGAGGCGTGTGATCGTTCACATACCTCAGCCCCCGCTCTTTTAGGCACTATGCTTGAGTGAGAGGGGTCAAGGGGACGACTGTCCCCTTGCGGGTCCAGGGCAGCGCCCCCGCCTTGCTTCCTTCCGCGCCACCACCCCGCGCCAACGCGCTTACTTCGCGCGCGGCCGGCAGGTCTCCGCGATGTTGGCGCCGATCGCGCCGGCCAGCATCAGTGCGGCCATGGCGCGCGGCGTGCCATCGGCCAGCAGCCCGACGGCGAGGCCGGAGAGTCCGGCGAGGCAGAATTGCATTGTGCCCATCAGGGCCGAGGCGCTCCCGGCATGTCCGGCGTGGCGCGCCATCGCGCCCACCGTGGCGTTCGGCATGGTGAAGCCTTGGCTGGACATGGCACCGAACACGCACAGCGTAACCGACCACCAGGTGGCATAGCCGGCGAAGCTGAGCACCGTCAGCACTGCGGTCGCCACCAGCATGACGCGCATGGATGTGCGCGACACCGCCAGCGGGCCGAAGCGGTGCAGGATGCGCGGGTTGATCTGCGAGGCCAGAATGAAGCCAGACGCGCACAGCCCGAACAGCATGCCGTAGCTGGCGGGCGGCAGGTGGAAATACTGGATGAACACGGGCGGCGAGCCCGCGAGGTAGGCGAACATGCCGAACATCGCCATGCCGCCCATCATGGTGTTGGTGATAAACCCGCGCTCGCCGAGCACTTGCACGTAGCGGCTGATCTGCGCCCCGGCGCCCAGTTTCACCCGCGCTTGCGGCGGCAGCGTTTCCGGCAGCAGCCAGACCACGCTGGCGAGGCAGACGGCGCCGAACCCGGCGCACACCCAGAAAATCGCCTGCCAGCCCCACAACCCCAGCACCACGCCGCCGAGGCTCGGCGCCAGAATGGGCGCCACCCCCATCACCAGCATCAGCTGGCTCATCATTTTCGCCGCCGCATGCCCTTCGGCCAGGTCGCGCACCACCGCGCGGGTAATCACCCCGCTGGCCGACCCGCCAAACGCCGCCAGCGCCCGCATCAGCGACAGGGTGAACAGGTCCGGCGCCACCGCGCAGCCAATGCTGGCCAGGGTATAGATCGCCATGCCCAGGATCAGCGGCGCCCGCCGGCCCAACCGGTCCGACAATGTGCCTTGCAGCATCTGCCCCACCGCCAGCCCGCCGAAATACGTCGCCATGGTAATCTGTGCGGAGCCGGGACCGCTGCCCATCGCCGCCTCGATATCCGGGAAGGCTGGCAGATACATATCGGTCGACAGCGGCCCTATGGCCGAAATCGCCCCGAGCAGAGCGGGAAGCCATGATGGAATGCGCATCGCCGGATATTGGCGGTTTTATGCTGCATCTGCGAAGCGCGCATCGCGAATGCCCGCTCCCCGCTGGCGGCGGGGTGTTCGTTCGCTGTTCATAGAATCACGTCAGGTTTGACCGCCGGGCGGATAATCCGTCACATCACGCACCCACGCCGCGCCACATCCCTGGAGAGTGACGATGAACCACGAAGCCAAGACCGCCATATCGACCCATGTCGCCGACTGGCGCGGCGCCTTTGCCACCCCGCCGCAGGCTGTCGGCTGGGCGCGGGAAGCGGTGGTGTTCGTCCGCGCCGTCGCCGCGCACGGTCCGGTGGCGGTGCTGGCCAAAGTGCAGATCTCGCCGGACGGCCAATCCTGGGTCGATGAAGGCACCACCTTCACCCTGCCTTACAGCGTGGACGAGGTTACCTTCGCCCGCGTCCGCCATTTCGGCGGCTGGCTGCGCATCGTCGGCGTGCTGCCGCCAGACGCTACCTTGCAAGCCGCGGTCACCTTTGACCTAAAAGCCTGATATTTCCTGCACAAAGCCAAAAGCCGCATCAACCCCTTGATGCGGACAAGGGTCCCAGTTAGCTTACGCATAGCGGCGCGATCCGAGCGGCACGAGCAGCACGCGCGCCGATTGAACGAAACCTCTCCAGTTCGTCCCTGGAGCAAGGAAAAATCAGGGAGGTATCGTGGTCGCCCCGAAGTTACGCGCCCGTCATCGCAGGATGACCAGTCTTCGGCTTTGCGTCGCGCCCTGTGGCGCGATCGGGGCTTTCCGCTCATGACCGTCAACACCGCCCCGCTGATGCGGGTCGTCGATGTCGAAATGCGGTTCGGTGGCATTGTCGCGCTGGCCGGCGTTTCATTCGATGTGGGCCGCAACCAGATCTGCGGGCTGATCGGGCCAAACGGCTCCGGCAAAACCACCATGTTCAACTGCATCAGCGGCTT
>CAIXXP010000263.1 GCA_903923465.1 uncultured Sphingomonadales bacterium | reverse complement strand
CCGGATTTTGCCGAGGTGAGGACGGCGTTGGAGGCGTCCAGGCCGATGATTTCCTCGATTTGTGCCTTGACCATTTCCGGCTCGGCGGCGGGGAGGTCGATCTTGTTGATGACGGGCACGATCTCGTGGTTGTGCTCGATGGACTGGTAGACGTTGGCGAGGGTTTGCGCCTCGACGCCCTGGGCCGCGTCGACCACGAGGAGCGCGCCTTCGCAGGCGGCCAGGCTGCGCGAGACTTCATAGGCGAAGTCGACGTGGCCGGGGGTGTCCATGAGGTTGAGCTCGTAGGTCTCGCCGTCCAGCGCCTTGTATTTGAGGCGGACGGTCTGGGCCTTGATGGTGATGCCGCGCTCGCGCTCGATATCCATGTTGTCGAGCAACTGGGGGCTCATCTCGCGCTCGGTGAGGCCGCCGGTGAACTGGATCAGGCGATCCGCCAGCGTGGACTTGCCGTGGTCGATATGGGCGATGATGGAGAAATTGCGGATCTTGGCGAGGTCGGTCATCGGGGCGCGTTAGCAGGGCGCGGCGGGGATGTCAGCAGGGGATGAAGTTTGGGCGGGTAAGGGTTTACGGGAAGATGCGGGGAAAGATCAGGGAAGGTGCGAGGGCCATCGCCCTCGCGCTCCCATTACTGTTGACGTGGCGCCCGGTTGGCGATGTGGCGCCCCGGCCGCGAAGCGGCTTTCAGTTGCGCCCGGCCGCGAATTGGCTTTCATGCCTGCGGCGCGGCGGGGTTGCGCAAGGTTGAACCCTTGGCGCGACAGTGACAGGAATTGGGAGCGCGAGGGGCCAACCGATTTGCACGGCAAATCGGCATATCGGGCGCCCCTCGCACCTTCGCTTTCACCTTGGCCTCCCCTCACCCTCACCCTCACCCTCACCCTCACCTTATTCGCCAAAATCCCACCACATCGGCGCTGCAAAGCGTTGCTTGTTGCGGGGCTTTTTGTAGTCTTGCGCCATGGGGAGCCCGGACGGGGCGGGTTTGGGGGATATTGAATGATGCGGATGAGGGCGTTTTTCGCCGGCCTTGCGGCGCTGGCGATGGTGGTGGCTGTGCCGGCGCGGGCGGAGGCGCCGCACTCGGGGCCGCCTCCCCTCGCCACCTATGGCCAACTGCCCGGCTTCGAGATGGCGGCGATGTCGCCCTCTGGCGAGCATGTGGCGATTGTCGGCATTGTTGGCGGGGTGCGGCGGCTGCTGGTGCTCGATAGTGCCAAAAAGCTGGTGGCCTCGGCCAAGATCGGCGATGTGAAGCTGCGCGGCATCGCATGGGCCGGCGATATGCAGGTGCTGGTCCATTTTAGCCAGACGGTGAAGTTGGGCGCCGACTTCACCGTGAAGAAGTGGGAGGCTGGTGGGGTGCTGGTCGTGCCGGTGGATGGCAGCAAGGCCTGGGAAGTGTTTGCCGGAGAGCCTGGCATCACCAACATCGTTTACGGCACTTACGGCGTGCTGCAGCGCGATGGACGCTGGTATGGCTATTTTGGCGGGGACGGCGTTTTGGCCGCGAACGCGGACGAGGACTACCCCGGCGTCGATCTCTATGAAATGGATCTGCAAACGCGCAAGCATCGGGTGATCGCCAAGCATCCCGGACCGGACGCGGAAGGGATGAATCGCGACTGGTTGCTGGATGGAGCGGGGGCGGTAGCCGCGTCGCTGGATGTTTATCACAGGACGGGCGAGTGGATAGTTCGCAATGCGCATGGCGTGGCGCTGACCTCGGGCAAGGATCTGCGGGGGCAGGTCGAACTGATCGGCTTTACCCCCGACGGCGCCCCCGGTGGCCCAAGCGTGATCTACAGCCTGATCGAGGCAGAGGGCGGGCTGGTTCGCTGGTTCAGCGTGCCGCTGGCCGGGGGTGCATCGGTGCCCTATCTTGATGGGGAGGCCGTGAAGGGAACCTTCGAGGATCGTGGCCACCACCTGCTTGGCTTTACCACCGATGCCGCGGGGGACGAGAGCCATTTCCTCGATGCCCGGCAGGAGAAGATCTACAAGGCCAGCCAGCGCGCCTTTCCCGGGTTGCATATGGAACTGGTCGACCACAACGATGCCTTCGACCGGTTGGTGGTGACGACCACCGGGCCCGGCGATCCGATTACCTGGTGGCAGGTGGATATCAAAACCGGCAAGGCCGACGAACTGGGCCAATCCTATCCGATGGACGAGGACGATGTCGGGCCGATGAAGATGGCGCCCTTTACCGCCGCCGACGGGCTGAAGATGGAAGGGGTGCTGACGCTGCCCCCGGCCCGGTTTCTGCAAGGGCGCCCGGCGAAGGCCCTGCCGGCAGTGGTGGTGCCGCATGGCGGGCCTTTCGGCGCGTACGATACCGCCGGCTTCGACTGGTTGGCGCAGGCCTTCGCCTCGCGCGGCTATGTGGTATTCCAGCCCAATTTCCGCGGTTCTGGCGGCTATGGCCGGCCGTTCGAGCAGGCCGGCTATGGCGAATATGGCCGCAAGATGCAGAGCGATGTTTCCGATGGCCTCGCCGAACTGGTCAAGCAGGGGATTGTGGACCCTCAACGGGTTTGCATCGTCGGGTGGGGCTATGGCGGCTATGCCGCGCTGGTGGGTGTGACCGTGCAGCAGGGACTATATCGCTGCGCTGCCTCCATGGCCGGGATAAGCGACCTGAACGACAAGGTTAACGCCGATCTGGCGGAGGCCAATCAGGACTTGATGCTCTACCGCAATATCAAACAGGAAATCGGCATGGGCCAGCACCTCACCGAGGTCTCGCCCATCCGCTTCGTCGACAAGGTGAGCGTGCCCATCCTGCTGATCCACGGCAAGGACGACACCGTGGTGGAATATAGCCAGAGCAGCCGCATGGCCGAGGCGCTGCGGCGGGCGGGCAAGGATGTGGAACTGGTTACGCTGCCGGGAGCCGATCACTGGCTGCTGAACAGCGAGACGCGGCTGGCGATGTTGCAGGCATCGGTGGATTTCGTGATGAAGCATAATCCGCCGGATGGGGGGAAATAGGCGGGGAAGCAGGGGTGGGGTGTAAGGGGTAAGGGGAAGGTGCGAGGGGCGTCTGATATG
>CAIXXP010000262.1 GCA_903923465.1 uncultured Sphingomonadales bacterium | reverse complement strand
CGTCCAGGCGCAAACGTGGAACCTCCGCGGCGCGATCGCCGAAGGCGTGCTCCATGTAGCGTCGATGACCCGGCGGGAGGGGCACGGCCTGGGCGTTGTCCAAGGCCGCGATCAGGGCGCGCAGGACGGCGGTTTCAGCCGCCGCCCGGGCCCGCATGGCAATACGCAGATCCCCCCTCAGCCGAATCTTGAGCGCCTCTGCGGCGTCCTCGGCTGAGGGGATGGGGTCCGCGCTCATGGCATCCTAGTTGCGGGCGGTGTCGACCAGCTTGTTCTTGGCGATCCAGGGCATCATGGCGCGCAGGCGCGAACCGACGTCCTCGATCTGGTGCTCCGCGGCGCGGCGGCGGGTGGCCTTGAAGCTGGGCTGGCCGGCCTGGTTCTCGAGCATGAAGTCGCGCACGAAACGGCCGGACTGGATGTCCTCGAGGATGCGCTTCATCTCCGCCTTGGTGTCGGCGGTGACGACGCGCGGGCCGCTGACATATTCGCCATACTCGGCCGTGTTGGAGATCGAATAGTTCATGTTGGCGATGCCGCCTTCGTAGATCAGGTCGACGATCAGCTTCACCTCGTGCAGGCACTCGAAATAGGCCATTTCCGGCGCGTAGCCGGCTTCCACCAGGGTTTCGAAGCCGGCGCGGACCAGCTCGACCGTGCCGCCGCACAGCACGGCCTGTTCGCCGAACAGATCGGTTTCGCATTCCTCGCGGAAGTTGGTCTCGATGATGCCCGAGCGGCCGCCGCCCACGCCCGAGGCATAGGCCAGACCGATGTCGTGGGCATTGCCGGTCGAATCCTGATGGACGGCGATGAGGCATGGCACGCCGCCGCCGCGCTGATATTCGGATCGCACGGTGTGGCCCGGGCCCTTGGGTGCGATCATGATCACGTCGACATCGGTACGCGCCTCGATCAGGCCGAAGTGGACATTGAGGCCATGGGCGAAGGCCAGCGCCGCGCCGGGCTTCAGATTGGCGTGCAGGTCGTCCGCGTAGATCGCGGCCTGGTGCTCATCGGGGGCCAGGATCATCAGGATGTCGGCCCAGGCGGCGGCGTCCTTGTTCGCCATCACCTTGAAGCCGGCGGCCTCAGCCTTCTTGGCCGTGGCCGAACCCGGACGCAGCGCCACGGCCACTTCCTTCACGCCGGAATCCCGCAGGTTCTGCGCATGGGCATGGCCCTGCGAGCCATAACCGAGGATGGCGATCTTCTTGTTGATGATCAGGTTCAGGTCGCAATCGGCGTCGTAATAGACTTTCACTGGTTTTCCCCTTGATGGCCCCCAGAATGAAGAGGGGCACATGTGCCATCAGGCACTAAACTGGCTTGGATTATGCGGCTCAATGCTTGGCGGGCCCCCTGCAACAGACGCCCCTTTGAATCAACTGTCTTGGCACGAATCAACCGTTATGGGCGATTTCAGGTGGCGCTGCCTCCGCGGATCATGCCGACGATGCCGGTGCGGCCCACTTCCACCAGCCCCAGTTCGCGCATCAGCACCACGAAGCTGTCGATCTTGTCGGGCGCGCCGGTCAGCTCGAAGATGAAGCTGGCGGTGGTGGTGTCCACCACCTTGGCGCGAAACAGGTCGGCGATGCGCAGGGCCTCCACGCGGTTCTCGCCCTTGCCGGCCACCTTGATCAGCGCCAGCTCGCGCTCGACATGGGGGCCGTCCTCGGTAAGGTCGTTCACCTTATGCACCGGCACCAGCCGCTCCAGTTGCGCGCGGATCTGGTCGATTACCGCCGGCGGCCCGTGGGTGACGATGGTGATGCGGCTGACCGCGTGGTTCTCGGAAATATCGGCCACCGTCAGGCTGTCGATATTATAGCCGCGCGCGGTGAACAGCCCGGCGATCTTGGCCAGAATGCCCGCCTCGTTGTCGACGGTTATGGTCAGAACATGGCGCTCGGAGGCGGCCTGGGTGATCTTCATCATCTATTCGTCTTTCGTTCCATCTCGTTCGGCGCCGGCCGGTGCCGCATGCTGCCGGCGCATGCCGGGAGCGCGCTACACCAGCGCCTTGGCTTCATCATCCATCGTGCCGGCCACGTTGTCGCCGAACAGGATCATGTCGGTATGGGCCGCGCCGCTGGGGATCATCGGGAAGCAATTGGCTTCCTTGGCCACCCGGCAATCGACGATAACCGGGCCGTCATGGTCGATCATCGCCTGAATACCGGCGTCCAGTTCGGCCTCGCTGTTGATGCGGATGCCCTTCCAGCCATAGGCTTCGGCCAGCACCACGAAATCGGGCAGCGAATCGCTGTATGAATTCGAGTAGCGGCTTTCATAGGTCAGCTCCTGCCACTGGCGGACCATGCCCATCCACTCGTTGTTGAGGATGAACACCTTCACCGGCAGGCGATATTGCGTGGCGGTGCCCAGCTCCTGAATGTTCATCTGGATGCTGGCCTCGCCGGCAATGTCGATGACCAGCCGCCCGGGGTTGCCCAGTTGCGCGCCGATGGCGGCAGGCAGGCCATAGCCCATGGTGCCGAGGCCGCCCGAGGTCAGCCACTCGTTGGGCTGGTTGATCGGGAAGTATTGCGCCGCCCACATCTGATGCTGGCCCACTTCGGTCGAAACGATCGGCCGGTGCGCCTGCGTCAGCGCATACAGCCGCTCGATCGCGTATTGCGGCGCGATCTCGCGCGCCAGCCGCGGATAGGACAGGCTCTTCTTCGCGCGCCAGCCATCGATGCGGGCCTTCCACGCGGAAAGGTCCTGCGCCGGCCGCTTGCCCCACACGGCGATCATCTGCTCCAGCACCCGGGCGCAATCGCCGATGATCGGCAGATCCACCGTCACCGTCTTGTTGATGCTCGACCGGTCGATGTCGATGTGGATCTTGGTGGAATGGGGCGAGAAGGCGTCCAGCCGCCCGGTCACCCGGTCGTCAAACCGCGCGCCGATGCACACCATCACATCGGCCTGGTTCATCGCCCAGTTCGCCTCATAGGTGCCATGCATGCCCAGCATGCCCAGCCAGTCTGCATGGTCGGCCGGGAAGGCGCCCAGGCCCATCAGCGTCGAGGTAACCGGCGCGCCGGTCAGCGCCTGCAACTCGCGCAGCAGCGCACTGGCGCGCGGGCCGGAATTGATCACCCCGCCGCCGGTGTAGAAAACCGGCGCCTTGGCATTGGCGAGCAGTTCCACAGCGCGGGCGACATCCTCGCTCGCCCCCTCGGTTTGCGGCGAATAGCGATTGCGGCGTTGCGGCAGCGTATCGTGCCACAGGGCAGAGGCGATCTGCACGTCCTTGGGAATGTCGATCAGCACCGGCCCCGGCCGCCCGGTCGTGGCGATCTGAAACGCCTCGTCGATGGTCGCGGCCAGGTCGGCGGGGTCTTTCACCAGATAGTTGTGCTTGCAGCAGTGGCGGGTGATGCCGATGGTGTCGGCCTCCTGAAACCCGTCGGTGCCGATGATGGCGGTGGGCACCTGCCCGGTGATGATGACCAGCGGGATCGAATCCATGAAGGCGTCGGCAATGCCGGTCACCGCATTGGTCGCGCCGGGGCCGGATGTGACCAGCACCACGCCGGGCTTGCCGGTGGATCGGGCATAGCCCTCCGCCGCATGGGCCGCGCCCGCCTCGTGCCGCACCAGAATGTGTCGGATCCGCTCCTCGCCGAACAGCGCGTCATAGATCGGCAGCACCGCGCCACCGGGATAGCCGAAGACGAATTCCACGCCCTGCCGCACCAGGCTTTCGACCAGAATATTGGCGCCGCTGCGCTCCTCGCTCACCGTCCCGATTCCTTCCACACTCGCGCAGGGCCTGCCAACTCCCGGCCAGCCCGCTGCGCGCATTCGCCAATAGCGGCGCTTTCTTAATGAACCGACCCGGCACAGGGGGCTGTGCCGGGTCTTGGGCCCATCTCGCTTGTTGCCCACTCGCTGCAGGCAGTGATGCGTCACTATGCGATAGTAAATGTCATGTCAACCCATCTTGGCGTAATAAAAATACAAATGACTCGAAAATATCGACCGTTTCTGGCGCGACCCTTGGCCAATGCGCCGGGGGCTGATGGCGCATCCAGGTGAATTGCCGTTTGGCGTAGTTGCGCGTGGCCTGTTGCCCCTGCCGCAAGGCCTCTTCGCGAGAGAATTCGCCGCGCAGCCAGCCGGCGATCTCGCCCACGCCAATCGCCCGCATCACCGGCAGGTTCGGCTCCAGCCCGCGCGCCAGCAGCCGCTCCACCTCATCCACCGCGCCGCTCTCCAGCATGGCGGCAAAGCGCGCGTTGCAGCGCGCATACAGCCAGTCGCGCTCCGGCAACAGCACCAGCGGATGCAGCGTCACCGCCTCGCCAATGCCCCCTTCCAACCGCGCCTGCCAATGGGCCAGCGGCTGCCCGGTGGAGCGCACCACCTCCAGCGCGCGCGCCACCCGCGTGGCGTCCGCCGGGGCCAGCGCGGCGGCCCGGGCCGGGTCTTCAACCCTCAGCGCCGCGTAGGCCTCGGCCACGGGCATCGCCCGCACAGCCGCGCGCACGGCCGGGTCGATCGGCGGTATCGGGGCAATGCCATCCAGCAGCGTGCGCAGATAAAGCCCGGTTCCCCCCACCAATATGGGCACCGCCCCCTGCGCATGGGCTTCCGCAATCGCCAGCCGCGCCGCTGTCGCCCAATCCGCCGCCGAGCAGGCTTGCGCCCCGTCCCATGCGCCAAACAGGCGGTGGGCCACGCCGCGCATCTCGGCCTCGCTCGGCCGGGCGCTCAGCACCGCCAGATCGGCATAGACCTGCGCGCTGTCGGCATTGATGATGACCGGTTTTTGGCCCCGCCCGGTCAGCGCCAGCGCGAGCCGCACCGCACAATCGCTCTTGCCGCTGGCGGTCGGCCCTGCAATGAGCGCGAGCCTTTGACGATTTACGG
>CAIXXP010000261.1 GCA_903923465.1 uncultured Sphingomonadales bacterium | reverse complement strand
CGTCGCAAAAGCCGTCAGATCATGGTGGGCCGCGTGCCCGTGGGCGGCGATGCCCCCATCGCTGTGCAGACCATGACCAACACCCTCACCTCCGATGCGAAGGCGACGATCGAGCAGATCCGCCGCTGCGAGGAGGCCGGGGCCGATATCGTGCGGGTTTCCTGCCCCGATGTGGAGAGCACCACCGCCTTCCGCGAGATCGTCCGCGCCGCCAACGTGCCGCTCGTGGCCGACATCCACTTCCACTACAAGCGCGCGCTGGAGGCCGCGGATGCCGGCGCCGCCTGCCTGCGCATCAACCCCGGCAACATCGGCAGCAGCGAGCGCGTGGCCGAAGTCGTCCGCGCCGCCAAGGCCAATGGCTGCTCCATCCGCATCGGCGTGAACGCCGGCTCGCTGGAGCGGGACCTGCTCGAAAAATACGGCGAGCCCTGCCCCGAGGCGCTGGTCGAATCCGCGCTCGATCATATCAAGCTGCTGCAGGATCACGATTTCCACGAATTCAAGGTCGCGGTGAAGGCCTCCGACGTGTTTCTCGCGGTCGCCGCCTACATGAGCCTGGCCGAAGTGGTTGATTGCCCCCTGCACCTTGGCATCACCGAGGCGGGCGGGCTGATCGGCGGCACGGTGAAATCCTCCATCGGCATGGGCAATCTGCTGTGGGCCGGCATCGGCGACACCATCCGCGTCTCGCTCTCGGCCGAGCCGGAGGAAGAAGTCCGCGTCGGCTTCGAGATCCTCAAGTCGCTGGGCCTGCGCACCCGCGGCGTCCGCGTCGTCTCCTGCCCGTCCTGCGCGCGTCAGGGTTTTGACGTCATCCGCACCGTCGAGGCCCTCGAATCCCGCCTCAGCCACATCAAGACGCCGCTGTCGCTCAGCGTCCTCGGCTGCGTCGTCAACGGCCCCGGCGAAGCGCGCGAGACCGACATCGGCCTCACCGGCGGCGGCAACGGCAAGCACATGGTCTACCTCTCCGGCGTCACCGCCCACACCATCGAGAGCGCCGACATGCTCGACCACATCGTCGGCCTGGTCGAAGCCAAAGCCGCCGCCCTGGAAGCCGAAGCCGCCGCGAAGGAGGGTGTTGCGGCGGAGTGAACGGGGATGGGCTTTCGCATTTCGTGGATCGGATCAGATCAGACCACCCGTGACGATATGTTGGCTCGGCTAAATCTGGCAGCGACTGACGAGATCGACGAGGCCAACGAAGCACCATTTTCTGTGGCAAGCTTGCCGGGCGGCTGGACGATATTGTGGTCAAACGATTTCGCCTTTGCCACGCCTGACCTATGTCGCGGTCTCTCGATGGGTGGACGCATATTGGCCTGCTATGTCCATGAAACGGTAATGGCCTCGCACGCGGCGATGTACGATCGTGGTTTGGATATCTGGACCACGTACCACAATTCGCAAGGCGGACTTTTCGACCTTCACGCGAAGGGAACCCTCCCTGATGCCTACGCCCCGATCAAGGAGCATCAATGGGCTGCTCAAGAAAGTGAAGGTGGCGATCAGGCCAATGTCGACCATATATTCGACATTCCCGTGAAAACCGCCGAAGCGTTGTGCGGCTACCGCTACGACAAGTGGCGCTTCGACTGGGGTAGCCCAACCTTCTACATAGCGAGAAGGTTGCCGGATGTTGCCACGGCACCAGCGCGACATGGTTTCCTGTCCCGGATATTTCGTCGCTAAGCTGCCCCACCACCATCCGTTAACCATCCCCTGCTAAGCCTATCCGCCATGTCGCGGATGCTACTCACAGGATTGTTCGCCGCCTCGGCCGTCGTGCTGGTCGGCCAGCAACTGGCGGCGCGCCCGCTGTTCGCGCCGGTCCCCGCCAGCGCCACCGAATCACCCCTCGACATCCCCTCCGACGCGGCCACCAGCCTGCTCGCCGCCACCCAGCCCGGCCAATCCGCCCCGCCCGGCCAAACCATCCTCACCCGCAACGATACCGGTGGCTTCGAACTCAACGCCCGGGTCAACGGACAGGCAGCCAGCTTCGTGGTGGATACCGGCGCCGACCTTGTTTCCCTCACCGAAGCCGATGCCCGCCGCCTTGGCCTGCCGGTCGAAACGGCCAAGATGCGCCCCCTGCTGCGCACCGCCGATGGCATGGCCGACGCGCAGCTGCTGCACATCCCCCGCCTGCAAATCGGCGGGCAGGTGATGCGCGATGTCCCCGCCGTCGTCGTTCCGGGCCTGCAGGTCAATCTGCTCGGCGAATCGGCTCTCTCGCGCCTCCACCGCGTTGTCCTGTCGGGCAATCACATGGTCATCGAACCGGGCTGAGCGCTAATGGCCTGCTAATGGCGCGCTAATGGCGCGCTAATCGCGCCAATCGTCTGTGCGCTCGCCACTGCCTAACCGTTGCCCAACCCGTTGCCCAGCCCGTTGCAAGCCGCCCCCAATCGGCTACTCAGCGGACATGACCACCACCGCCATCCGCCCCGCCGCCCCCACCGACCTGCCCCTCATCGCCGCGCTGATTCGCGAGCTGGCCGAATACGAACACCTCGCCCACGAGGTGCGCATGGATGAGGCAACGCTGGGCACCTACCTGTTTGGCGCGCGCCCGATGGCCGAGGTGCTGATCGCCGAACTCGACGGCGATCCCGTGGGGTTCGCATTGTTTTTTCACAATTTTTCCACCTTCGAGGGACGCCCCGGCATCTATCTGGAGGATCTTTTCGTCCGCCCCGAGGCCCGGCGCCACGGCCTCGGCAAGGCGCTGCTGTCGGCGCTTGCCGCGCTGGCGGTGGAGCGGAACTGCGCCAGACTGGAATGGTGGGTGCTCGACTGGAACGCCCCCTCCATCGCCTTCTACAAAACCCTGGGCGCCCGGGCGATGGACGAATGGACCGTCATGCGGGTGGATGGCGATGCGCTGGGGCAACTTGCCGTGGCAGCGCGCCAATCTGGCGATTCCGCGTAGAAAATCGGTTGTTCTGGTGTTATTTACCGGGCTTATGCAAGATCAGCGCATCACAAGGGGCTTCAAGCGGCGGGATCTGCTGGCCGGGTCTGTAGCGGCGGGCGCCGCGTTGGTGTTGCCCGGCAGGGCGCTGGCGCGCGGCCACCGGGCGGCACACCACGCGGGCGGGCATCATGCCCCCGGCCATCATGCCCATGCTGACCACCATGCCCCACCCCATAACGCCGCCGCCGCGCCGGCGCCTGCCCCAACAGAAGCGCCCACCGTCGCCGCCGAGGCCAATCCGCTCACCCCTTATCAGCGCAAGGTGGTGGATATCGCCACGCGCGAGGCGGATCGTGCCAGCGCCGTGCTGTGGCAGAAAGACAGGGTGGGCGTCGCCGATTTCGCCCTGTCCTCCGCCTCGCCGCGCCTGCACATCGTCAATCTGGAAAGCGGCACCCTCACCTCGTTCCTCGTCGCCCACGGTCGCGGCTCCGATCCGGAGCATGACGGCTGGCTGAAGAGCTTCTCGAACGCGGTCGGCTCGGAGGCCACCTCGCGCGGGGCCTACCTCACCGGCTCGTGGTACGATGGCAAATACGGCACCTCGATTCGCCTCACCGGCATGGATGCCGACAATTCCAACGCGATGGACCGCGCCATCGTCATGCACCCGGCGTGGTATGCCGCGCCCGACATGCTGGCCAAATGGGGCAAGCTGGGCCGCAGCGAAGGCTGCTTCGCCATGGCGCCAGAGCAGTTCAACGAGGCGTTGTGGCACCTGGCCGCCGGGCGGCTGCTGTTTGCGGATCGCATTGGCGAGGTTTGATTTTCGGAAAAATTAAGGGGGCAGTCTTGGGGCCTTAGGCCCCAAACCCCATTACTGTCGGCATGGCGCACCAGTTCGGCCTTGGCGCTAAACCTCCGCGCCGCAGGCTGCTAAAGCGGCTTCGCGGCAAAGGATAAGCTCGCCACTGGCACACCCTCGCGCCGGAAGACGTTCCGGGGGTTTGGGGGCGTAACGCCCCCAAGGCTTCCCTTAATCCTTCAAATAATCCCGACAGCCTTACCCGCCCGCTCAAACATCCCGATAATCGTCTGCACCTGCTCCGCCGAATGCTCGGCACAGAGCGAGCAGCGCAGCAGCGTCATCCCGGCGGGCGTCGCCGGGGGGCGGGCCAGATTCACATAGAGCCCCTCGTGCAGCAGCGCCTCCCACATGCCGGCACCGCGCTCCAGATCGGGCATGATCACGGCGATGATGGCGCTTTGCGGCGTCTCGGTGCCAAGGGTAAAGCCCAGCGCCTTCAGCCCGGCGTGCAGGGTGCGGCTGTTCTCCCACAGGTGCGCGCGCTTGGCCGCGCCGTGCTTCAGCTTGCCGATGGAGGTGGCGGCGGTGGCGACCACACTGGGTGGCAGGCTGGCGGTGAAGACATAAGGCCGGCACACCAGCCGCAGGATCTCGAACTTGGGATGGTTGGATACGCAGAAGCCGCCGACCGTGCCCACCGACTTGGAAAAAGTGCCGATGACGAAATCGACCTGATCGAGCACCCCCTGATCCTCGGCCACGCCGCGCCCGTTGGGGCCGATGAAGCCCATCGAGTGCGCCTCGTCCACCAGCACCATGGCGCCATATTTCTTGGCGATGGTGATCATTTCCTTCAGCGGCGCGATGTCGCCCATCATCGAATAGACGCCCTCCAGCACCACCAGAATGCCGGCGCCCTCGGGCACGCGGCGCAGGCGCTTTTCCATGGCCTCGATGTCGTTGTGCTTGAAAGGCACCACCTCGGCGTCGCCCATCTTGCAGCCGTCCCAGATGGAAGCGTGGCTGTCGATGTCGAGGATGATGTAGTCGCCCTTGCCGGCGACAGTGCTGATGATGCCGAGGTTCGCCTGATAGCCGGTGGAAAACACCATGGCATGATCCATGGCATAGAAATCGCACAGCGCCGCTTCCACCGCCTTGTGCCCGGCATAGGTGCCGTTGAGGCAGCGGCTGCCGGTGGTGCCCGCGCCAAAGTCATCCAACGCCCGCTTGCCCGCCGCGATCACGTCGGGGTCAAAGGTCATGCCCATGTAGTTGTAAGTGCCGAGCAAAATCGTCTCGCGCCCGTTGCACACGGCCACGGTGGGGCTGATCACCTTCTCCATGACGAGGCTGAAGGGATCGGTCACGCCGGTGGCGAGCAGATCGCGGCGCATTTCGATCAGGGGGTCGAATTTGGAAAAGAGATCGGTCATTATGTAATTCCATCGCCGCTATGGGCATTGAGTGGCTGACGTTTTTATCCCTGCTCAAATGGCAGCAAACAAATCGACCATATAGCCGTCGGGATCGGCAACAATCGCATAGCGCTGGCCCCAGAAAGCATCCCAAGGCTCTTTAATCACCGAAAATCCGGCGTCGCGCGCCCTGGCCACGGCCTGATCAACCGCTGCTGGGCTTTCGCAGAGAAGTGCAAAGGAGGCGTGACTGGGCGGTGTCGGCTCGCTGCCCATGATCGCCTTCATCAATTCGCGATCATCAATCATCAGCCGCACGTCGCCTTCGGCAGTGACG